>JANYIH010000299.1 GCA_025358745.1 Hyphomicrobiales bacterium | reverse complement strand
GCTGCGCGCGGCGCCGCCGAGCGGGGAGGCAAGTCCCCAGCGGCCGTGGTCGAGCCAGGGCCGTGCATCTCCCGCGCCTCGCGGCGCAAGCCCGTGCAGGTCGGCCAGCGCCCGCTCCAGCCGGATCGCGGGCGGATGCGCCGCGCCCACGGAAGGAAATGCGCCATCGGGGCAGGCGAGCCGCAAGATCCGCACGTCAGGTTCGGCGATGGCGAGGCAAACCTCGCCCGCGTCGCCCCAGAGATCGACCAACCGCGCCTGCCCATGCGCCAGCCGTTCCGCCGCCTCGCTCCAATCCTGACGGGTTGCGCTCATCGCAGCGATGCGATGGCGTTGAGGATCGCTTCCGGCGTCGCCGGCGAGGCAAGGTCGGCATGGCCCCGCGGCGCGCAGGCGTGCACCGCGTCGAGCAGGGCGCAAAAGACCGCGATGCCGTGCATGAACGGCGGCTCGCCGACTGCCTTGGAGCGATAGAGACTTTCCGTCGCGTTCGGCCGCAGATAGAGCCGCGTGTTGAAACGGGCGGGCGTATCGGAAGCGACGGGGATCTTGTAGGTCGCCGGTGCGTGCGTCGTCAGCCGCCCCTTGCCGTCCCAGACCAGTTCCTCCGTCGTCACCCAGCCCATGCCCTGGATGAACGCGCCCTCGACCTGCCCCATGTCGATGGCCGGATTCAGCGACGAGCCGACGTCATGCAGAATGTCGGCGCCGAGCACGCGGGACTCCCCCGTCAGCGTGTCGATCGCGACCTCGGCGCAGCAGGCGCCATAGGCGAAATAGAAGAACGGCTTGCCCTTCACATGGGCCCGGTCCCACGAGATGTCCGGCGTCTTGTAATAGCCCGCCGCCGACAGGCCGACGCGGTTGAGACGGCAGGCCTTCGCCAATTCGCCAAAGCTCATCGAGGCGTTGCCGCCGAACACCCGCCCCTCGCGGAACTCGATCTCAGCCAGCGGCAGCCCCCAGCCCTGCGCCGCAAATTCCGCCATCCGCGCGCGCACCTCGCCGGCCGCGATCCTGGCCGCCATGCCGTTGATGTCGGTTCCCGAAGAGGCGGCAGTCGGCGAGGCGTTGGGCACTTTGGCGGTGTTGGTGGCGGTGATCCGCACGAAGTCGAGCGGCACGCCGAATTCTTCGGCAACGACTTGCGCGACCTTGGTGAACAGCCCCTGCCCCATCTCGGCGCCGCCGTGATTGAGCTGGATCGAACCGTCGGAATAGACATGCACCAACGCGCCGGCCTGATTGAGATGGATCAGCGTGAAGGAAATGCCGAACTGCACCGGCGTCAGCGCCAGCCCCTTCTTCAGAATCGGGCTCGACGCGTTGAAGGCCCGCACCGCCTCGCGCCGTGCGCGATAATCGCTGGACGCTGCGAGATCGGCCAGGATCGCCGGCAGCGTCGCGCAATCCTCGACTTTCATGTTGTAAGGCGTCTGGTCGGCGCCGGGCCGGTAGAGATTGGCGAGGCGGACATCGAGCGCGTCGCGTCCCGTGTCGCGCGCCACGGCCTCCATCGCCCGCTCGATCCCGATCATGCCCTGCGGCCCGCCGAAGCCGCGAAACGCGGTGGCCGAGACGATGTTGGTCTTGAGGCGCCGCGACGCTATGCGCGCGACCGGCAGATAGTAGCAGTTGGAGGCGTGGAACATCGCGCGATCCACCACGCCCGGCGAAAGGTCGGCCGAGCAGCCGCAATTGGCGTTCAGCGCCACCTCGTAGACGCTGACGCGGCCGTCCGCGTCGAACCCGACGCGCCAATCGTCGCGGAAGGCGTGGCGTTTGCCCGTGAGGATGAAATCGTCGTCGCGGTCGAGCCGGATCTTGCAAGGCGCGCCGGTGACATGGGCGGCGAGCGCCGCCATCGCCGCCCAGGCGCAGGCCTGGCTCTCCTTGCCGCCGAACCCCCCGCCCATGCGGCGCGTCTCCACGTTCACGAACGCGTCGGGAATGCCCAGGATGCGCGCGACGATGTGCTGCACCTCGGTCGGGTCCTGCGTCGAGGCCTGCACATTCATCTCGCGCCCCTCGCCGGGCGAGGCCGACGACACCTGGCCTTCGAGATAGAAATGCTCCTGACCGCCGATGGCGAATTTTCCCTCCAACCGATGCGGCGCCGCCGCCAGCGCCGCTTCGACGTCGCCGCGCCCGAATTCGTAGTCCGGCAGCACGCGCGCGCCCGTGGCGAGCGCGTCCTCCACGCTCAGCGCCGGCGGGGTCGCCGCGATCTCGATCCGCGCCAGCTTCGCCGCCCGCCGCGCCGCGTCGCGTTCCGTCGCCGCCACGGCGAACAGCGGCTGTCCGTGGTAGAGAATCTCGTCGAACGCGAACAAAGGTTCGTCCTTGAACGCGGGCGCGATGTCGTTGGCGCCAGGAATGTCGACGGCGCTCAGCACCGCGACCACGCCGGGCGCGGCGCGCACAGCAGCCAGATCGAGCGAGACGAGCCGCCCCGCCGCCGCCGTCGCGCCGCCGACGGCCAGATGCAGCATCCCCTGGGGCTCGCGCAGATCGTCGATGTAGGGCGCCATCCCGCGCACATGCAGCCGCGCGGAATCGTGCGGGTGCGGCTTGTGCACGACCTGGGTCTCGCGCTCCAGCGGCACGCGCGGAATTTCGGTGGGTTTACTCAGCGGCACGTAACTCTCCGAGGCGGGTCGGGACCGCGGCCCCGGAGATTTCGGTCAGCGCGCGCGTCACAAGCTGGGCTGCGACGGTAAGCCGGTAGGCGGCCGAGGCGCGCATGTCCGAGAGCGGGGTGAAATCGGCCGCAATCGCCGCCTTGGCGGCTTCCCACGTCGCGGGATCGTCGAGCGAAGCGCCGATCAGCGCGGCCTCGCAAGCCGCCGCCCGCTTCGGCGTCGCCGCCATGCCGCCGTAAGCGACGCGAGCGGCGGTCACCCGCCGCCCGTCGAGATCGAGCCGGAACGCGCCCATCACGGCGGAAATGTCCTCGTCGAACCGTTTGCTGACCTTATAGGCGCGATAGGCCTGATGCGGCCTCGGGCGCGGGACATACAGCGACCGCACATATTCGCTTGAGCGCCTGTCCTGCTTGCCATAGCCGAGGAAAAACGCCTCCAGCGGCATTTCGCGCGAGACGCCGCCCTTGCGCAGCTCGACGCGGCTCTCCAGCGCGATCAGCGCGGGCGCGAGATCGCCGATTGGCGAGCCATTGGCGATGTTGCCGCCGACCGTGCCGCTGACGCGCACCTGCCACGAACCGAAGCGCGACATTATGACAAGGAGATCGGAATGGATCGAGGCCAGATGGCCCAACGCCGCCTGGAGACTGGAGCCGGCGCCGAGCCTCACGCCATCGCCATCGCTCAAGTTCATGTTAAACGCGGCGATCCGGCCGAGCCAGATGATCTTGCGCAGCCGTTGCAGCCGTTTCGTCACCCAGAGGCCGACATCGGTCGCCCCGCCGAGCAGCACCGCGTCGGGATGGGCTTCATAGAGCGCAACCAGCGACCCCTCGGTCGCCGGCGCCGCGAAGAAGCTTGTCTGATCGCCGACGAACAGGTCGCCGCTCGGCAGCGCCTGCAGCGCGGCGACCCGCTGGGGTTCGTCCTCGTCGAACCGATCGCTTGGCCGACCGTCGATCACACTGAGCGCGGCCTCGACAATCGGTCGATAGCCGGTGCAGCGGCAAAGGTTCCCCGCCAGAGCCGCGTTGACGCTCTCGCGCGAAGCGGCGTCGCCGAAATCATGGTAGTGCGCGAACAGGCTCATCACGACGCCCGGCGTGCAGAACCCGCATTGCGAGCCGTGGAAATCGACCAGAGCCTGCTGCACGGGATGCAGGTTCTCGCCCTGCGCGAGGTCCTCCACCGTCAGCAACTCGGCGCCGTCGATCTGACCGAGCATTAGAATGCACGCATTGACGGGTTCGTAGGACGCCCAGCGGCCGCGCTCCCGGCACAGCACCACTGTGCAGGCGCCGCAATCGCCCTCCGCGCAGCCCTCTTTCGTGCCCCTGGCGCCGGCTTCCTCGCGCAGCCAGTCGAGCAGCATGCGATCGGGCGGAAAGCCTTTCAGCGAAACGTCGCGGCCGCGAAAGCGGAACGAGATTTCGGCGCGGGCGGGTCGGTCGGTCATGGCGTCATTTGTCGGCGTTCTCGGCGTGAGATGCAAATGTCCTGCCGCTCATCGCTGAAAGATCTTGGCCCCCGCGAACAGGTTGGGCAACTCGCGCGGCTGCGAGCGCCAATAGGGTTGCGGCGCATTGACCTCCGCCCCCAGTTTCGCCGCCGCATGCCAGGGCCAGCGCGGATCGTATAGCGCCGTGCGGCCGATGGCGATGGCGTCGGCTTCGCCGGCGGCAAGAATCGCCTCCGCCTGTTCCGGCTCGGTGATCAGGCCAACCCCGATCACGGGCGCTGTCGTGGCCCGCTTCACCGCCTTTGCGAAGCCGACCTGATAGCCCGGCCCCAGTTTGATCGCCTGTTTGGGCGACATGCCGCCGCTCGACACATGCGTCGCCGCCGCGCCGCGCTTCTCCAAAGCCTGCGCCACGAAGATGGTCTCCTCGACTGTCCAGCCGCCTTCCACCCAGTCGCTCGCGGAAAGCCGCATCCACACCGGCTTGCGCGGGTCGACCGCCGAGCGCACCGCGTCGAACACTTCCAGCGGGAAGCGCATCCGGTTTTCCAGCCCGCCGCCATATTCGTCGTCGCGCTGGTTGGCGATCGGCGACAGGAACTCGTGCAGGAGATAGCCATGCGCGCCGTGGATTTCGATTCCCTCAAGCCCGAGCCGGTCGGCGCGGCGCGCGCAGGCCGCGAAATCCTCGCGCACTTTGGCGAGCCCCGCCCGGTCGAGCGCTGCCGGCGCCTCCTCGCCCGGCCCATAGGCCAGAGCGGAAGGGGCGCTCGCGATCCAGCCGCCCGGCGCATCGGACTTGACCTGCAAGCCGCCCTCCCAGGGCCTCGCGGTCGACGCCTTGCGCCCGGCGTGGGCGATCTGAACGGCGACCGGCATCGACGAATATTTGCGGACCGCTTCGAGCACGCGGGCCAGCGCGCGCTCGTTGGCGTCGCTATAGAGGCCGAGATCGCGCGCCGTGATCCGCCCCTCCGGAGAGACCGCCGTCGCCTCCAGGATCAGCAGCCCCGCGCCCGACAGCGCGAGCGAACCCAGATGGATCAGGTGCCAGTCGGCAGCCGAACCCTCGTCGGCCGAATATTGGCACATCGGCGCGATGACGATGCGGTTGGGCAGCGTCAGGCCGCCGAGCGCGAGGGGCGAGAAGAGGTGGGACATGAACGACACAGTTTCCATTACGTTCGAGAGCGCGGAGGAGGCTAGCTATTTTGAAAAGGTTCCGCGTCCGAGCGGGGGTTAGACCGTCGCGCGCTGATGACGGGCGCTTCAAACGCAATATTCGCGGGTCGCGCTCGACCTCAGGCCGTCGTAGATCGCATCTGGCGCGATATCGATCTCGCCGGGCCAAAGGGGAGCGCCGGTCTCGACTCGAACTTGGGCGAACAGCGCTTCGTCGCGCAAGGCCGCGAAGACGCCCGCCAGCGGCGAGAAGATCAGGCGCTTCATATCGACGACGCCTTCCAGCCCATCGCGAAAGGTGAGCGCCAAGCGATAGTTCGCAAGCGCATCGACTTTCACGACCCGCCAGGGGGAACGAGGCGTCGGCTGGATTGCTAGAGCAGCGGCGGAATCCGGGATGGCGTCTGATTTCGCGAGCATAAGTCCCAATTCCCAAGCAGGTCTTCTCGATGATCTCGAGCCCACTCCAACACCAGCGCTTGCGCGCGGCGGGGCAGGCTTCCTCGTATAATAGCTAGCGCGCCGATTTCGATCAACGCTTCGTGCTCGCCTTAGAGCGCATGAAAGTGCGGCGGGGCATGATCGCCCCAATACATGGCGATGACAATGCCGTAGAACGTGCTGATCGTCGGCACAACCTATTTGCTTGACCCCAAATTCTCCGGCCCAAAAGAGTGCGGCAACAATTCCGCCAGCGTGAAGCTCGCCCGCACCCCCTCGGGTCCAGCGACATGGATCAGCGTCTCGGCGCAAGCGAATTCGCGCAGCCGTTGCCGGCAGCCCCCGCACGGCGTGCAAAGCCCCGCGCCCCCGCCGATCACCAGAACCTCGGCGATGCGGCGTCTTGCGCTAAGCGCCATCGCCGCGATCGCCCCGGCCTCGGCGCAGGCGCCTTGCGGGTAGGCGGCGTTCTCGACATTGCAGCCCGCGTATATCTCGCCCTCCGGCGTCAGCACCGCCGCGCCGACGGGAAAGTTCGAATAGGGCGCGTAGGCGTTGTCGAACGCCTGTTTCGCCGCTGCGAACAACGCCTCAACGTTCCTTGACATAGGGAACCCCGGAAGCCTTGGGCGGGATCGCCTTGCCGATGAAGCCGGCGAGCAGCACGACCGTCATGACATAGGGCAAAGCCTGGATCGCCTGCACTGGAACCTCGCCGAGACCCGGGATCACCGCGCCCTGCATCCGGATCGACAGCGCGTCGAGGAAGCCGAACAGCAGGCAGGTCGCCAAGGCCGGCCAGGGCCGCCATTTCGCAAACACCAGCGCCGCCAGCGCTATGAAGCCCTTGCCCGCGCTCATATGCGGCTGGAAATAGGCGGCCTGGGCGAGCGAGAGATAGACGCCAGACAGGCCCACCAGCACGCCGCAGATCATCACCGCGCCATAGCGCAGGCCGCGCACGGAAAGGCCCGCCGTATCGACCGCCG
Organism: Hyphomicrobiales bacterium; assembly: GCA_025358745.1. Taxonomy (GTDB): domain Bacteria; phylum Pseudomonadota; class Alphaproteobacteria; order Rhizobiales; family Beijerinckiaceae; genus Roseiarcus. The sequence goes on along the minus strand of JANYIH010000299.1, from coordinate 4,670 downwards.
CCGGATTCTCGCCGACCGCGCGCAGGCGCAGGCCGAACCTGGTCGAATAGAGCGCCCAATAGGTCAGCGGCGCTATGGCGAAGGCGAAATAGGTGATGAGATCGTGATGCGAGATCAGATGGCTGTATATCGGCCCGAGGATCGGCACGGGCGCGAGCGCGGCCTCGAACGGCAGCGAGATCGGCTGAAACAGGGCGCTGTCGGGCAGTTGCGGCGTGCGCCCGCCTTGGCTCCAGATCGCATTGCCGATCAGCGCCGTCATGCCGTCGGCGACCATGTTGATCGCCGTGCCGGAGACGATCTGGTTGGCGCGCTGGTCGATCGAGGCGTAACCGTGGATCAACGAAACCGCCACCGAAGCCGTCACGCCCGCCAGCAGCCCCGCCCAGGCGCTGCCGGTGAAGGTGGCGACCACCGCCGCCGCGAAGGCGCCCGTCAGCATCTTGCCTTCGAGCCCGATGTCGACCACCCCGGAGCGCTCCGACCACAGCCCCGCAATGCAGGCCAGAATCAGCGGCACGCCGAGCCGGATCGCGGAGGCGAAAATCACGACGAGGGAGTCGAAGATCTCCATGGCGCCCTCAGATCGGCGGCTGGCTGACGCGGCGCGCCAGCAGCGCCGCCACGGGCCGGCGGAACATATGCTCCAGCGCGCCCGCGAACAGCACGACGAGACCCTGAATCACCACGATCATGTCGCGGCTGATCTTCGGCTTGTCGAACGCCAGCTCCGCCCCGCCCTGATAGAGCACGCCGAACAGGATCGCCGCCAGCACGATCCCGACGGGATGCGCCCGACCCATCAGCGCCACCGCGATGCCGACGAAACCGAAACCGGCGGTGAATTCCAGCACCAGCCGATGCTCCTCGCCGAGAATGACATTGACCGCCAGCCCGCCTGCCAGCGCGCCCGACAGCAAAGTGGAAACGATCGTGATGCGCGCCGGCGACACGCCGCCGTAGACCGCCGCCGTTGGATTGACGCCGACGGCGCGGATCTCGTAGCCGAGCCGCGTACGCCAGATCAGCAGCCAGACGACGAAGGCCGCGATCAGCGAAAGAAAGAACGACAGGTTGAGCGGCGTCACCGGCCATTCGACGCCGAACGGTTTCAGCAATTCGTGGAGCTGGGGGATCGTGCCGCCATGCGGGAACGTCTGCGTTTCGGGATTCATCTGCCTCGGCCGGCGCAGCACGTTCACGAGCAGATAGCCCATCAGCGCCGAAGCGATATAGTTGAACATGATCGTCGTGATGACGATGTGGCTGTCACGTTTGGCCTGGAGGTAGCCCGGGATCGCCGCGAAGGCGGCGCCGAACAGCGCCGCCGCGAGGATGGCGACGATCGCCTGCGAATAGCCCGGCAGCGGCAGATAGAGCCCGACCAGCGCCGCGCCCAGCCCGGCGATATAGGCCTGACCGTCGACGCCGATGTTGAACAGGCCGGCATGGAAACACAAAGCCACCGCCAGCCCGGTGAAGATGAAGCTGGTCGCGTAATAGAGCGTGAAGCCGATCCCTTCGAGATTGCCGAGCGCGCCGCCGACCAGCAATTTCACCGCCTCGATCGGGTTCTCGCCGATGGCGAGCACGACGAGGCCGGAGATGATGAAGGCGGCGGCGACGTTGATCAGCGGGATCAGCGCGACATCGGCCCAGCCGGGCAACGGTTTGTGGGGGGCGCTCACGCGCCAATTCCGCAGCGGGTTCGCCAACGATCGGCTTGCTCAAACGCCTGCCGTCCCCTCCCCCCTTGGGGGGGAGGGAAAGGGAGGGGGGCGCCGCCGAGAACGTCCGGCCCTAAGTGAAATTCGACCCCGCTCATGCCGCCCGCTCCGCGACGCCCGCCATCAGCAATCCGAGGTCGCGCGCATTGGTCTCCTCCGGCCGGCGCTCGCCCGTCACGCGGCCGCCGCACAGCACGACGATACGGTCGGCCAGCGCGAAGATTTCGTCGAGTTCGACCGACACCAGCAGCACGGCTTTGCCCGCGTCGCGCATCGCCACGATGCGCTTGTGGATGAATTCGATCGCGCCGATATCGACCCCGCGCGTCGGCTGCCCGACCAGGATCACGGCCGGGTTGCGCTCGATCTCGCGCGCCAGCACGATCTTCTGCTGATTGCCGCCGGAGAAATTGGCGGTTCTCAACAGCGGCGCGCGGGGGCGGATATCGTAAGCTTCCATCTTCGCAGCCTCGTCGGCGACGATCGCCGCGCGGTCGAACAACACGCCGGCGCCATAGACCTTCTCGTCGTGGAAGCCGAGCATGCCGCTCTCGCAGGCCTCGAACGGCATGATGAGGCCGACGCGGTGCCGGTCCTCCGGCACATGGCCGACGCCGTGGCGGCGCATCGCCTTGGGTTCGCGCGCCCAGGCGGGCAGGACGGCGCCGTTGAGCCAGATTTCGCCCGCGCTCAGCGGCCGGATGCCGGAAAGCGCCTCCAGCAATTCGGATTGCCCATTGCCGGCGACGCCCGCGATGCCGAGGATTTCGCCGGCGCGCAGCGTGAACGACACATCGCTCAGCCGAGTCACGCCGCGATCGTCCTGCACGCTCAAAGCCCGCGCCTCCAGCACGACCGCGCCGGGATGGGCCGGGCCCTTGTCGATCTTGAGGATCACCTTGCGCCCGACCATCGCGTCGGCCAGTTCCGGCGGCGAGGTCGCAGCCGTCTCGAACGTCCCCACCATCTCGCCGCGCCGCATCACCGAGACGCGGTCGGTCAGCGACATGATCTCGCGCAGCTTGTGGGTGATGAACACGATCGTTTTGTTCTGCGATTTCAGCACGCGCAGCATTTCGAACAGTTGATCCGCCTCCGAGGGCGTCAGCACCGCCGTCGGTTCGTCGAGCACGAGAATTTCCGCGCCGCGCACCAGCGCTTTCAGGATTTCGACGCGCTGCTGCAAACCGACCGAGAGGTCGCCCACAATCGCGTCGGGATCGACCTCCAGCGCATATTCCTTGGCCAGATGGGCGAGTCTGGCGCGCACCGCCGCCGCGCCGCGCGCCAGCAGCGGGCCGCCCTCCGCGCCCAGCATCACGTTCTCCAGCACGCTGAGCGGGGGCACCAGCATGAAATGCTGATGCACCATGCCGATGCCGTGGCTGATCGCCTCGCGCGAGGAGCGGATGCGCACCACCTCGCCATTGACGCGGATTTCGCCCGCGTCCGCTTCGTAGAAGCCATAGAGGATCGACATCAAAGTCGACTTGCCGGCCCCGTTCTCGCCGACGATGCCGTGGATCACGCCGCGCTCGACGCGCAGGTTGACGTTTTTGTTGGCGTGAACCGGGCCGAAGCTCTTGTCGACGCCGATCAATTCGATGGCCGGCGGCGCCGCGCCCCTGTTGTCGGTCACGAAGCTCCCCCGCCCGCCGCTTCAGCTATCCCGCCCGACGCGAACGTCGGGCGGGAAACGGTTTCAGCTCCTCACGCCGGGCACTTGTTGTCCGACATGTAGTCGTGCACGACGATCTTGCCGGAGATGATGTCGGCCTTGGCCGCCTCGGCGGCTTTCTTGGCGTCGGTCGACAGAATGGCCTTGTTCCATTCGTCCTCCGCATAGCCAACGCCGCCGTCCTTGACGCCGAACACATGCACCCCGCCCTTCCAGGAGCCGTCCTTGGCCGCCATGAACGTGTCGTAGGTCGCAACATCGACGCGCTTCAGCATCGAGGTGAGCACCTTGCCCGGGAAAAGGTTGTCCTGGTTGGAGTCGACGCCGATGCCGAATTTGCCGGCGTCCGCCGCCGCTTTCAACACCCCCTGGCCGGTCGCGCCCGCCGCCGCGAACACGATATCCGCGCCCTGCGAGATCTGCGACTTGGCGAGTTCGCCCCCCTTCACCGGATCGTTCCAGGCATGGAAGTCCGTGCCGGTCATGTTGGCGATCACGGACGCGTCTTTGTTGACGTGCTTGACGCCCTGCGCGTAGCCGCAACCAAACGCCGAGATCAACGGAATATCCATGCCGCCGACGAACCCGACTTTGCCTGTCTTGGACGTGGTCGCGGCGATCACGCCAACCAGGAACGAACCCTCGTCGGCGCGGAACAGCAGCGACTGGACATTTGGCAGATCGACGACGTCGTCGATGATGGCGAACTTTACATTGGGGAATTCGGGAGCGATCTTCTTTAGCGCGGTCTCCCAGGAGAAGCCGGGCATCAGGATCGGGCTGAACCCGTCCTTGGCGAACTTACGCAACACCTGCTCGCGCTGGGCGTCGTTCTGGATTTCCAGATCGCGGAAGGCGACGCCGGTGTCCTTGGCGAACTTGGTCGCGCCGTTGAACACGCCCTCGTTGAAGGACTTGTCGAACTTGCCGCCGAGGTCATAAATCACTGCCGGCTTCACGGCGTCCGCGTAAGCCGCCGCACAGGCGACGACGCCCGCCAGCAATACGGACCCGAATTTGGCGACGTTGCGAACGCCCATGCAAAACTCCCCCTGTTGCAGAACACCGCGCCGACGCGGCGTTTCCCGATATTCTGACCGATTGGTCAGGGATAGTGGCAGGGCGCGCGAGACAGAGTCAAGCGGCCTCACGCGCCGTCCGGTTTCCGCTTGCGGTCGGCGAGCACGCCCAATCCGACCGCGAGCGCGAGTTCAACCAGCGACGCGGCGGCAGGCTTTGGCGCCGGCTTCGCACGCATCCACAGC
>JANYIH010000279.1 GCA_025358745.1 Hyphomicrobiales bacterium | reverse complement strand
TCGAGCGCAAATTCCGCGAGACGCGGCTGTATCAAGTCGCGCCGATCTCGACCAATCTGATCCTGTGCTTCCTGGCCGAGCGCGCGCTCGGCCTGCCGAAATCCTACGCCTGAGGTCGTCCCATGCTCGCGCCCCGCACGCTTGACGCTTTGCTCGATCTGGCCGCGCGGCCCGAGGCCGCAATTCCCGAGAGCGCCCGCGCGATAGCGCGGTTCTCGCTGTTCGACGGTTTCGCCGTCGCGCGGGCAGGCGCGAGCGAGCCGGTCGCGCGCATCGTGCGCGATCTCGTCGCCGACGAGGGCGGCCGGCCTGTCGCCTCCGTCGTCGGGCTCAGTGCGAAGCTTCCCGCCCGCGCCGCCGCGCTCGCCAACGGGACGATCATGCACGCGCTCGACTACGACGACACGCATTTCGCCCATGTCGGCCATCCCACCGTCGCCGTGCTGCCGGCGGCGCTGGCGGTCGCCGAGGAGGTCGACGCTTCCGCCGCCGCCGTGCTCGACGCGCTGCTGATCGGCGCCGAGGCGTCCGTGCGGATCGGAATTGTGCTCGGCCGGCCGCATTACGATCGCGGCTTCCACCAGACCGCGACCGCCGGCGCCTTTGGCGCGACGGTGGCGGCGGCGCGCGTGCGCGGGCTGGCGCGGGGTGAGACCCGTCAGGCGCTGAGCCTTGTCGCGACCCGCGCCTCGGGGCTCAAATCTCAGTTCGGCTCGATGGGCAAGCCGTTCAACGCCGGCATCGCCGCGTCGAACGGCGTCGAGGCGGCGGCGTTGGCCGCGCGCGGCTTCCTGTCCTGCGATGACGGCGTCGGCGGCCCGCAGGGGTTCATCGACGCCCATGTCGATCAGGCGTTCGAGGACGCGGCATGGGGTCCGACCGGCTTCCTGTTCGAGGACGTCAAGCACAAGCTGCACGCCTGCTGCCACGGCCTGCATGCGACGCTCGAAGCCCTGCGCCAGGGCCGGCGCGAGCACGACCTTGGGCTGGAGAGCGCGGCGCAGGTCGCCATTCGCGTCAGCCCGCGCTGGCTGAAGGTTTGCAACATCAAGCAACCGCGCACCGGGCTGGAGGCCAAGTTCAGCTATGCGATGACGGCGGCAATGACGCTTGGCGGCGTCGACACCGCCTCGGAGGCCGTCTACACCGACGCGCTGTGCCGCGACGAGCGGCTCGTCGCGTTCTGGCCGAAGGTTGGCGTGACGGGGGACGATGCGGTCGGCGACACGGCGGCGGCGGTCGATATCGCGACCCACGATGGTCGCCGTTTCACCTTCGCCCATGACCTCGCGGCGCCGACGCCCGCCGCCGCGCTGGAACAGGGGCTGCGCGCCAAGGCGGCGGCCCTCATCGGCGCCGAAGCGGCAGATCGGCTGTGGCGGACGGTCGCCGGGCTGGAGCGGCTCTCCGCGCGCGATCTCGCGGGCGCGTTCCGGTGAGCGCGGTCGCGCCCGACGGACAATCTTTCACCGAATGGATCGGTCGCACCGCTCAGCGCCGCGATATTCTGACACCCCGGCTCGCCGCCGAATTCGCCGCAACCTTCGCGCCCCATCTCGCCGACCTCCCCGGCGCCGCGCTCGGCCTTCACTGGATGCTGGCGCCCGACCTGGAGCCGGCGTCCAATCTGGGGCCGGACGGCCATCCCCGGCTCGGCCTGCACCTGCCATCGCTGCCGTTCGCGCGCCGCATGTGGGCCGGCGGCGAACTGACCTATTCCGGCGCCTTCGCCGTCGGCGACGAGGTGGTGAAAACCAGCGGGATCGAGAACATCGCATTCAAGACCGGCGCGACCGGGCCGCTCGCCTTCGTCACGTTGCGGCACATTTACGAGGTCGGCGGCGCGACAGCGCTCGAAGAGCGGCAGGACATTGTCTATCGCTCGCCCTCGGGCGAGGCGGCCGCGCCCCAGCCCGCGCCGCCGGCCCGCGCGCTCGCCGCCTTCACCGTCGAGGCGACGCCGACGCTGCTGTTCCGCTATTCCACGATGACCTTCAACGGCCACCGCATCCACTACGATCACCCCTACGCCACCGGCGTCGAGGGCTATGCCGGCCTCGTCGTGCATGGGCCGATGCAGGCGACGCTGATGTTGCACGCCGCCGCCCAGGCGCTAGGGCGGGCGCCGAGACGTTTCGCCTATCGCGGCCTGTCGCCGCTGATCTCGGGCGCGCCGTTCCGCGTCGAGGCGATCGAGGGCCGCGACGGGCTGGAGACGCGGGTGATTTCGGCGAGCGGCGCGGCGACGATGAGCGGGCGGGTCGAGGCGTAGCCGGCCGGTTTCAGTACAGGGCGCGGTTTGTGAATGAGGCGCGAAAAAAAGCGGACTTGCGATATAGAATCGCAGGGTTGGCAAGAATGCCGGGCCGGAAAACTGTGATAAATTGTAATTTTGCGATTGTGACGGGACGGGACATGCCGGAGTCCGATCCAACCCTCCTCGATGGCCTCAGCAAGCGGCTGGAAGGCGAAGAGGCCGGCTTTCGCCGAATGCGCCAGCGCTACGGCACGCTCGGCGCTGTGTCGATTGTGGTTCTGTTTGCGCTGGGCCTCGGCTGGTGGAACTGGGAGGAGATCAAGAAGCGGCCCGGCGCCGGATGGATCGTGACGTTGGTCCAAAGCGTCTCGCATTCCCCTGCCGGGGAGAGCGAGGCGGACAAGAAGCTTGCGCAAGCGACGGCGGCCTATATGGCCGACCAAAATGACACAGCGCGCGCGGCCTACGGCGAGGCGTTAAGGCTTTACAAGCAGGTCGATGACCGGCTCGGACAGGCCGATGTGCAGAGCGGCCTCGGCCATCTGGAAAGCCAGCTCGGGCGCAACGACGCGGCGCGTGCGGCCTATGGCGAGGCGTTGACGCTCTACAAGCAGGTCGATGATCGGCTCGGACAGGCCAATGTGCAACGTGGCCTCGGTGATCTGGAAAGCCAGCTCGGGCGCAACGACGCGGCGCGTGCGGCCTATGGCGAGGCGCTGACGCTCTACAAGCA
>JANYIH010000270.1 GCA_025358745.1 Hyphomicrobiales bacterium | reverse complement strand
CTCCGCCGTTTCGCGCGCGCCGGGACCAAGATGGATTCGGCCAGCTAGCGGCGGCGTACTCCTGGCCGGCCTCGCCTGGTTCACCCCGGAGACCCTATCCGCCGGCCACGGCGCCATGCACATGGATTTCGCCGCCCAGCTCGGCCTGATCACCCTGCTGGCGCTTTTGCTGGCCAAGACCTCCGCCTCGGTGGTGGCCCTGGGTTTCGGGTTTCGCGGCGGGCTGTTCTTCGCTTCGCTCTATGTCGGCGCGCTGCTCGGCAAGCTCTACGCCATCGTCGCGGCTTTGGCGGCGCCAGGGCTGCATCTCAATGAGACGGCCTGCCTGTTCGCGGGGATGGCGACGCTGGGCTCCTCGATCGTCGGCGCGCCGCTGACGATGGCGTTTCTCGTGCTGGAGAGTTCCGGCGACGTCGCCCTGGCGGGTCCGGTGCTTGCCGCCTGCATCGCCAGCCAATTAATGACGCGGGCGATTTTCGGCTATTCGTTCTCGACCTGGCGCTTGCATTTGCGCGGCGAGGACATCACTGGGGCGCATGACGTGGGTTGGGTGCGCACGATCCTCGTGGTCGGGATGATGGACTCCAAGATTCACACCATGCCCGTGGAGTCCACGCTCGCCGCGTTCCGGCTCGCCCATCCCCTCGGTTCTTCGCATTATGTGGCGCTGGTCGACGCGCGCAACCGCTATCAGGGCGTCGTCTCCACGCCCGAGGCGCATGCGGCGGGCGCCGATTCCGACCCCGTGGCGCCGCTCGCGCGGCTGAAAGACCGCACGCTGAAACCGGACCAGAACATCCGCCAGGCGCTCGACGCCTTCGAGGCGGCCGAATCAGACCAGCTCGTCGTGACCGACGCCGGGGGAATCGTGCTCGGAGCCTTGGGCGAAGCTTACTGCGCGCGGCGATACGCCGCTGCGGTCGATCGCGCCGCCAAGGGTGTATTGGGCGGCGGCTGAGGCGCCCTCTGACTTGGCTCGCCGCTTGCTTTGCAGACCGTAAATGCGCTTGCAAAGGGTTCGGGTTTGAGTTTTCCTGCGGTCGATGGGGCGCCGACCTAGCGACAGCAGGCGGACTTTCCCTTTGACCGCACTGGCGCCTCCAAGGCCGCTGATTCCAAGGGCCTAGCCGGGCGGGCCGCGCCAACCGACGGGTTGCGTCTGACCAACTGTATCAGTTCGGGACAAAGTTTAACCTTTAATTAGGTATTCAATCTCACGTTGAACTCTGGAGAAGGATGACTACCATTTCGGAGCTTGAGATGAACGCCATGGCGGCTACAGCTTTCGTGAGTCCTTCCAACGGCGGGACGCGCAATGAAGCGAAAGGCTCGAACGTGTTCGGGCTCTTTTCCTCGGCTTACGCGCGTGAACGGCGCGTGACGATGTCACTATCAGAGTATCTCGACGGTTGTCGCGACGATCCAACCATGTACGCCAGTGCCGCGGAGCGCATGATCGCGGCGATCGGCGAGCCCAAGATCATCGACACCAGCAAGGATTCGCGGCTCGGCCGCACCTTCCTCAATCGCACGATCAAGATCTATCCCAGCATGACCGGATTCTTCGGCATGGAGGATACGATTCAGCGCGTCGTCAGCTATTTCCAGCACGCCGCGCAGGGGCTCGAAGAACGCAAGCAGATTCTATATCTGCTCGGGCCGGTTGGCGGCGGCAAATCCTCGCTCGCCGAGCGGTTGAAGGCGCTGGTTGAGACCCAGCCGATCTATGTGTTGGCGGTTGGCGAAGAGTTGAGCCCGGTGTTCGAATCGCCGCTCGGTCTGTTCCGGCCGGAGACGATGGGCGCGCTGCTGGAACGCCAATACGGCATTCCCGCGCGCAAGCTGACGGGCATCTGCTCGCCCTGGGCCGCCAAGCGGCTCGACGAACTCGACGGCGACATCTCGAAATTCTCGGTCGTGAAACTCTATCCCTCGCGGCTGCGCCAGATCGGCGTCGCCAAGACCGAGCCGGGCGACGAGAACAACCAGGACATCTCCGCGCTGGTCGGCAAGGTCGACATCCGCAAGCTGGAGAATTTCTCGCAGCACGATCCTGACGCCTACAGCTATTCCGGCGGCCTCAACCGCACCACGCAGGGCCTGTTGGAATTCGTCGAAATGTTCAAGGCGCCAATCAAGGTGCTGCACCCGCTACTGACAGCGACGCAGGAAGGCAATTACGCGGGCACGGAAAATCTTGGCGCATTGCCCTATCAGGGCGTGATTCTGGCCCATTCCAACGAATCGGAATGGGAGACGTTCAGGAACAACAAGAACAATGAGGCGTTCCTCGACCGCATCTGCGTCGTCAAGGTGCCCTATTGCCTGCGCTCGACCGAAGAAGCGATGATCTACCACAAGCTGCTGGAAGGCAGCGACCTCGCCGGCGCCACCTGCGCGCCGGAAGTGCTGGAGATTCTGGCCCGCTTCTGCGTGCTCTCGCGCATGAAGGAACATCAGAACTCGCCGATCTACTCGAAGATGCGCGTCTATAACGGCGACAACCTGAAAGACACCGACCCGAAGGCCAAATCGATTCAGGAATATCGTGAGGCGGCCGGCGTCTCCGAGGGCATGACCGGCATCTCCACCCGCTTTGCGTTCAAGGTGCTGTCGGAGACATTCAACTACGACAATGAGGAGATAGCGGCCGATCCCGTGCATCTGATGTATGTGCTGGAGCAGGCGCTCAAGCGCGAGCAATATCCCAAGGAGGTCGAGGAGCGCTATCTCGATTTCATCAAGTCGCTGCTGGCGCCGCGCTACGCCGAGTTCATAGGCCGCGAGATCCAGAAGGCCTATATCGAGTCTTACAGCGAATACGGTCAGAACCTGTTCAATCGCTACATCGCTTACGCCGATGCGTGGATTGAAGAGCAGGATTTCAAGGACGCCGACACCGGCCAGGTGTTCGATCGCAAGATTCTCGACGCCGAACTGTCGAAGGTCGAAAAGCCGGCAGGCATCGCCAACCCGAAGGATTTCCGCAACGAGATCGTCAAATTCGCGCTGCGCGCGCGAGCCAACAACGAGGGCAAGAATCTGTCCTGGACCTCCTATGAGAAGATCCGCGAGGTGATTGAAAAGCGTATGTTCAGTCAGGTCGAGGAACTGCTGCCGGTTATCAGTTTCGGCGCCAAGCAGGATTCCAAAACCGAGAAGCAGCACGCGGAATTCCTGGAGCGGATGAAGTCGCGCGGCTACACGGAACGACAGGTGCGCCGGCTGGTTGAATGGTACATGCGCGTCAACAAGGCCGGGTGACGCGCGATCGAGGACCTTTGACCGATGCCCCAGTTCATCGACCGGCGCCTCAATCCGCGCGATAAAAGTCTCGGCAACCGCATGCGTTTCCTCAAGAGGACGCGCGCGCGAATCAAGGAAGCGGTCGACAAGGCGGTGCGCGAGCGCACTATTGGCGACGCCGCCAAGGGGGGATCGGTGTCGATCCCCACCGACGGCATCAACGAACCGATGTTTCACGACGCGGATTCCGGGGGAGACCGGAGCCGCGTGCTCCCCGGCAACAAGGAGTTCGTCAGCGGCGACCGGCTCGACAAGCCCAAGGGCGGGCAGGGTGGTCGCGGCCGGCAGGGCGCGCAGGATGGCGACGGCGAGGACGCCTTCACTTTCGCGCTGTCGGAAGAGGAGTTCCTCGACCTGCTGTTCGAGGATCTCGAACTGCCCGATCTCATCAAGGCTTCGCTGAAGGACGCCAAACTCGCCGAGCCGCGCCGGGCCGGCTATTCCGCCGACGGGCTGATTCCCAATCTCAACGTGCTGCGCACGATGCGGCACAGCCTGAGCCGTAGGCTGGCGTTGCGCCGCCCCAGCCGATCCGAGATCGAACGCCTCGAGACCCGGCTGGCGGAGATCGCAGAGGCGCCGGAGACGGAGGCGCTGAAGGAGGAGGAGCTGCGGCTGCGCGTCGAACTCAAGCGCGCCAAACATCTGCAGCGCTCCATTCCTTTCATCGATCCGATCGACGTGCGCTACAACAGATTCACCCGCGTCGTCGTGCCGCGCGCGAAGGCAGTGATGTTTTGCCTGATGGACGTGTCGGCCTCGATGGGCGAACGTGAGAAAGACCTGGCCAAGCGCTTCTTTATCCTGCTGCACTTGTTCCTCAAGCGCAAATACGAGCGCGTCGACATTGTGTTCATCAGGCACACGCATGAAGCGAAGGAAGTCGACGAGCACGAGTTTTTCTATGGCCGCGAGACAGGCGGCACTGTCGTCAGCACCGCGCTTGAGGCGATGGCCGAAATCCGCGACAAGCGCTATTCGCCGGCGGAGTGGAACGTCTATTGCGCGGAGGCGTCGGACGGCGACAATTCCGGCGGCGACACCGAGCGTTGCGTCGAACTGCTGAACGAGGCGATCCTGCCGACGACGCAATATTTCGCCTATATCGAGATCGCCGATCGCGACATTTCCTCGCACTGGAGCGGCGGCGATTCCAAGGAGCTTTGGCGCGGTTATGCTGATCTGGCGGAAGCTGCGCCCAATTTCGCCATGCGCAAAGTCTCCAACCCCGCCGACATCTATCCCGTGTTCCGCGAATTGTTCGCGCGCCAGCGCGAGAAAGGGACGCCATGAACGAGACGCTGCGTCGGCCGCGCGCCGCCAAGCCGATGTTCGAAGGCGCGGAGTGGGATTTCGCGCTGATGCAGGAGGTCTATGACGCGGTTAAGGACATCGCGCTCAACGATCTCGGCCTCGATGTGTTTCCCAACCAGATCGAAGTGATCTCGGCCGAACAGATGCTCGACGCCTATTCCTCCGTCGGCATGCCGTTGATGTATTCGCACTGGTCGTTCGGCAAGAGGTTCGTGCGCGACGAAATGCTCTATCGCAAGGGCTATCAGGCGCTGGCTTACGAAATCGTCATCAACTCCAACCCCTGCATCAGCTATTACATGGAGGAGAACTCCATGGCGATGCAGACGCTGGTGCTCGCGCACGCCGCGTTCGGACACAATCATTTTTTCAAGAACAATTATCTGTTCCAGCAATGGACCGATCCCAACGGCATTCTCGACTATCTCGAATTCTCAAAACGCTATGTCTCGGAATGCGAGGAGAAATACGGCCAGGAGGCGGTCGAATCCGTGCTCGATGCGGCGCATGCATTGCAAAACCAGAGCGTGTTCCGCTATCGCCGCGCCAACAAGCTGAAGCTGTCGGAATATGAGGCGCGCCGCCGCACGCGGCTCGCCAACGAAGAGGCGAGCTACAGCGATCTGTGGCGCACGGTGCCGAACCTGTCGAAGAGCAAGGAGCCCACGCCGGCGGAACTCGAAGCCGCCGAGCGCAGCCTGCGCCATCGCCTGCCCGAGGAAAACCTGCTCTACTTTCTGGAAAAGAGCAGCCCGATCCTGCAACCGTGGCAGCGCGAGCTGTTGCGGATCGTGCGCAACGTCTCGCAATATTTCTATCCGCAGCGCCAGACCAAGCTGATGAACGAGGGTTGCGCGACTTTCGTACACTACCACATCGTCAACCAGATGTACGATCGTGGCCTGATCTCCGAAGGCGCGCTGCTGGAAATCCTGCACAGCCACAGCAATGTCGTGTATCAGACCGGCTTCGACAATCCCCATCACAGCGGCATGAACCCCTATGCGCTGGGCTTTGCGATGATGCAGGACATCCAGCGCATCTGCGTCGCGCCCACGCCGGAAGATCGCGAATGGTTCCCCCAACTCGCGGGCCACGAGGATTGGCGCGGCGCCTTGCGGGAGATCTGGGCCAACTATCGCGACGAATCCTTCGTGCGCCAGTTCCTCAGCCCGCATCTCATTCGCAAGTTCAAGCTGTTCGTGCTGACCGACAAGGCCTCCGAGTCCGAATATGCGATCGACGCGATCCACGACGCCGAGGGCTATCGCCGCGTGCGAAATGCGCTGGCCGACTCCTATGACGTCGCCGCGCGCGATCCCGACATTCAGATTGTCGACGTCGATCTGCTGGGCGACCGCAAGTTGATTCTCAAGCACCGGCGTCGCAACAGGGTGCCGCTCGCCGAGGGCGACCGCGACAAGGTGATGCGCCACGTCAAGCGCCTGTGGGGCTATGACGCGATTCTGCAGGAAGAGGACGCCGGTTAGACCCCCGTGCGAATAGAACTCATCTGCCTCGACGCCGACGACACGCTCTGGAGCCACGAAAGCTACTTCCAGGACGCCGCGCGGCGTTACAACGCGCTGCTCATTCCCTTCGCCGACCCCGCCTATACCGAGGCGCGGATGGTCGAAGCCGAGGAGCGCAATCTCCACCTCTATGGCTACGGCGTGAAAGGCTTCACGCTGTCGATGGTCGAGGCCGCGCTCGACATTGTCGGCGACGCCTTGCCCGCCGGCGCGGTCAAACAAATCCTCGCCATCGGACGCGACCTGATGCGTCATCCCATAGAACCGCTGCCCGGCGTCCGCGAGACGCTGCCGTTGCTCGCCGCTCAGGCGCGTCTGGTGCTCGTCACCAAGGGCGATCTGTTTCATCAGGAAGCCAAGCTCGCCGCCTCGGGCCTGGGCGATCATTTCGCCGGCGTCGAGATCGTCAGCGAGAAGACCCCGGCGACCTATGCGAGGATCTTCGCCCGCTACGGCGCCGCGCCGTCCCGCGCCGTGATGGTCGGCAATTCGCTGCGCTCCGACATTTTGCCCGCGTTGGCGGCGGGCGCTTTCGCCCTGCATATCCCCCACGAATTCGAATGGGCGCGCGAACGCGGGGAAGCGCCGCTGGACGAGCCTCGTTTCGCCGCGCTCGAAGGCTTCGCCGATCTGCCGGGCTGGCTCGGCCGGGCCGATTGACCCGCGGCATTGCCTGACTTAAGTCAGGTAATATGCGCCCCGACGCCATCGACCGTTTTCGCCGCTTCGCCCGCGCCGTCACCCTGGAGGTCGGCGCGCTGGACAGTTCCTATCTCGGCCGCGGCCGCCCGCTTGGCGCCGCGCGGGTGTTGACCGCGATCGGTCGCGGCCGCAACGACGTGTCGGCCCTGCGCGAGGCGCTGAAACTCGATTCCGCGGTGATGAGCCGGCTGCTGCGCGGGTTGGAGGACGAGGGGTTGGTCGTCACCGCGCCCGATCCCGCCGACGCGCGCCGCCGCATCGCCTCGCTGACCGCTTCGGGACGCGCCGAATTCGGCAGTTACGAGACCCTCGCGGACGCCCGCGCTCGCGAAATTCTTTCGCGTTTCGCCCATCCCGACAGGCTGCTCGCCGCGATGGACCTGATCGCCAGCGCGCTCGGCGGCGTCGAGATCGTCGAGACCGATCCGCGCAGCGCCGCCGCGCGTCAGGCGCTTGAGCATTATTATGCCGAACTCGCGCGCCGCTTTGCTGGGGGATTCGACGTGACGCTATCGCGCGACCCGCAAGCCGCCGAGATGATCCGCCCGCGCGGCGCCTTTTTCCTCGCCTTGTCCGAGGGGCGGCCGCTTGGCTGCGTCGGCCTCAAGGGTTGCGAGATCAAACGGCTCTGGGTCGCCCCTTCCGCGCGCGGGCTGGGCCTCGCGCGCCGGCTGATGGCGGCGGTCGAGCAGGCCGCGCGCGATCTCGGCATCTCCACGCTGCGGCTCGACACGAATAGCGCGCTGCCCGAGGCGGCGGCGCTCTATCGCAACAGCGGCTGGCGCGAGATACCCCGCTTCAACGACGATCCCTATCCCGATCAGTTCTTCGAGAAGCAGCTCTAGCCGAACGCCGCCTCCATCTCGCGCCGCATTTTCACGGTCGCGTCGTTGGCGTCGATCTCCACATCGGCCCAGCGCAGGATTTCGCCCTTCGCCACCGTCCGCTTCAGCCGCACGCCATGGGCGAGCCCGATCGGCAGCGCGCCGTGTTCGAGGGAGCGCCGCGCGGGGATCAGCTTGCCCCAGACGGTGAAGCCGCCCTCGCCGTCGAGCGTCTCGCCGGGTTCAAGCGCGCGCTTGGCCACCGCCACCGCGTCGCCGGCAAATCCTTGCGCCGCTCCCGTCGCCTCGCCGCGCAAGGCGGCGCTGGCGACGCTGATCCCCAGCTCCAGCCCGATTAGATGATAGGGTTTGTAGGTCGCCGCGTAGCGCCCGCTGGCGTCCGTCCGCAGGCCGTAATCGGCGAAGCAGCGGCGCACGTAGTCGTCCGGCCCCTCGATCACGACATAGACACCCCAGCGCAGATCGCGGGCGACCGGCCCGCCCTCGCGCGTCAGCGAGGACACCACCTCGACCATGCCTTTGCCCGCCAGCACGCCGCCGTGCGCGCGAGGGCGCAACACGTCGGCCAGATCGTCCGCGCCGCAGGGGGGAAAGGCGAGGCCGTCCTCGGGCGGGGTCAGCCCGCAGGCGTTGGCGACCGCCGCCATCTCGATCGCCGATTTGGTGCCGTCGAGGAAGGAATTGAACATGCGCGGGTTGAAATCGCCCGAGGCGACCTGCTGCTCGGAAAAGCCATAGTGTCCCCACACCGTCTCCGGCGTCGAGGAATGGTAGGCCGGCAGATATTTGGTCCCCTTGCCCGCCGCGACCACCTCGAAGCCGCAGGTGCGCGCCCAATCCACGAGTTCCGCGATCAGCGCCGGCTGGTCGCCATAGGCGAGCGAATAGACCAGACCGGCCTTGCGCGCCCGTTGCGCCAGCAGCGGCCCCGCCAGCACGTCGGCCTCGACATTGACCATCACGACGTGTCGCCCCAGATCGAGCGCGCGGGCTGCGTGCGCCAGCCCCGCGCCGGGATGCCCCGTCGCCTCGACGATCACGTCGAGCCCATCGGCCTCAATCAACCCCGCCGCGTCGTCGGTGACGAAGGTCTTGCCGGTGCGGCGCGCTTCGTCTGCGCTGGCGGCGGCGTAGCGCTCGGCCGGCCAGCCGACGCGGGCGAGGGAAGCCTTGGCGCGGTCGGGCGAGAGATCGGCGATTCCGAGCACATGCAGGCCCGGCGTGCGCGCGGCCTGGGCCAGAAACATCGAGCCGAACTTGCCCGCGCCGATCAGGCCGACGCGAACGGGGTTTTGCGCTTCCGCGCGGGCGAGGAGTTGGCGGTGAAGGGACATTGGGGGTGTTCTCAGGTCGACACAAGTCATTACTATGCGATCCGTGGGCTCGCGAGAGGCCTGCCGTGTGAATCACACTTGTGCCTTAACGGCGAAACGCGGCTGGACATCGTCATTTCCGAGCCCGCAAGCTTGGCTTCTTGCAAGCGGAATGGGAAATGCGATTTTGAAGGGCCACAGCAAGCGCGTCCGACCTAGAGAGATTGTCAAGTAGTTCGTGATCGAGTACGGGAGGAGATGAATCAGCGACAATTTTGCGCGCGCCTGCGGAGGTGATTTCGCAATTGAATTTTGGCCGAAGATATTTGATGTTGTATCGGGAGTGAAAAATAACGGGAAGTTGTTATCTATATTAACGCAGAGAGCAAGCTAATTATAAAATAATGTGGAATAATGTATCGAGAATGCGAAATGACATGGCATCCTGAAGAGCATAGACATCGAGTTATAGAGCGACGATATTGGTTTCTTACTGTATTATTGACCAGCGTCGCTGCGGTTGGTGCTGTCATTAGTGCAATATACGGTTGGCGTGCGGTAATTGCGGCTAACCGTTCCGCTGAAGCTGATCGCGTTCAAAATGAAACTTCGGTTCGGCCCTACGTCAAAATCACCTTCGACCCCAAGTCCTTCGCAATCCGACCCCAACCGCTATCGGGTCAGCCGGCATTGAGCATTCAATTTTCAGTTGATAACTATGGAAAATTGCCCGCATTATTGCGAATTCAATCGGGAATGAATTGGTATGACGCACACCACACTCGCCAACCCAATCTGCCGCAAGCAACAAGTAATGTCGGACAAAGATTCGTGTTCGCGAGTGACGAAAAAGAGCCACTGACGGCTTATAGCGAGCCGCTTGGGGTCGGCGATTTGGTGGATCTGGGAGAAGTCGGTCGACGCGAATTAGAAGTTATTGTTTCGTGTTTTTATGGCCCGCCACCCGATTTCGCGCGTTACGAAACTTCCACTTGCGTGGCGTATTCTATCGTTGGCAACGGCCGCGATCTGCATCTAGTCAACGGTGCGAGTTGCCCGGACGATAGGAAGAGCTACATGCGATAGCGGACAAGTTCGGAAATTTGAGTGTGGATTTGGAACGATCTAATTTACTAGAGAGCAATCAATTTTTCAGCCAAACTGAGGCGAGTTTGGTCCGTATTGACATTCCCCCGCCCCCCCTCTAACCCACCGCCTTCTTCGAACGGCTAAAGCCCTCTCGAAACGCCGACTCGTACCTCGATACGGGCGGTCACCGTCCGGCAGCGCGTTGCGCCCCCGGGCGCGTTTCGCGTTGGCCGACGCCGCCGGAAAATTGGAGCGAACCCCATGTTCGAGAGCCTTTCTGACAAGCTCTCCGGCATATTGGACAAGCTGACCGGCCGCGGCGCCCTCTCCGAGGAAGACGTCAACGCGGCGATGCGCGAAGTGCGCCGCGCGCTGCTGGAGGCGGACGTCGCGCTCGACGTGGTGCGCTCGTTCATCGACCGCACCCGCACCAAAGCGGTCGGCGCGGCGGTGGTGAAATCGATCAAGCCCGGCCAGATGGTGGTCAAGATCGTACACGACAGCCTCGTCGAGATGCTGGGCGAGGAAAGCCAGACCATCGACCTCAATGCGCCGGCGCCGGTCGCAGTGATGCTGATCGGCCTGCAAGGCGCCGGCAAGACCACGACGGCGGCGAAAATCGCCAAGCGGCTGACCGAGCGCAACAAGCGCCGGGTGCTGATGGCCTCGCTCGACGTCAAGCGCCCGGCCGCGCAGGAGCAGCTTCGGGTGCTCGGCGAGCAGGTTGGCGTCGATACGCTGCCGATCGTGCCCGGCGAGGACCCGGTGACCATCGCCAGGCGCGCCGAGAGCGTCGCCCGGCTGCAAGGCTACGACGTCGTCATCCTCGACACGGCCGGCCGCACTCATATCGACGAGCCGCTGATGCAGGAAATGGCGGAGATCCGCGACGCCGCGCGCCCGCACGAAATCCTGCTGGTCGCCGACGCGCTGACGGGGCAGGACGCGGTCAATCTCGCCAAGAATTTCAACGAACGCGTCGGCGTCACCGGCATCGTGCTGACGCGCGCGGACGGCGACGGGCGCGGCGGCGCGGCGCTGTCGATGCGCGCTGTCACCGGCAAGCCGATCAAGTTGCTCGGCGTCGGCGAGAAAATGGACGCGCTGGAGGATTTCCATCCCCGCCGTCTGGCCGACCGCATCCTTGGCATGGGCGACATCGTCAGCCTGGTCGAGAAGGCGGCCGAGCAGATCGACATGGAGCAGGCGGCCAAGATGGCCGAAAAGATGCGTCGGGGCGTGTTCGACCTCGACGATCTCTCCAACCAGCTCGCCCAGATCGAGAAGATGGGCGGCATGGGCGGCATCTTGAGCATGTTGCCGGGCGTCGCCAAGATGAAGGAGCAACTCAACAATTCCGCCTTCGACGACAAGGCGGTCAAGAAGCAGCGCGCCATCATCTCCTCGATGACCCCGCGCGAGCGCCGCAACCCGCATCTCCTCAGCGACGACGCGCGCAAGGCCAGCCGCAAGAAGCGGATTGCGGCGGGCTCGGGCGTGCAGGTCGAGGCGGTCAACCGCCTGCTCAAGCAGCACCGCCAGATGGCCGACATGATGAAGGCGATGGGCGGCAAGGGCGGCAAAGGCATGATGGGCAAGCTCGGCCAGATGATGGGCATGCCGGGCGGCGGCATGCCGAGCCCGGAGCAGATAGCGGCCCTGCAAAAGCAGGTGGGCGCCCCCGGCGCGCCGGGCCTGCCGGCGTCTCCCCCGCCGGGCTTCAATATTCCCGCCAACTTCCCCGGCCTCGGCGGCGGCGGCACACCCAAACTTCCCGGTCTCGGCGGCGGGTTCAACCCGTTCGGCGGCAAGAAGAAATAACCCTCGGTTCAAGCAAAAGGAAAAGCAAATGTCCCTGAAGATTCGTCTCTCCCGCGGCGGCGCCAAGAAGCGCCCGTTCTACCGCATCGTCGTCGCCGACGCCCGCATGCCGCGCGACGGCCGCTTCGTCGAGAAGCTTGGCACTTTCGATCCTTTGAAGGCCAAGGACGACGCCGCGCGCCTCGTGCTCGACGTCGAGAAGGCGAAGGCATGGATGGCCAAGGGCGCGCAACCGACCGACCGCGTGCTGCGTCTGCTCGACAGCGTCGGCGCCGCCAAGCGCGAGCCGCAGAACAACCCGGAAAAGGCCAAGCCGAAGAAGAAGGCGCAGGAGCGCACCGCCGCCGCCGAAAAGGTCGCCGCCGCCGCCGCTGCGGCGTAAGTGCTGGATCGGCTCGTCGCGCTCGGCGTGTTCGGCGCGCCGCAGGGCGTGCGCGGCGAAATCCGCATCAAGTCCTACACCGCCGATCCTAAAGCGATCGGCGGTTACGGCGCCTTGACCGATAAGGCGGGCGCGCGGCGCTTCGCCGTCAAGCTCGTGCGCCTGCTGCGCGACGACATGCTCGTCGCGCATGTCGAGGGGGTGGCGACGCGCGATGCGGCGGCGGCGTTGACCGGCGTCGAACTGTTCGCGCGCCGCTCGCAGCTTCCCGCGCCCGAGCCGGACGAGTTCTACCACGACGACCTGATCGGGCTGGAGGCGGTGTCAACGCAGGGCGCCGCGCTCGGCCGCGTCACATCCGTGCTCAACCACGGCGCCGGAGACATCCTCGAAGTCACGCCCCCCTCGGGCGAGACGCTGCTGCTGCCGTTCACGAAGCTGACCGCGCCCGAGATCGATTTTACCGCGCGCCGGATCGTGCTCGCCCCGCCGGCCGAGATCGAGGGCGAGCCGCCCGCCTGACGCCTCTGATGCGACTAAACTTTCGTTCACCTTGATCCCGCGTAGCGTCGCTTGCTTAAATGTCTAACGATTGACGTTAGGTCATGCATACCGTCGCCGCTCAAGACTGCCCCCGGTTGAGGGGCGGAGCGGGTCATGGAGGAAGACGAGGTCGCCATCGTCGTGCCCGCGTTTCGGTCGGCGAGGACGCTTCGGCGCTGTGTCGAAAGCGTAGCCCGGCAAGCGCGCGTGATCGTCGTGTTCGACGGCCCCGACCCAGCCGCGGAAGGGGCCGTCGCCGACCTGCCGGTGGAGATGCTGCGGATGCCCGCCGGCAGCGGCGCGCCGGCCTGCCGCAACGCCGGCCTCGCGCAGGTCGATGAGCCGTTCGTGATGTTTCTCGACGCCGACGACTATCTTGATGGCCCGCTGTTGCACGCCGCCTGCCGCGCGGGCGAAGATGCGCAGGCCGACTTCGTGCTGGCGCCTTTCGCTTTCGAATATCCCGACGGCTCGCGCCAACTCTGCGATCCGCGTCTGCGTTATCGCGAAACGGCGCCGGAGACGCTGCTGCGCGCGTGGCTCTGCGAACTCTTTACGCCGCCCTGCGCGGTCATCTGGCGGCGCGAATTCCTGCGATCGATCGGCGGCTGGGATTTGGCCATCGCCAAGAACCAGGACGGCGATCTGATCTATCGCGCTCTCGCGCGCCGCCCGCGCGTCGCCTTTTCGACTGGGGGCCTCGGCGTCTACGTGCAGGAGGAGGACCCCGGCCGCATCACCCGCAGACACGACGAGCGGGCGCTCGGATCGCAATTGCGCGTGCTCAACCGCGTGCGCGAAATGGCGGCCGTGCAGGATTTCGCGATCGGCGCGGAGCTGGCGCGCGCCTATTACACGCTTGCGCGCTGGGCCTATACGCATGAGATCGATGAAATCGGGGCGGAGGCGGAGCGGGCGGCGCGCGAATTGGGGTTGGGCGGCGAAATCGGCCCCCGCACGCATTGTGCGCTATCGGCGATTTTGGGCTTGCGCGGCAAACAGCGCCTCGCCAAGCTCGCCCGCTCGGCGGCCCATTTCGGAGCCGCGATGAAGGAGCGTCTGTGGCCGATCCCGCTTTCATCGGAGTCGACTGGGGCACATCAGCCTTCCGAGCCTATCTCGCCGACGCAGACGGCCGCGCGCTCGATGCGCTCGACGGCGGCGAGGGCGCGCTTGGGCTGAAGGCGGGGGCGCACGAAGCCTATCTCGCCGGCCGAATTGCCTCATGGCCCCGCGTGCCCGTGCTCGCCTGCGGCATGGTCGGCGCCAAACAGGGTTGGCGCGAGGCGCCCTATGTCGCCTGTCCCGCCGGCCTGGCGGAGATCGCGGCGGCGATGCTGGTTGTAGAGACCTCGTTCGGCGCGGTGCGCATCGCGCCCGGCGTTCGGGCGCTCGACGCGCACGGGGCGCCCGACGTCATGCGCGGCGAGGAGACGCAAATTTTTGGCGCGCTGGCGGCGGGTTGTGGCGACGGAATCTATGTGCTGCCCGGCACCCACTCGAAATGGGCGCGGGTCGAGGGCGGCCGCATCGCCGGCTTCGAGACGTTCATGACTGGCGAGGTGTTCGCCGTGCTCCGCGCCCATTCCGTGCTCGGCCGCATGATGGCGCCGGAGCGGGACGGCGCGGGTTTTGCGCGCGGCGTCGAAGCGGCGCGGGCGCTGGAGCGGCCCGGCGACCTGCTGCACGCGATCTTCGCCGCGCGCACCTTCGGCCTGTTCGAGACGCTGCCGGCGGACCAGCTTGGCGAATATCTGTCCGGCCTACTGATTGGGGCGGAGATCATCGCCGGCGCGCGGGGGGCCGCGACGGCGGTCGCCATCGGCTCGGCGGCGCTGACGGCGCGTTACATCGCCGCCGGGGCGCGGCTCGGCGTCGCCGTTGCGCCGGCGCCGGAAGATTGTGCATTGCTGGGACTGCGGGCGCTTTGGGCGAGCGGCGTTTAACGCGGGCGGCCCTTTCCCCCGTCCTCCTTTCGTTCCATATTGGGGCATGACCAAAACTCCCAAATCCCGACCCAAGGCGCAGCGGCCCGACGTGCATCCGCTCGGCGAGCATCTCGCGGCGCTGCTGAACCCCGCGCTGGTCGAGAAGCCGCCCGGCCGCGCGGAAGCCCCCGCGGTTTTCGAACACCCGCGCGGCATGACGGGCGCCGGCGCCACCATCGATTCGCTCAAGGAATTGCTGGAGCTTGGCGACCCCAACCTGCGCGGCCAACCCACCTGGACGCCGCACCGCCCGGCCCGCCCGGATAAGTCGGAGGGCGGTAGGAGGTTCGAGATCGTCTCCGAATTCGATCCCAAGGGCGACCAGCCCGAGGCGATCCGGCAGTTGGTGGAGGGCGTCAGCCAGCGCGAGCGCGATCAGGTGCTGCTCGGCGTCACCGGCTCCGGCAAGACGTTTACGATGGCCAAGGTGATCGAGGCGACGCAGCGCCCGGCGCTTATTCTTGCGCCGAACAAGACGCTCGCCGCCCAACTCTACGGCGAGTTCAAGAGCTTCTTTCCCAACAACGCGGTGGAGTATTTCGTCTCCTACTACGACTATTACCAGCCCGAAGCCTACGTGCCGCGCACCGACACCTATATCGAGAAGGAATCGTCAATCAACGAGCAGATCGACCGGATGCGCCATGCCGCCACCCGCGCGGTGCTGGAGCGCGACGACGTCATCATTGTCGCCTCGGTCTCCTGCATCTACGGCATCGGCTCGGTCGAGACCTACACCGCGATGACATTCTCGCTGACGGCGGGCGACAAGATCGACCAGCGACAGGTGATCGCCGATCTCGTGGCGCTGCAATACAAGCGCTCGCTGGGCGATTTCACGCGCGGGGTGTTCCGCGTGCGCGGCGACACGCTCGACCTGTTCCCGGCCCATTATGAGGACCGGGCGTGGCGCATCGCCTTCTTCGGCGACGAAATCGAATCGATCTCGGAGTTCGATCCGCTGACCGGCGCCAAGACCAACGACCTCGAATTCGTGAAAATCTACGCCAACAGCCATTATGTGACGCCGCGCCCGACGTTGCTGCAATCGATCGACGGCATCAAGAGCGAGTTGAAGGGGCGGCTCGACGCGCTGCACGCGCAGGGGCGCCTGTTGGAGGCGCAACGGCTCGAACAACGCACCTTATTTGATCTGGAGATGCTGGAATCGACCGGCTCCTGCGCCGGCATCGAGAATTATTCGCGCTATCTCACCGGCCGCCGCCCCGGCGAGCCGCCGCCGACGCTGTTCGAATATCTGCCCGACAATGCGCTGGTGTTCACCGACGAAAGCCATGTCACGGTGCCGCAGATCGGCGGCATGTACAAGGGCGACTATCGCCGCAAGGCGACGCTGGCGGAATACGGCTTCCGCCTGCCGTCCTGTATGGACAACCGCCCGCTGCGGTTCGAGGAATGGGAGGCGATGCGGCCGCAGACCGTGCATGTCTCGGCAACGCCGGGCGATTGGGAGTTGGAGCGCACGCAGGGCGTGTTCGTCGAACAGGTGATCCGGCCGACCGGCCTGATTGATCCGCCGGTCGAGATCCGGCCCGCGCGGGCGCAGGTGGACGACCTGTTGGGGGAGGTGCGGCGCGTCGCGCTGGCGGGCTATCGATCTTTGGTGACGACGCTGACCAAACGCATGTCGGAGGACCTGACCGAATATTTGCACGAGCGCGGCGTGCGCGTGCGCTACATGCATTCCGACATCGACACGATCGAGCGGATCGAAATCATCCGCGATCTCAGGCTTGGCGCCTTCGACGTGCTGATCGGCATCAACCTGCTGCGCGAGGGCCTCGACATTCCGGAATGCGCGCTGGTGGCGATCCTCGACGCCGACAAGGAAGGCTTTCTGCGCTCGGAGACGTCGCTGGTGCAGACCATCGGCCGCGCCGCCCGCAACATCGACGGACGGGTGATCCTCTACGCCGACAGGATCACCGGCTCGATGAAACGCGCGATGGACGAGACCGACCGTCGCCGCGCCAAACAAGAAGCTTATAACATCGCCAACGGCATCACGCCGGCGTCAATCAAGCGCGGCATTCAGGACATCCTCAACTCGGTCTACGAGAAGGATCACGTGACGGTCGACGCGGGACTGTCGGCGACCCCCGCCATCGGCCACAATTTCCAGGCGACGCTGGCCGATCTGGAGAAGCGGATGAAGACGGCGGCGGGCAATCTCGAATTCGAAGAGGCCGCGCGTCTGCGCGACGAGATCAAACGACTGCAAGCGGTGGAACTCGCCGTCGGCGACGACCCGCTGGCGCGGCAGGCGTCGATCGAGGCGGCGGGCGGGGGCTACGAAGGCGAGCGCAAATACGGCCGCGCCGCCAACATGCCGACCCGCATCCACAAGCCGGCCGACGAGGACATGGGGCCGCACAATTTCGGCGGCGGCGAGGCGCGGCCGCGGGGCG
>JANYIH010000223.1 GCA_025358745.1 Hyphomicrobiales bacterium | reverse complement strand
AGCGTAGCTTTCCGCCTCCGAGATTGACAACCCTCAAGTTGACGCGGCTGGCAGCGGCTGCGAGGCTCGCACCATGATCCGCACGCTCGCCGTCTCAGGCTTCCGCTCACTGCGTGACTTCAGGCTCGAGTTCGGGGCCGTGAATGTCGTCACCGGCGCCAACGGGTCCGGCAAGTCGAGCCTCTACCGCGCGTTGCGGCTGATGGCCGAGGTGGCGCAGGGGCGCGTCGTCGCCTCGCTGGCGGAACAGGGCGGCTTCGCCTCGACGCTGTGGGCCGGTCCGGAGAGTATCGCGCGCGGCGTCAAGACCGGCCTCTATCCCGTCCAGGGAACCGTCCGCCGCCATTCCGTCAGCCTCAAGCTCGGCTTTGCCGATGAGGCGTACGGCTATGCCATCGACCTCGGCCTTCTGGTTCCGGGGTCGCCGACGGAATTCAGTCACGATCCGCAAATCAAGGCCGAGGCATTGTGGGCCGGCCCGACGCTGGGAGCCCGCAACGCGCTCGCTTTGCGCGCAGGTCCGAGCGTGCGGCTACGCTCCGAGAAGGGCGAGTGGCGGCAGGCGCTGCACGGGATCGCGCCGTTCGACAGCATGATGACCCATGTCGCTGCGCCCGGCGACGGCCTCGAACTGCTGGCGATGCGCGAGCGCATGCGCGGCTGGCGCTTCTACGATAGTCCGCGCACCGACCCGCAAGCGCCCGCGCGCCAACCGCGCATCGGCACGCACACGCCTGTGCTCGCCGGCGACGGCGCCGACCTGCCCGCCGCGTTGCAGACGATCCGCGAGATCGGCGACGACGCGGGGCTCGACCGCGCGGTCGAGGACGCATTTCCCGGCGCTTCCGTCGAGATCGCCAATGCGCAGGGTTGGTTTGAACTCGCCATGCGCCAGCCGGGCTTGTTGCGCGCCCTTAAGGCGTCCGAGTTGTCGGAAGGCACGCTTCGCTATCTGATGCTGGTCGCCGCCCTGCTCTCGCCGCGCCCGCCGCCGCTGCTGGTGCTCAACGAACCGGAGGCGAGCCTGCATCCCGACCTCGTGGCGCCGCTCGCCCGGTTGATCGCAGCCGCCTCTGCGCGCGGACAAGTCCTCGTCGTCAGCCACGCGCCCGCGTTGGTCGATGCGCTGCGCGAGCACGGCGCGCGCGCAATCAGGCTGGAAAAGCAGCTCGGCGAGACTGTGCTGGAGGAGGGCGAATACGTGGATTGGGAGTGGCCGGCGCGATGACTTGGACGGCGCGCTCCTGTGATTGTCTGTCGCGCCGACAACCATGGCGACCCGATAAGAGGCGCGCCGAATGGCGGCGCGCCTCCGGCGTCAACTGGCTAACACGTCACCAATAATGCCGATGACGCCCGTAGGGTCGATGCCAATAGTGGGGACGATGCCAACCCCACCCTGGACCCACGAAGGCGTAGCCACCATAGGCCGGCGGCCATCCCCATTCGCCCGGAGGACGACAATAGCCCCATACCGTGCGATGGCGGTACGGACCGCAACCCCCGGACGCATCGGCGGGCGATGTCGAGACTGCGGCCCATGTTCCAACGGCGAGCAGAGCAAATAACAACTTTCGCATGACAGCCTCCATTGCTGGTTGCTGTCAGCAGTGTTGTTCCTGGCTCGTGAATGCAGGCTGAACCGAATATGTCAAGAATTGTGAGGTTTTGCGGCGCTTTTCGGCAATCACCCCCCCATCTTCGCCACCAGCGCGTCGCTGACCTCGAAGTTCGCCGTCACGTTCTGCACGTCGTCGTTATCCTCCAGCGCGCCGATCAGCCTGAGGATTTTTTCGCCCGCCTCGTCGTCAACGAGAAGCGTGTTCTGCGGCCGCCAGACAATCGAAGCCTTGCGCGGCTCGCCGAATTTGGCCTCCAGCGCCTTTTGCGCGTCCTTCATCGCCTCGATCGAGGTCACGATCTCATGACCGTCGGCGTCCGACCGCACATCGTCCGCGCCCGCTTCGATCGCCGCCTCCAGCATCGCATCGTCGCTCGCCGCCGCCTTGTCGAAGACAATCAGGCCGACGTGATCAAACATGAACGACACCGCGCCGGTTTCGGCCAGCGACCCGCCCGCCTTGGTGAAATACGAGCGCACTTCGCCCGCCGTGCGGTTGCGATTGTCGGTCAGCGCCTCGACGATCACGGCCACGCCGCCGGGCGCATAGCCCTCGTAGCGCACCTCGTCGTAATTCTCGGAATCGGCGCCGGACGCCTTCTTGATCGCGCGCTCGATATTGTCCTTGGGCATGTTTTCCGCCCGCGCGGCGATCACCGCCATTCGCAGGCGCGGGTTCATGTTGATGTCGGGCATGCCCATCTTCGCCGCCACCGTGATTTCGCGCGCGAATTTTGAGAACAGTTTTGAGCGGATCGCGTCCTGCTTGCCCTTCTTGTGCATGATGTTCTTGAATTGACTGTGACCAGCCATGCGCCTCGACCCCTCGCGCTGTTTGTGACGGAATTTCGCGTTCCTATACGCGCCGCCTCCCGCGAAGGGAAGGCTTGCAAACCGGCCCCGTCCTGGCGATAGGGGCGCGATGAGGTTCGTCGCCGTCTATCGCGTCCGCAGCGACGCCGCGTCCATCGAAGCGCGCGCCCGCGCCATCGCCATCGAGCAGTCGATCGAGGCGCCGCTGGAGGCCGTGCGCGACGATTACGTTCGCTCCGAGATCGTCGGCGAGCCCGGCGACATCCGCGAGATCGCCCCCCGCCTGTACGAGGTCGAGATCGGCCTCGCCGCCGCGACCGTCGGCGCCGACGCGGGTCAACTCCTCAACATGCTCTACGGCAATTCCTCGCTGCAAACCGATGTCGAGCTTGCCGATTTTCGCCTGCCCGACGAGATGCTGGCGCGTTTTCCCGGTCCGGGCCAGGGACTTGCCGGCCTGCGCGCTCGGGTGGGCGCCGGCACGCGCGCGCTGAGCTGCGTCGCGATCAAGCCGCAGGGGCTGCCCAGCGCCGGGCTCGCGGCGCTGGTGGAGGCGTTCGCGCGCGGCGGCGTCGATTTCATCAAGGACGATCACGGCCTGGCGGATCAAGCCTATTCGCCCTTTGCCGAGCGCGTTCCCGCCTGCGCCGCCGCCGCGCGCCGCGCCGCCGACCGCACGGGCAGCCTCGCCCGCTATGTCCCCAGCCTCAGCGGCCATTATGGCGCGATGCGCGATCAGATCGCCATCGCCCGCGAAGCCGGGCTCGACGCGGTGATGGTCGCGCCCATGATCGCCGGCCTCTCGACCTGTCAGGCTTTGGCGGCGGACAACCGCGACCTCGCCTTTTTCGCCCACCCGACGATGGGCGGGGCGGCGCGCATCGCTGCGCCGGCGTTGCTGCGGCTGTTCCGCCTGGTCGGCGGCGACGTCGGCATTTTTCCCAATTACGGCGGCCGGTTCGGCTATAGCCGCGAGACCTGCCTTGCGCTGGCGAGGGGCCTGCGCGCGCCCTGGGGCGGCCTGAAAGACGCTACGCCGACGCCGGCCGGCGGCATGACCACGGCGAGGGTCGGCGAGATGCTCGAATTCTACGGCCCCGACACCATGTTGCTGATCGGCGGCGCCTTGCTCGCCGCGCCGACCGATCAGTTGACGGCGCAAACCGCCGCTTTCGCCCGCGCTGTCGCTGGAGGCTCGCCATGATTGTTTTGCGCCGCGCCCTGCCCGAGTTCCGCTGGGAAGGGGTCGATCTGCGCGCCTATAAGGACGAGGCGCAAGCGCCGTTTCGCGGCGTGACGCGGCAGGTGCTGGCCTCTGCGCCGGACCTCAAGGGCGAATTGCGCTATTTCGAGGTCGCGCCGGGCGGCTGGACGACGCTGGAGCGCCACCAACACGTCCACGCCGTGACGATCCTGCGCGGCGCCGGCCGCGCGCTGGTCGGCGAGAATGTGCTCGATCTCGCCCCGCTCGATCTCGTCACCGTGCCGGCCTGGGCCTGGCACCAATTCCGCGCCGGCACGGACGTGGCCCTCGGCTTCCTCTGTATGGTGGACGCCGAGCGCGACAGGCCACAATTGCCAAGCGAGCAGGAACGCGCCGCGCTGGAAAGCGCGCCCGAGATCGCACGCTTCCTCAGCGGGACTTGAAAACCCGCCCGCCGCCCCGCATCTGATGCGCGGAGGCCGACATGCGCTATCTCATCGCTCTGTTCCTGCCCTGGCTGGCGTTCTTCACTTTGGGCATGCCGATCTCGGGCGTCATCTGCCTGATCCTGCAACTGACCGTCATCGGCTGGGCGCCCGCGGCGATCTGGGCCTTCTTCGCCATCAACAACTATTACGCGGAGCGGCGGGAGATCGACTTCCGCCGCCAGTTCGGGCGCGGCTGAAGGGGCTCAGGACAGCAGCTTCTTGAACCAGCCCTTTTGCTCGCCCTCGGCCGGATCTTCCGCCTCGGCGGCGGCTTCGGGCGCGGGCGGTGTCAACTCAGCGGCGAATTTCTCGAAGAATTCGCCCGCCAGCTTCTTGGCGGTGGCGTCGATCAGCCGGCCGCCGAGCTGGGCGAGCTTGCCGCCGATCTGCGCGTCGACTTCGTAGTTGAGCCGGGTCGACTCCGGCCCTTCCGCCGTCAGTTTCACCGTCGCCCCGCCCTTGGCGAAGCCGGCCACGCCGCCCGAGCCCTCGCCCGAAATGCGATAGCTGTTGGGCGCTTCGATGTCGCTGAGCGTCACCTTGCCGGAGAAGCTCGCCTTGACCGGGCCAACCTTGATGACGACCGTCGCCTCCATCTGGTTGGGCCCCGTCATATCGAGCTTCTGGCATCCGGGGATGCATTTGGCGAGCACCGCCGGATCGTTGAGCGCGGCCCAGACCTTGTCTTGGGCGGCGGGGACGAGCTGGCTTTCGTTCATCTGCATCGGGCGATCTCCCTTGATCCGTCACAGCCGCTAGCACGCCCCACCCCACGCGGCCAATGGCGCCTTCGGGCGAACCTTACAGCGCAAAGCCGCCGTCGGCGAGATGGATCTGCCCCGTCGTGAACCCGCTCTCTTCGGAGGCGAGATAAACGGCGAGCGCCGCGATCTCTTCCGGCTTGCCCAGCCGCCCCATCGGTTGGCGGTCGATGAACGCCTGATTGACCGCTTCGACCGCCTGGCCCGACTGCGCGGCGAGCGTCGATATGCGCCCCCGCAGAGACGGGCTTTCGACCGTGCCGGGGCAGATCGCGTTGCAGCGCACGCCCTTGCGGATGAAGTCGGCCGCGACCGCCTTGGTCAGCCCGATCACCGCCGCTTTGGTGGCGCCATAGACGTAGCGGTTGGGGATGCCGCGCACCGAGGAAGCGGCCGAGGCCACATTGACGATCGACCCGCCGCCTCTGGCCAACATGCCCGGCAGGAAGGCGCGGATCGTCCGATGCATCGACTTCACATTGATGTCGAACGAGAAATCCCACTCCTCGTCGGAACATTCCAGCGCCGAGCCGTGATGGACGAAGCCGGCGCAGTTGAACAGCACGTCGATTGGCCCGATCTCGCGCGCCAGCGCCTCGACGGCTTGCGTCGAGCGCACGTCGAGTTTTCGCGTCTCCCCGTTCAGCCCCGCCAGCGCCGCCTCGTTGAGGTCGGTGGCGATCACCCGCGCGCCCTCACGCGCGAACGCTTCCGCCGTGGCGCGGCCGATGCCGGCGCCGGCCGCCGTCAGCAACGCGGTCTTGCCGCTAAGTCTTCCCATGTCGTCCTCCCCGAAATGTTTCAGCCGCGGCCGCGATAGGGCGCGACGCCCTGATCGGGCGCCCAGACCCCCTTCGGCAGTTCGCCCGTCTGCCAGAACACGTCGATCGGAATGCCGCCGCGCGGATACCAGTAGCCGCCAATGCGCAGCCAGCGCGGCGCGATCAGCCTGGCGATCTCCTTGCCGATCCGCACCGTGCAATCCTCATGAAAAGCGCCGTGATTGCGGAAACTGGCGAGATGCAGCTTGAGCGATTTCGACTCCACCAACCACTGGTCGGGCACATAGTCGATCACCAGATGCGCGAAATCGGGCTGTCCCGTCACCGGGCAAATGGAGGTGAATTCCGGCGCCGCGAAACGGGTGACGTAATCCACGTCCGGGTGCGGATTGGGCACGCGCTCGAGCGTGCGCGCGTCCGGCGCGTCAGGGATTTTCGAGGCGTGGCCGAGGGCGTGAAGGTCGCTCATGCGGCGCGACGTAGGACAGGTGCGCGGAGGGGTCAAGGCCCGAGCGTAGCCGAAGGTTTTCGCCCGGGCTCTAGGGATTGTCGCGCCAGGAGGTGCAAGATGGGCGGTCCCCGTAACGCTGCACGTTCCCCCGCGGGCGCGCCCTCTAGGTCATCGAAGGACGGACATGGCTCTGTCACATTAGTGAAAACTTATCTTCATTGAGAAGTCCTAACTGAAATTCAGCCTTTCTGTCAGCGGGGGGCGTTTCGTTCAAGAGGGGCGTTAGCCAAATGTCGAAAACTCTAAAGCTCGTACTCGGCCTCACGGCTGCGATGTTCGCTCATTCCGTGATGGCCAAGGAAGGGACTTCGCCGGTCCCCGGTGTGACGCGCCTGAACCACGTCTATTTGATCGTGATGGAAAATCACGGGTACAGCCAGATCATCGGCAACCCGAACGCTCCGTTCACGAACGCCTGGGCCAAGGCGGCCAATCTCGCGACCAACTTTTTCGCCGTCGGTCATCCGAGCCTGACCAATTATCTGGAAATCGTCGGCGGCTCGAACTTCGGCGTGCGCAACGACAACGCGCCGGATTGGCATAACGCGTCGTGCCAGACCAGCCTGGCGACGGGCGTCGCTCAAACGGACAACCCGGCCACCGGTCCCGTTTGTCCGATTGCCGGCATTGGCACGGATGCGGCGACCCCCGCGGTCGATTGCACGAATGAATTCACCGGGCCGGCTTGCGGCAACGACATCGACGGCGTGAAAGGCTATTCGGCCGCCGCCAATATTGACGGCAAGACGATCGCGGATCAGCTTGTCGCCGCGCACCTCACCGTCAGGACCTACCAGGAAAGCCTGCCTGGGGTTGGGGCGGACCGAGTGGAATACAGCGACGGGCTCTTTTCGAACCTGACGGACTTCACCAAGATCAAGCCGACGCTCACCCCGCCGCTGACGAGTTCGAACATCGCCAAACTCTACGCCGCCAAGCACAACCCGTTCGTGTATTTCGCGAATGTTCAGGCGGGGACGGGCTCCATCCCCTATAGCGAGATGCGTCCTTTCGACGGCCCCACGGGCCTTTGGGCCAATTTCGAGTCGGGAAGGTCCCCATCCTTGTCGCTCATCGTTCCCAACCAGTGCAACGATCAGCACGGTCGCGGCAACGCCGGCCCGTTCTGCAATTTCGATCCGACCAGCGACGGAACCCAGGCTGGCCTCAACCCGGCCCTGATCCAGCTAGGCGACCTCGCGCTGGGCAAAATCGTGCGTGCGATCAAGGCGTCGCCGAGCTGGTCGGTCGGCAAGAGCGCCATCATCGCCGTGTGGGACGAGAACGACTACTCTACGCAGCCCAACATCAATCAGGTGCCGCTGATCGTCGACACCAACTTCGGCGCGCACCCGGTCACGAGCGCCACGTACTACAACCATTTCTCGCTGCTGAAGACGATCGAAGGCGCGTTGGGCTTGCCTTGCCTCAACCATGCCTGCGACGCCGCCACCGTCGTGATGAGCGATCTGATCGGGCGGTAGGCCTTATTGGTCCTCTCCGCAGATTTGTCGGACGCGATGCGAAAGCATCGCGTCCACACGTCTTTGCTTCCCAACTTTCTCAGAGCGACTTTCTGAGCAGGGCGCCCTGCCATAGACAATTTGTCTCCGGCGCCGGCGCCTTTGTATTTTCACGGCAGCGGATACTCCCCCTCCACCACATAAGGCCCGCCGCCGACCCCGGCCTTCGCCGACATCAGCACAAACCGCTCCGCCACAAACCCCGGCGCCTCCAGCCGTCCCCGGGACGCGAGATATTCCGCCACCGCCGTCGGTCCGGCCCCGCGCGCCCAGGCCAGCGTCACATGCGGCATGAAGTTGCGCGTCTCCGGGGCGAGCCCCAGCCGGCGCATCCGCCGCTCGTGATCGGCGGCGAGTTCGACCAGCGCCGGCGCCGGCTTGACCTTGGCGACGATGGCGCGCGGCTTGTCGCCGCCAAACCACGTCAGCCCGTCGAACGCGACCGGCGCCGGCGCTCGCCGCACTTCGCAGAGCGCCTCGGCGACGTCATTGGCCGTGCGCGCGTCGATGTCGCCGATGAAGCGTAGAGTGAGGTGGTAATCCTCGGGCTCGACCCAGCGCGCGCCGGGCAGGCCGCCGCGCGTGCCCGTCAGCGCTGCGGCGACGTCGGGCGGCAACTCCAGCGCGGTGAACAGGCGGGGCATCAGTTCGCCTTCGACAGCGCTCCGGCGACCCGCAGCTCGATCTCGTCGGCGAGCGATTTCGCCACGCGCAATTCCGCGTCGCGGTTGGCGCGCAGATCGGCGTAGCTCTGCAAGGTGCGGTCGTAGGCGGCCGAACTGGTCGCTGACCCGACAAAGATCGGCTTCTTTTCGTCCTCGATCCGGGTCAGCGTGAAGAACGCCGTGCCGGTGACGGTCGCCGCGTCCGCCGTCTGGATCTGCGATTCGATGGTCGGCGTCTGCACGTTCTTCGACAGCTTGATGGTGAGCCTATACTTCGGCTTCGGCGTCTCGCCCGAGCCGTTCATCCGGCTGATGAGATCGTCGGCGAGGTAATGGCCGATCCGCTCCGGGATCGGCGTCACTTCGACCTCGCGCATCGCCTGCACCAGGCCAGGATGGGCGGCCTCGCCGTAGAGCGGCTGAAAGCAGCCGCCCGTCGCCGCGACGAGGCTCAGCGCGGCGAACAAGCGCAATCGGTCAGACCACGACATTGACGATCCTGTTGGGGACGACGACCACTTTCTTCGGCGCCTTATTATCCAACGCCCGGATCACCGCGTCGAGCGCCAAAGCGGCGGCCTCGACCGTTTTGGCGTCGGCGTCGCGCGGCACGGTCACGTCGCCACGCTTGCGGCCGTTGACCTGCACCGGCATGGTCACTTGCGTCGAGACGATCAGCGCGCGATCCACCTGCGGCCACGCGCTTTGCGACACCAGCGTCTCGTGGCCGAGTGCGGCCCAGCATTCCTCCGCCAGATGCGGCATCATCGGCGCGAAGCCATGCACCAGCATGTCGCCGGCTTCCGCAAAGGCGTAGCGCAGATCGTCGCCGATGTTGGTGGTTTCGATCGCGCCGACGGCCGCCGACAGCGTGTTGGCGAATTCGTAGATCGTAGCGATGGAGACATTGAAGCGCAGCCGCTCGATGTCGTCCTCGATCTTGGCCAGCGCTCCATGCGCGGCGCGGCGGACATGGGCGGCCACCGTATCGAATTCGGTGGGTTTGGCCGGCCGTTCGCCGCCCACGACGCGCTCGATCTCGCAGGCGAGCCGCCATAGCCGCTGCGTCTGCTTAAAGGCGCCCTGCACGCCCGCCTCGGTCCAGATCACATCGCGGTCGGGCGGGCTGTCGGACAGCATGAACCAGCGCGCCGTGTCGGCGCCGTAACTCGCAATGATCTCGTCGGGGTCGATCGTGTTGCGCTTCGACTTCGACATTTTCTCGATGGAGCCGATCTCGACCGCCTCCCCGCCATCGAGTTTAAACGCCTTGCCGCCCTCGATCCGCACTTCGGCCGGCGCTACCCATTTTCCCTCGGCGTCGCGATAGGTCTCGTGCACCACCATGCCCTGCGTGAATAGGCCGGCGAAGGGCTCCGACACCGTGAGATGGCCGGTCTTGCTCATCGCGCGTGCGAAGAAGCGGGAATAGAGCAGGTGTAAAATCGCATGTTCGATGCCGCCGATATACTGATCCACCGGCAGCCACGCGTTGGCGATGGCCGGGTCGGTCGGCGCGGTCTTGTTCCACGGGTCGGTGAAGCGCGCGTAATACCACGACGAATCGACGAACGTGTCCATCGTGTCCGTCTCGCGCCGCGCCGGCGCTCCGCATTGCGGGCAGGCGACGTGCTTCCATGTCGGGTGATGGTCGAGCGGATTGCCCGGCCGGTCGAAAGTCACGTCGTCGGGCAGTTTCACCGGCAGATCGGCGGCGGGGACGATGCCGCAATCCTCGCAATGCACGATCGGAATCGGGCAGCCCCAATAGCGCTGCCGCGAAATGCCCCAGTCGCGCAGCTTGTAATTGACCTGACGCTTGGCCTGCGGCCGGTTGCCCATCGGGCGAGCCTCCAGCCGCGTGGCCACTTCCTCGTAAGCTGCGCCCGGCGTCATACCGTCGAGAAACCGTGAGTTGATCATGGTCCCCTCGCCGTCATAGGCGACGTCGGTGATCTTGAAATCGGCTGGATCGACGCCGGGCGGGCACACCACCGGGGTCACGCCGAGGCCGTAGACATTGACGAAATCGAGGTCGCGCTGGTCATGCGCGGGGCAGCCGAAGATCGCGCCCGTGCCGTAATCCATCAGGATGAAGTTGGCGACATAGACCGGCAGCGTCCAGTTCTCGTCGAACGGATGCTTCACCCTGAGGCCGGTGTCGTAGCCCTTTTTCTCCGCCGTCTCGATGGCCGCGACCGAAGTGCCGATGCGCCGGCATTCCTCGATGAATGCGGCGAGTTTTGCGTCCTTCGCCGCGACCTGCGCGGCCAGCGGGTGATCGGGCGCAATCGCCATGAAGCGGGCGCCGAACAAGGTGTCGGGCCGGGTGGTGTAGATCTCCAACTCGCCGCCGCCGACGAGCGCGAACCGCACCATCAGCCCCTCGGACCTGCCGATCCAGTTGCGCTGCATCAGGCGCACCTTCTCCGGCCAGCGGTCGAGCCCGTCGAGCGCGCTTAACAGCTCTTCCGAGTAATCCGAGATCTTGAAGAACCACTGCGTCAGTTCGCGCTGCTCGACCATTGCGCCGGAGCGCCAGCCGCGCCCGTCGATCACCTGTTCGTTGGCGAGCACCGTCTGGTCGACCGGGTCCCAGTTCACTTTCGATTTCTTGCGCGCCACCAGTCCGGCGGCGAGAAAATCGAGGAACAGCTTCTGCTGATGCCCGTAATAGCTGACGTCGCAGGTCGCGACTTCCCGCGACCAGTCGAGCGACAGTCCCATCGATTTCAGTTGCGCCCGCATCGCGTCGATATTGGCGTAAGTCCACTTGGCGGGATGCGTCTTGTTCTGCATCGCCGCGTTTTCGGCCGGCATGCCGAATGCGTCCCAGCCCATGGGATGCAGCACGTTGAAGCCGCGCGCGCGCTTGTAGCGCGCCACAACGTCGCCCATGGCGTAGTTGCGGACATGCCCCATATGGATGCGGCCCGAGGGATAGGGGAACATTTCGAGCACGTAGTAGCGCGCCCGCGAATCGTCGTTGCCCGTGGCGAAGACGGCCCGGTCGGCCCAGATCTTCTGCCATTTCGGCTCGGATTCGCGCACGTTGTAACGCTCAGGGCGCGTCATGTGGGTCAAGTCTCGTCAGCAAAGGGGGTCGCCAAGCGCGCGGATCAAACATGAATTGCCGCGGGGGTCAAATCGCTTTGCACAAAAGCGCTTTGTTGTGACAGACGGGCGGGTTACGACAGTTTTGCGACATTTTCCGGAACTCTGGCGCCATGTCCTATTCGCGACACGATCCTGTTTTGCATCCCACAGGCATCGCCGACCTGCGGCCGACGCAGATGACGGTCGGCCTGCTCGAAGTCGAACGCAAGCTCGGCGACTGGCGCGCGAAAAACCTGGCGAAGAAATCCCAGACGCTGCTCACGCATATGATCCCCGTCGTGCTGGGGCCGGACGGCGCGCGCTACATCACCGATCATCATCACCTCGCCCGCGCGCTGTGGGACGATGGCCAGAAGGACGTGTTTGTGACGGTGATCGGCGACCTTCGCAAAGCCGATTCCACGAATTTCTGGACGTTGATGGATTATCACGGCTGGACGCACCCCTATGATTCCAAGGGCAGCCGTTGCGATTATCGCCAACTGCCCAAGACGGTGGCGGGCCTGGCGGACGATCCCTACCGCTCGGTCGCCGGCGCTCTGCGCCAGGCCGGCGGTTTCGCCAAAGATTCCACCCCATTCTCGGAATTCGTCTGGGCCGATTTCTTTCGCTCGCGCCTGAAGGTCAAGGATATCAAGCGCGATTATCGCGGCGCGGTCGCCCACGCGCTGGCGCTGGCCAAATCGGCCGAGGCGGATTACCTGCCAGGATGGAGCGGGCCGCACGACATGCCGGGCGTCGCCGCGCCCGCGAAAAAACCGAGGGCGAAGAAAATCTGAGCGCGCCGAGAACCTTCGGCCCTCGCCTGTTCGGGAGGCGCCCCCCTCCCTTTCCCTCCTCCGCAAGGGACGAGGGGACGGCTGACGGCGCCGCGAAATCCGGCCAGCGGGCGGCCCCCTCAGTCCCCCATGTCCCACACTTCCGCGCTCGCGCCGGCGAGTTCGCGCACCCGCTCCTCGTCGGCGCCGAATTCGCGCGCGGAGCCCTCGTAGACCATCGACCCGTCGGCCAGAACATAGGCCCGGTCGGCGATCGTCACCGCCGCGCGCACGTTCTGCTCCACCAGCAGGATCGACATGCCTTCCTTGCGCGCCTCGACGATGATGCGGAACACGTCCGCCACGATCAGCGGCGCAAGGCCCTGGCTCGGCTCGTCGAGCATCAGCAGCTTCGGGTTCAGCAGCAGCGCACGGGCGATCGACAGCATTTCCTGCTCGCCGCCGGAGAGCTGGGCGCCCTTGTTGCTCTTGCGCTGACCAAGTCTGGGGAATTCCTTGTAGACCCGCTCCACCGTCCATGGCCCCGGCCGTTCGACCGGCACGCGCAAATTCTCGTCCACGGTCAGATTGGCGAACACGCGCCGCCCTTCGGGCACATAGCCGACGCCAAGCGCGGCGACCCGGAACGGCGGTTGGCCGGTGGTCGTCTCGCCGAACATCCGCACTTCGCCCTCGCGCGGCCGCACCAGGCCGATGAGGCTCTTCAAGGTCGTGCTCTTGCCCGCGCCGTTGCGGCCGAGCAGCGCGACGATCTCGCCCTCGCGCACCTCGATCGACACGCCGTGGAGGATGTGGCTCTTGCCGTAATAGCTGTGCAGCCCCTTGGCTTCGAGCGCGTTCATTTGGCGACCTCGCCGAGATAGGCGCGCTGCACGTCTTCGTTGGCCGCGATCTCCTGCGGCGTGCCTTCCGCCAGCACGCGGCCTTCGCCCAGCACCATGATGCGGTCAGCAAGGTTGAAGACGACACGCATATCGTGCTCGATCAACATGATCGTGAGGCCTTCCCGGCGGTGCAGCCGCCGCACCAGCTGCGCGACATTGTAAGTCTCCTGATCGCCCATGCCGGCGGTCGGCTCGTCGAGCAGCAACAGGCGCGGCTTCAAGGCCAGCGCCATCATGATTTCCGCCGCGCGCTGGTCGCCGTGGCTGAGCGCGCCGACGCGCACGTCGGTCTTGCCCGTGAGATTGCCTGTCGTCAGCAACTGGTCGAGGCGGTTGTTGACGGCTCGCTTGGAAGCGGGCGAGAGCCACGCCGACAGGCTGTGGCCTTCCGCCATCTCCACCGCCACACGCAGGTTCTCGATCACGCTGAGTTCGGGAAAGATCTCGGTGATCTGAAACGTGCGCGCCATGCCGCGGCGCACCCGCTCCTCGGGCGACAGGGCGGTCACGTCCTGATCGTCGAGCCGCACCCTGCCCTCGCTGGGCGGGAACAGCCCGCTGATGAGGTTGAAGAAGGTCGTTTTGCCGGCGCCGTTGGGACCGATGATGGCGCGCAGTTCGCCCGGTTCAATCGTCAGCGAAACGTTCTCGATCGCCGTCAGACTGCCGAAGCGCTTGGTGACTTTCTCGACCCGAAGCAACGTCATGCCGCGCTCCCGCGCGTGAGGACGCCCAGCAGTCCGCGCGGGAAGAAGCGCACGACCAGCACGAACACAAGGCCGATCAGGAACATCCAGTTCTCGGTGTGGCTGGAGACATAATCCTGCAAGGCGACGAAGATCGCCGCGCCGAACAACGGACCCCAGAACGAGCGCATGCCGCCCATCACCGCCATGATGACGAAATTGCCGGAAAGGTCGAACCGCAGCGCGCGCGGATCGATGAAGTTGTTGAGCAGGGCGTAGAGGCCGCCGGCGACGCTGACGAAGAAGCAGGAGATGACGAAGGACAGCCAGATCCGGCTTTCGATGTTGAGGCCGAGAAACCGCACGCGCCGCTCGTTCTCGCGGATCGCCACCAGCGAACGGCCGAGCGGCGAATGGATCAGCCGCGCCATCGCCGCGACGCAGAGCGCGAACACGCAGAGCACGAAATAATAGAACGCCTTGTCGTTGCCGGCGATGTCGAGCTTGTAGACGCCGAAGTCGATGGGTTGTCGGCTCCAACCGGTGAGGCCGTCGTCGCCGCCGGTCACCTGGTTCCAGCGGAAGGCGATGAAATAGAACACCTGACCGAAGGCGATCGTCACCATCGCGAAATAGACGCCGCGCCGGCGCACAATCAGCGCGCCGATCACTATCGCCGCCACAGTGGCGACCAGCATGCCGAACAACATCGCCGGCACTGAGCCGAAGCCGAAGAATTTGATCGCCATCGCCGTGCCGTAACCGCCA
The DNA here is from genome assembly GCA_025358745.1 of Hyphomicrobiales bacterium. Classification (GTDB taxonomy): domain Bacteria; phylum Pseudomonadota; class Alphaproteobacteria; order Rhizobiales; family Beijerinckiaceae; genus Roseiarcus. The sequence goes on along the minus strand of JANYIH010000223.1, from coordinate 2,371 downwards.
AGGCCGAAATAGGCGGCGTGGCCGAACGACAGCACGCCGGTGTAGCCGAGCAGGAAATTGAGCGACATCGCCGCCAGACCCATCACCACCACGCGGGTAGCGAGTTCGGTGTAGCTGCCTATCGCCGCCAGCCAGAAAGGAAAGGTGACCAGCGTGACAATGACGAGGGCGTCGAGCGCCCGGGCGCGCGGGTTCAATGCAGCCTCCCCTCTTCACCGAGCAGACCGCGTGGACGAACCATTAAGACAACCCCCATCATCACATAAATGACCGCCTCCGTCGCCGAAGGCCAATAAACCGCCGTCAACCCCGAAGCGACGCCGATCAGCATTCCGCCGAGCAACGTGCCGACCAGACTGCCGAGGCCCCCGACGATGATGGCCACGAAGCTCGGCATGATGAGGCTCGCGCCGATCGTCGGCGACAGGCCGAGCAATCCGGCCGCCAGCACGCCGGCGAGCCCCGCGATGTAGACGCCGAGGCCGAAGTTCAGGCTGCGCAGCACGCGCGTGTTGACGCCCAGCGTCGAGACGGTTTCGAGATCGCGCGTGCCCGCCCGGATGCGCATCCCCAACCGCGTGTAGCCGAGCACGCCAAACAGGCCCGCCACCGCCGCGAACACGATCACAATCATGAACACGCGATAGCCGGTGAGGAAGAAATATTCGCTCGAAAGCGGACTGAGCAGCCATTTCGGCGGCTGGAACGGCAGGCTCTGCGCGCCCCAAACATATTTCGTGCCGTCCTCGATCATATAAGCGAGGCCGAAGGTCAGCAGCAGCGAGTAGAGCGGGTCCGTGCCGTAGAGCGGCTGGATCAGAAAGCGCTCGACGACCAGCCCCATCGCCGCGACCAGGATCGGCGCGACGATCAGCGCGCCCCAGAAGCCGATGAAAGGCGTCAGCGAATAGGCGAAATAGGCGCCCAGCGCCAGAAATCCGCCATGGGCGAAGTTGATCACGCCGCTGAGGTTGAGGATCAGCGACAGGCCAAGCGCCATCAGCGCGTAGAAGGCGCCGACGATCAGACCGTTGGAGACGTTGAAGAGAATGAGCTGCGACATCGGGCGATCAATGGCCGCGGACATGAGAAACCGATGACGCGCGGCCTGCGCGTCATCGGCGAAAAGCGATACCAGCGCGTCGTCAGGCCGGCCAGACCAATTTGCAGCCGGTCTCCTCCAGCGGATCGGCGACGTCGGATCCAGCGAAGGTCTTGATGACCTTGAACAGGTCGTCGGGCGCCGAGCCCTTCGCCTGCATCTCGCCGACATAGAGCGTCGACATCAGCTGGTTCTGACCGGCGCGATAGAACGTCTTGTTGGGGCCCAGCGCGATCTCCGGCGGCAGCGCGAAATCCTGCAACGCCCTGGCGACGTCGATCGCCTTCAACGACTTGGCCTTCTCCGCGCCCAGCGCGCAAGTGTGGCCCGCGACATAGCCGAACCAGTGACGCGCCGTCGGCACGCGATTGGTCTTGGCTTTGATCGCCTCGACGAACTCCTTCACATGCGGCACGTCGGGCTGGTTCCAGTACCATTCCGCCACCCAGGCGCCGATGCGCGCTTCCGGCGGCAAGCCTTCGATCACTTCCAGCTCCACCTGCGCGCCGGCGAGGTGAACCTTGTTCTGCAAGCCGAACTGCACCGCCTGCTTCAAGGCGTTCAGCGCGTCGTCGCCCTGCACCAGGAAGACGATGACGTCAGGGTTGGCCGATTGCGCCTTGATCAGATAAGAGGAAAAATCGACTGTGCCGAGCGGCGTCAGGTCGCCGCCGACGCGCTCGCCGCCGAGCTTCTTGATCGCCTTGATCATGCCCTCTTCGAGCGTGTGGCCGAAGGCGTAGTCGGGCGTGATGTAATAGAACTTCTTGCCGTAAGCGTTGATCAGCGCGGCGGCGACGGCGGCCGCCTCCATCTGCGTGGTGTTGCAGACGCGGAAAACGTTCCAGTGGCAGGATTTGCCGGTGACGGCGTCCGTGTGGCCGCCGGGCACGATATGCAGAATGCCCTTTTCGCTCGACACCTGCGCCATCGCCAGCGCGAGCGCCGAGTTGACGTTGCCGAGCAGGAAATCGACCTTGTCGCGCTCGATCAGCTTGCGCGATTTCTGCACTGCGGTGCCGGCGTCGCCGCTGGTGGAATCCTCCACCAGCATTTCGGCCTGCCGCCTGAGAATGCCGCCTTTGGCGTTGATCTGCTCGATGGCGAGTTGGCAGCCGATCGTCTCGTTCTTGCCATAGGCGGCGTAGGTGCCGCTCAGGGGATTGCAGAAGCCGAGCTTGACCGTGTCGGCCGCACGCGCGGTGATCACGAAGGGGCTGGCGACTTGCGCGGCGGACGGGAGCGTTTGGCCTCAAGCGGGACAAGTGC
>JANYIH010000177.1 GCA_025358745.1 Hyphomicrobiales bacterium | reverse complement strand
TTCTCGGCCTCGATCAGCGCCATTCCCGCCAGCGCCGGCGCCGGCTCGACTTTCGCGCTCGCCCACAGATGCGTCGATTCGGCCGGCCGCATCGCTTCGGTGAGAAAGCGCGCCCGCGGGCCGGGTTCGCCGAGCGCGACGACCTCGGCGCGCGCGGCGCCGATGCGCTGCAACAGTTTGGCGAGAGCGGCCTGGGGATGTCCGGCGGCGGTGGGGTCCTGGCCTTCCGCGATCAGCCGCCACGCCGGCTCGTCGAGATCGAGGTCGAGATCGGCCAGCACAACGGCGCCTTGGGGAGCGCGCGCGACGGCGCCGATCAACTTGGCCGTCGCGCTGTTGGTGCCGGTCGAGCCGGCGACGATCGTCGGCCCGCGCGCGCCGAGCGCGGCGATCTCGCGCTCCACCGCGATCTGGGTGCGCTCCGCCCGGTCGGCCAGCCCCTTCTCGGCCAGCCACGCCGGCCAGTGATCGAAGGCGATCTTCAGGAAATCCAGTGTAATGCGCCAATAGGGGTCGAAATCGTCGGCGACGATCCCCCGCAACGCGTCAAAGCTCACGCCCTCGATCCGCATGTCGTCGATCAGGTCAGCCAGATCGCCGGCCAGAGTCAGCGCCTGCGCCGGGGTGGCGGCGACCAGCGGCGGCTCGCTGGGGTCGGTTTCGAGCCGGCCTTGCGCATCGACGCCCCGGATCGCGCCCTTGAGCTGCGCCCCCCAGGCGGCGACCAGCCGGGCCAGCGTCATGCGCCGTTCGAGATCGCCGACCGCGGGGCGCTCGTCGAGCGCGCCGGGCTCGAATTCGGCGAACTCGCCCTCCTCGGCCGCGAACACGCCGAGCGGCACGATGCGCGGCAGCGTCAGGCTGGACCGCCCGCTCGCCGCGACCAGCGCGGTGGCGAAAGCGCGCGCGGCGCGCTGCGTCGGCAGATAAACCACCGCATCGGCCAGCGCGAACGGATCGGCGCCGGGAAAGCCCGGAATCAGCCGGCCGCCCAGCAAGTTCTCCGCCAGCGTCGGCAGGAACGGGACGGCGGCGGGTATGGTGAACAGGCGGGTCAAGCCGGGCAGGCTAGCACGATTCGCGCCCTCACGCCCGCACGACTCCGGCCCGTCGCTGCATGGCGCTTCGTCGCGCCGGCCACAGCGTCAGATGCGTCGCCAGCCAGCCAAGCGCCCAGGCGAAGACCCCGACCGCCAGCGATTCGAGCGTCGTCGGCACGGCGGGCTGGAAATCGGCCCAGGCGCGGCGCGCTGTCGAGGCGTCGAACGTCTCCACCGTCGCGATCAGCCGCCGCACCGGGCCGGCGCTGGTATAGGCCGCCAGCGCCTCCTCCAGCCGGGCGAGCCGCGCCTTGTCGCCGGCCATGTCGCGGCCGCGCTCCTGCGCCAGCGGGTCGCCATTGCCTTCGAGCCGGTGGATCGCCTGATCCGGACTGAGATCCTTGGCGCGCGCCTCGGCGTCGAAGGTCGAAACGATGCGGGAAAGCTCGTCGACCGCGCCGGCGAGACGCTGGCGATATTGCTGGGCGAATTCCGGCGCCTGCGTGCCGATGAGGCCGCAGGCGAGGCCGACGGCGAGCGCCAGGCGGCGCAGCAGAAGCTCCATGCTTTTCGCGCGCTCCCAACAAGAAAACATCGCGGCCGCGATTGACGCGACGCCGGCCGTCCTGTGAGACGATTCCCCAGACTATAGCGCGACGGGGGTTGAGTGGCGAACGCGACGCATCGACGGATGTTCCCCGCCTTTCAAGGCTGGCGCCTGCGCGATCTCGGCCCGGATGCGCTGGCCGGCCTGACGCTGGCCGCTATCGCGGCGCCGGAGCAGATGGCGACGGCGCGGCTGGCGGGCTTCGAGCCGCAAGTGGGATTCATCGCCCTGCTCGCCGGCGCGGTCGGTTTTGCGATCTTCGGAGCGAACCGGCGCCTGTCGGTGGGCGCGGATTCCACCATCGCGCCGATCTTCGCCGGCGCGATGGCCTATCTCGCGCAGGACGACGGTCAATATGCGGGCGCCGCGGCGCTGTTGGCGGTGCTGGTCGGCGTCATCCTGATCGCGGCGGGCGCGCTGCGGCTCGGCTTCGTCGCCGACCTGTTGTCGATTCCCGTGACGACCGGCTTTCTCGCCGGCATCGCCGTGCATATTCTGGTCTCCCAGCTTCCCGCCGTCCTGGGGCTCGCGCCGCCGACCGGCACGACGCTGACGCGGCTGTGGGCGCTCGCCCGCGAGATCGGCGCCGCCAACCCCTGGACCGTGGCGCTCGGCCTCGGGGTCGCCGCTTTCCTGTTGATCGGCGAGAAGGTCGCGCCGCGATTTCCCAGCGCGCTCGCCGCCATCGCGCTGGCGACCGCGATCACGCTGGCGCTCGGGCTCGACGCGCGCGGCGTGGCGACGCTTGGCCGGCTCGAAGCCGCGTTGCCGCGGCTCAGCGCGCCGCCGCTCTCGCTCGGCCTGCTGCGAGACGCCGCGGGGCTCGCGATCCTCGTCGCGGTGGTGGCGATGATGCAGACCGCCGCCACCACGCGCGCTTTCGTCTCCGATCCCGAGCGCGGGCCCGACGTCGACCGCGACTTCATCGGCGTCGGCGCCGCCAATGTGCTAGCGGGCGTCCTCGGCGCTTTCCCCGTCAACGCCAGCCCGCCGCGCACCGCCGTCGTCGCCGAGACCGGCGGGCGCAGCCAGTTCGCGGGCCTGATCGCCGCCGCTTTGGTGATGGCGCTGGCGCTGTTCGGCGCCGGCCTGCTCGCCGCCGTGCCGAAAGCGGCGCTGGCGGGCGTGTTGCTGTTCGTCGCCCAGCGCATCGTGCGCGGGGCGACCATCGCGCAGGTCGCCCGCCGCGCCTGGGGCGAGTTTCTGCTGATCCTCGTCACCTTCGCCGCCATCGTCGCGCTGCCGATCGAACAGGGCGTCGCCGTCGGCGTCGCGCTGTCGATCCTGCACGGGCTGTGGACGGTGACGCGGGCCAAGGCGGTTGAATACGAGCGAATTCCCGGCACATCGATCTGGTGGCCGCAATCGGCGCAGCGGCCGGGCGAGACGTTCCCCAGCGTGCGCGTGGTCGGCTTTCAGGCGCCGCTGTCGTTTCTCAACGCCTACGATCTGGCCGCCGCGCTCGGCCAGTTCGGCGGCGAGAAGCTGCTCGTGATCGAAGCCAACGCCATCGTCGAACTGGACTACACCGCCGCGCAGGTTCTCAGCGAGGCGATCGACCGGCTGCAACGACACGGCGTGGTGGTCGCGCTGGCGCGGTTGGAATCGGTGCGGGCGCAGGCCAGTTTCGCGCGCCATGGCCTGACGGCGCTGATCGGCGAGGATCACATATTCCACAGCGTCGAGGAGGCTGTGCGGGCGCTCGGGCCGCAATGACGCGCCTTTGTGCTACAACTGACGACGACAGGAGGTTTGCATGTCTGGCTTCGACGGCTTCGCTGAACGCGAATTCGCCATCGGCGAATCGACCATCTTCGCCCGAATCGGAGGCTCCGGCCCGCCGCTGCTGTTGTTGCACGGCTACCCGCAATCGCATCTGATGTGGGCGCGCGTCGCCGGGGCTCTGGCGGGACAATTCACCCTCGTCGCGCCCGACCTGCGCGGCTACGGCCGCTCCTCGGCGCCGCCCTCGCGCGGCGGCGAGCGCTACACCAAGCGGATCATGGCGCAAGACGCCGTCGCGCTGATGGCCGCGCTCGGTCATCAATCCTTCGCCGTCGCCGGCCACGATCGCGGCGGTCGGGTCGCCTATCGGCTCGCGCTCGACCATCCCGAACGCGTGACCAAACTCGCCGTGCTCGACATCGTGCCGACGTGGGAAATGTGGACCGGCATGGACGCCGCGCGGGCGATGGCCGTCTATCACTGGATGTTCCTGGCCCAGCCCGAGCCTTTCCCCGAGACGCTGATCAGCGCAGCGGCCCAAGCCTATCTCGACCACACGCTGGCGAGCTGGACCAACGACCAGACGCTCGCCTCCTTCGCGCCTGACGCGCTGGCCGCCTACCACGAAGCTTTCCGCGATCCCGCCCGCGTTCACGCCTCGTGCGAGGACTACCGCGCCGGCGCGACGCTCGACCGCGCGTTCGACGAGGCCGACCGCGCGGCGGGCCGCAAAATCGCCGCGCCGCTGCTGGCGCTTTGGGGCGCGAAGGGCATACCGGCCAAGGGCGAGGCGCCGCTGGACGTCTGGCGCCGCTGGGCGAACGACGTCAGCGGCGAGGGGATCGCCTGCGGCCATTTCCTGCCGGAGGAAGCGCCCGAGGCGACGGCGCGCGCGCTGGCGAAATTCTTCTAGAAGGGACACGCGATGAAACGGGCTTTACTGGGACTTGCGTTGACGGCGCTGTGCGCAGGCGCTCAGGCGCAGGAGGCCAAACCCGGTCTCGACAGAATCAACCATATCGTCGTGATCTATCTGGAGAACCGCAGCTTCGACAATCTCTACGGCCTGTTTCCCGGCGCGGAGGGCGTTCCCGCCGACGCTCCTCCTCAAGTTGACAAGGACGGCAAGCCTTACGAGACGCTGCCGCCGGTCAACTATGTGGGCTTACGCGAAGTGAAGGTCGACGAGCGCTTCCCCAGGACTCTCCCAAACAAGCCCTTCCGCGCCGACAAATATGTCGGGTTGGAAGGCGTCACCGGCGACGCCTGGCATCGCTTCTATCAGGAGCAACTCCAGATCGACGGCGGCAGGATGGACAAGTTCGTCGCCTGGAGCGACGCCGCGAGCCTTGTGATGGGCTACAACGACGCCTCGAAGACGCCGATGTGGCGGCTCGCAAGGGAATACACGCTGATGGATCATTTCCATCATGGGGCGTTCGGTGGCTCGTTCCTCAACCACATCTACATGATCTGCCTCTGCGCGCCGAAATTCCCTGATGCGCCCGACGACATCAAGGCCAAGCTCGACGATCAGGGCGGCCTGATCAAGGACGGCGCGGTGACGCCCGACGGCTATGCCGTCAACACACTGTTTCCCAAGGGCGGACCCTTCCCGGCTTCGGCCAAACCCGAGAAACTCGTCCCGCCGCAGACCGACTCCACGATCGGCGACAGGCTCGACGAAAAGGGGATCGACTGGGCCTGGTATTCCGGCGGCTGGGACGATGCTTTGGCCAATCGCGCCGATCCGCTATTCCAGTTCCACCACCAGCCGTTCGCCTATTTCGCGAACTACATGCTTGGCGGCGAGGGCGCCAAACATCTCAAGGACGAGCACGACTTCGTGGCCGACATCCAGCGCGGGCAGTTGCCGCCGGTCGCCTTCTTCAAGCCCGTCGGCGAGGACAACGAACATCCCGGCTACACCAATGTGCTGGCGGGCGAGAACCACACCGCGTTCCTGATTCAGATGATCCAGAAAAGCCCGCTGTGGAAAGACACGGCTGTTATCGTCACCTACGACGAAAACGGCGGCCTGTGGGATCATGTCGCCCCGCCCAGGGGCGACCGCTGGGGACCGGGCGCGCGCGTGCCCGCGCTGCTGATCTCGCCCTTCGCCAAACGCGGCTTCATCGACCATACGGTGATGGACACCACCGCCATCGACAAGCTGATCGAGACTCGCTTCGGCCTTGCGCCGCTGGGCGCGCGCGACGCCGCCAGCCCCGACA
>JANYIH010000173.1 GCA_025358745.1 Hyphomicrobiales bacterium | reverse complement strand
CGACCGCGAAGTCGGCAACATGATCGCCCAGGCCATGTCGAAGGTCGGCAATGAAGGCGTGATCACGGTCGAGGAAGCCAAGTCGCTGGCGACCGAGCTGGACGTCGTCGAAGGCATGCAGTTCGACCGTGGCTATCTCTCGCCCTATTTCATCACCAACGCCGAGAAGATGGTGGCCGAGCTTGAGGACGCCTACATCCTCATCCACGAGAAGAAGCTCTCCTCGCTCCAGCCGATGCTGCCCGTGCTTGAATCGGTCGTCCAGACCGGCAAGCCGCTCGTCATCATCGCCGAGGACATCGAGGGCGAGGCGCTTGCGACTCTCGTCGTCAACAAGCTGCGCGGCGGCCTCAAGGTCGCAGCCGTCAAGGCGCCGGGCTTCGGCGATCGCCGCAAGGCGATGCTGGAAGACATCGCCATCCTCACCGGCGGCCAGATGATCGCGGAAGACCTCGGCATCAAGCTCGAGAACGTGACCCTTCAGATGCTCGGCCGCGCCAAGCGCGTCCGCATCGAGAAGGAGAACACCACGATCATCAACGGCTCCGGCGCCAAGGATGACATCCAGGGCCGAGTCGCGCAGATCAAGGCGCAGATTGAGGAAACCACCTCGGACTACGACCGCGAGAAGCTTCAGGAGCGTCTGGCCAAGCTCGCCGGCGGCGTCGCGGTTATCCGCGTCGGCGGCGCGACCGAGGTCGAGGTCAAGGAGAAGAAGGATCGCGTGGACGACGCACTCAACGCCACCCGCGCCGCGGTTGAAGAAGGCGTGGTTCCCGGTGGCGGCGTCGCGCTATTGCGCGCCAAGGCGGCCGTGTCCAAGCTCAAGAGCGAGAACGCCGACGAGCAGGCCGGCATCAACATCGTGCTGAAGGCGCTTGAGGCTCCGCTGCGCCAGATCGTGCAGAACTCGGGCGGCGAAGGCTCGATCGTGGTCGGCAAGATCTCCGACCACAAGTCGCAGACCTTCGGCTTCAACGCTCAGACCGACCAGTATGTCGACATGTTCGAAGCCGGCATCGTCGATCCGGCCAAGGTCGTGCGCACCGCGTTGCAGGACGCGGCCTCCGTTGCGGGCCTGCTCGTGACGACCGAGGCGATGATCGCCGAACTGCCGAAGGACAAGCCCGCGATGCCGATGGGCGGCGGCGGCGGCGGCATGGGCGGCATGGACTTCTAAGCTAACAGGCTTAAAGCGAAGGGCGGCCCTCGGGCCGCCCTTTTTCGTTGCGGCGTCGGCGGGCGGCGCTTGGTCTCACTTATTCCTGTAATAGTCGGCGAGCGCGTCCCACGCCCTGCCCTCGTCCCAGCCGTAGACGGCGGGATCAATCGCATCCAGATTTACACGCGCGATGGGTTCGGAAAAATCCGTCTGCTCGGCGTGTTTGACGCCGCCCGCGAACCCCAGCCGAGGGGCAAGTTCGCGCCCCAGCCGCTCGGCGAAGGCGCCTTGCGTCTCCCTGTAACCACACGGGCCGAAACTGCGCCCCGCCCCGCCCGCCGCGGCCTCGGCAACGAATTTCGCATAGGCCATCGACAGCAGATCGACATGGATGTTGTCGCGCAAATATCGCGGCGTTCGCACCTCCACCGCCTCGCCGTTCGTCCAGCGCCCGACGGCGTGAGCAACGAAACGCGCCTCCTCGAACGGCCCAAACGGATTGGCGATGACGAATTTCGAGACTGGCAAGCCTGACGCCTCGCCCCAATATCTGATCGTCTGCCAGGTGAACCCCTTCGACAGGCCATAGGGCGAAAAGGCGCGGCGCGGCGACGGCCCCACCCCCTCGTCGGCCTCGAACACGCTGCCGGTGGCGACCACCGCCTTGCAGCCCTGCTCGCGCAGCGCCGCGAACACCTGGGCGATGTTGCGCGTGTTGGCGGCCAGCGCGCCGGCGACATCGAAGCCTGGCTCGCGATACCCTCGCGCTTCCGCCCCGTGATGACACAAGACATCGAAACGCTGCGTGCGGATCAGATCGAGAAACGCCGGCTCGCCGAACGCGCAATGCGGCACGATCCGCGCAGATTGCGACAACAAGCGAACCCGCTCGGCGCGCACGCCCTCGTAAGCCTCCGCCGCGCCACGCAGCGCCGCCACGACCTGCGCCCCCGCCGCCGCCAGTCGAACGACGAACCAGAAGCCGGTGAACGAACTGGCGCCGGTGAACAGCACTTTCATGGCTCGACACCGTGTGTTGCGGGGTCGAAATCGGGCCACGCAGCGTCTTTGGCGGAGATTTCCTGCGGCGCAATCGGCCAGTTGATCGCAAAACGCGGATCGTCCCAACGCACGCCGCGCTCACTCGCGGGCGCATAATGCGCGCTGACGAGATAAAGCGCCTCGGTGTCAGGCTCCAGCGTCAAAATCGCATGGGCGAAGCCGCGCGGCACATACATCATCAATCGATTGTCGGCGCTCAGCGTCTCGCCGAACCAACGCCCGAAGGTGGGCGACTCCGGCCTCAGATCGAGGATCGCGTCCCACAAGGCGCCGCTGATGCAGCGCACCAGCTTCACCTCCGCCGCCTCTCCGATCTGATAATGCAAACCTCGCAGCGTGCCGCGAGCGCTCGACAGCGAATTGTTGACGTTGACGAAGCGCGTCTCCAACCCTTGCGCGCCAAACTCGCGCTCGCAGAACGCCCGCGCGAAAAAACCGCGCTCGTCGCCGCGCTTATCAAGCTCGATCAACCGGGCGCCGGCAAGCGGAGTTGCGTGAAATTTCATGGTCGATCCCAGGCTTGCCGCGTCCAGCGCAGGTCCGCGTCGAGCCGGCCCGCGTTGCGATGCGCCTCCAGCATCTTCAGCCGCATATAGGGCGAGGCGCGGAAGTCCGCATCCGCGAAGCCCATCGCCAACAACCCTTCGCGCAGCAACGCAATCGAACCTTGCAGCGACATCTGAGGCTGATGCGCCGGCGCCAGTTCGCGGTAGAGTGCGAAATCGACCTTGTAAGACCGCGTGTCGGCCTGCGCCGCGTGATTGATGCTGACATCGACGCCCGGCGCCGCCTCAGCCACGGCTTGCGCCAGATCGCGCACCTGATAATTCCAGTTCTCGGCGCCGACGTTGATGTTGAGACAGTCGCCGTTCTCGCTGCGTCGCGTCAGCGCCCATTCGATCGCGCGCGCCATGTCGCGCACGTCAATCAAGGGCCGCCACGGCGTGCCGTCGGACAGCACAGTGATCTTGCGCGCGGCGATGGCGCTGGCGACGAAATCGTTGAGCACCAGATCGAGCCGCAATCGCTCGGACATGCCGCAGGCGGTGGCGAAGCGCAGGCAGGTCGTCGTCATGCCATTGAGGTTCATCGAGGCCAGCGCCCGCTCGGTCTCGATCTTCGAGCGCGCATAGGCCGTCTGCGGGTTGAGCGGGTCGCTCTCCTTGCGGGCCGCGCCCGGCGCGAAGCCATAAACGCTGCACGAGGAGGCGAACACGAAATGTTTGACGCCGGCCGCCACCGCAAGCTGCGCCAGCCGCACCGAGGCGCCGCGATTGACCGCGTCGGTCGCGGCCTCATACGACGCGCCCATGGGATCGTTGGAGATGGCGGCCAGTTGCACCACTGCATCGACGCCGGCGAGCGCAGAGCCGTCGAGATCGCGCACGTCGCCGTGCCATTGCGCGTCATAGACGCGATCCGGCGCAACCGCCGCGTTAGTGGTGCAAAGCGCGAAATAGCCGGTGTCGAAGCCGATCAGTTGCGCCTGCGGAAACGCGCGGCGCAGATGGCGCCCCAGCACGGGCCCGACATAGCCCTGATTGCCGGTGACGAGGATCTTGGACGGCGGGCGCGCATCAATCAAGCGTTAAGCTCCTTCCAGATCTTCCACGGCGCCTTTCCCGAGGCCCACAAATCCTCAAGCTGGCGGCGGTCGCGCAACGTGTCCATCGGCTGCCAGAAGCCGTCGTGATAATGCACGCCGAGTTGACCTTCGGCCGCCAGTCGCTCCAGCGGCTCGCGCTCCCACACGCTCGCGTCGCCCTCGATATAGTCGCCGACCCTGGGAGAGCAGACAAAGAAGCCGCCGTTGATCCAGCCGCCGTCGCCCCTGGGCTTTTCCTGAAAGCCGGTGACGCGGTCGCCGTCGGCCAGGATCGCGCCGTAGCGGCCGGGCGGGCGCACGGCGGTCACCGTCGCAAGCCGCCCGCCGCGCTTGTGCTGAGCGATCAACGCGGGAATGTCGACATCGGCGACGCCGTCGCCATAGGTGAGACAGAAGGCGTCGTCTTCGGCGACATGGGGCAGAATGCGTTTGATGCGGCCGCCGATCTGCGTCGTCTCGCCGGTTTCAATCAAGGTGACGGTCCACGGCTCGGCGGTCGCACGATGGAGGATCATTTCGTTGCTGGCGAGCTTGAACGTCACGTCGCAGGAGCGCAGGAAATAGTTGTGGAAATAGTCCTTGATGACATATCCCATATAGCCCAGACAGACGATGAAATCGGTCACGCCATGGGCGGCGTAAATCTTCATGATGTGCCAGAGGATCGGCTTGCCGCCGATCTCCACCATCGGTTTCGGCCGAACCAATGTTTCCTCGGCGAGCCGCGTGCCCAGACCGCCTGCGAGCAAGACCGCTTTCATGAGAAGTTAAGCTCCACCACGCCGGCCTCCAACATACGAGGCGCAACGCCTCGCGCCTCAAACCGAACAACCGGCGCCTCTCCGCGCACCCGCGCGATCAGGTCGCGCAGCAGCGTCATTTTCTGGTTGAGATCGTAGTCGGCGAGATAGGCGTCGCCCAGGTTGCGAAAGTCTGGCGAGCGCAACGTCTCAACCGAACAGGCGCCGATCACGCGCGCGGCGTCGGCGACATTGGGCGGACCGTAGCAGACAATGCCGCAGCGGCCGAGCCGGTCGGCGACGGCGGTTGTCTGTGAGAAGCACAAGAGCGGGCGTTGCAGCGCCAGCGCTTCGGCCAGCACGAGGGGATTGGGGTCCTCGCGCGAGGACAGGAAGAACAGGTCCATCAGTTGCATGTAGGGATAGGGATTGTCGACGGGGCCGCTGACATAGAAGTTGGGCAGGTTGCGCGCGTTGAAATCCTCGAAGGCGATATTGTCGGCCGTCTCCTCCGGCCGCCAGCCGCCGATCCAGAGAAAATCGCAGGTCGGCAAGCCGACGGCGCATTGGAAGAAAATATCGACGCCCTTGCGCGCGGAGGCCTGCCCGCTCATGGCGACGATCATGCGCTCGCTCTTCTCCAGCGCCGCGCCGCGCGCGTTGAGCGGGCTGGGCGCAGCGCTAAGCGCCGCCTGCCGAATCGCGTCGAGATCGACGGCGACGCCGAACGTTTCGACGAGCGATGGCGCGGTCCCGAACACCTCGATCAGGTCGTCGCCGATGTCCTGCGCCGCCAGCACAACGGCGTCGGCGATCCGCATCACCTCGATCTTGGTTGCGTCATGGGCGAGCAGGTTGACGATCTCGGCGACCTTTTCATGCACATGCAGGATAGTGCGGCGTTTCCGCTGCACGGCGGCGAACACGAACACCGAGGTCGCCAGCGAATTGGCGTAAATGAGATCGGCGGGGTCGCCGTCCAGCATCTCCACGGCGCGTCGCACGCGCTCGTCGAACGGCACGCGGAAATGGAACGGGTCGCCGCGGCAGACCAACACATTCTGCGCGCCCACCAATTGACGCAACCACGGCGTCAGCGGACCGTCCTTCATCACGACGACGCGCACGTCTTCGTCGCGCGCCAACTCGCGCGCGATCTGGCCGCCCAGGCGCGGGGCGCCGGTGCGCGTGGCCTCGTGAAGGATGAAGGTGATCGCCATCGCCGCTACCGGTAGTGGATTTCATAGCCCATCTGCCGCACGAGCGCGGGGACCGCGCGCTCGACGCCATGGGCGATCTGGCCATCCATGTGGAAGTCGAGATCCTTGTCGCCGCCATATTCGAAATCGAGCTTGCGCAACACTTCTAACAACCGCGCCACCACATCGGCGCGGATGAGAAACATAAAGCCGCTGACATAGTCGAGTTCGCGATTCTTGCCGCGAACGCCGAGCAGATCGAGCAATCGTTCGTATTGCTCGACATTCTTGCCCATCTCCTGCGAGCGCCATTCGCTGGAGCCGATCATGCCGAGTTGCGGATTGTCGTGGAACATCTGCACGCAGGAACCCGCCGTCTCCGCGCTGCCGGCGAAGGCGCTGAGCAGCGCGCGGCGCCAATACTCGCCGGTTTCGGCCCCGATATGCGGGCTCTTCTTGGAATGCAGGAAAGCGAAGACGTCGTAGCGCGCGATATCGACCTGTTGCAGCAATCGCGTGAAGCCGCCGATGTCGCGCCCCGCGTCGTTGGATAACATGATGAAGGCGCCGGGGCAGATCTCGCGCAACTGCCGATGCAGCTCGGGCGTCCAGGCGAGATCAACCAAATTGATGAAGATGTCGAACGACACGTCGCGGAAATTCTGCGCGAAGGCGACCAGTTCGGGCAGCAGTTCGGGATAAAAGGCGTGGATCAGGATGCAGACATCGACCCGTTCGGCGTGTTTGGCGACCCGCAACGGCGCCTCGGCGCTGGGCAGGTCGATGTCGAGATCGTCAAGCCTGAACAACCATTTGCCAACCAGCCGCTTCTCCTGCCGGCCGTAGCGCCCGTAATGAAACAGCGCGCTGACGAAACGGTGCTTCATGATGCCGAGGTCGGGGTAGAAGCTGGTGTAATCGGCGAGCACGAAGCCGAGCGGTATGTCGCGCACGCGCATTTGCGCCAGCCGCATCGCGCGGGTGTAGGAGGCGATGCGGTTGGCGATCGCGCCGCTGCGACGGTAATGCGCTTCCAGCGCTTCGTCGCTCATCTCGCCAAGATCGGGATTGGCGTCGCGATAGATGCCGGCGTGGAATTCCTCGACGCCGCCCTCGGCGATCAGATCGCGCGCCAATGCGAACAGGCGAGGATCGATCGGCGCGTCCATGCGCGGCGCGCTGCGCAATTGCCCGGGGTGGGCCAGCGCATGGTTGAGCGCGCCCGCCTCGCCCTCGACCTCGCGCTGGCTGTTGTAGAAGGCGGGCGAAAAGGCCTCGTGGCAGGCCAGGCCCAGCGCCTCGCCTTCGCGGAGGTAATGCAGCAGCGCCGGGCCGTCGATTTCCAGCTTGTTGCGCTCGCGGTAATAGGCGGGGTCGAACAGGATATTGGGCAGCAGCGTCTCGTCGCGATGTCCGCGCGCGAGATAATGGACGATTCCCGGCTCGCTCAGGCGCTCGCCGCGCTCGATCTCGATTTGATAGCGGTAAAGCGGCGAATCGAACCCGGCGACGAGCGGGTAATCCTCGAAGCGCGGCGTGACGAGGAAGGCTTCGAGCGGAACCTCGATCTCCTCGCCGAGGCCGAAGGCGGCGAGGAAACGCTGGGTGTCGAAGGCGGGCGAGGGATCGAGCCGCTCGCGCCCGCCGCAGGCGAGATAGTGCGCCAGCGGGTTGATGGAGGGGTCACCGCCAAGATGGCGCTCGCGATAGAAGGCGACGTCGAACAGCGGATGCGGATCGACGCCGGCTCTGTGCCCCTCGCGGAGAAAATCGAGCAGCGGATCGCCCGCGCTTTGCCCGCGACCGGCGCGGTAGAAATCGGGCGCGAACAAAGGCGCCGGGCTCATGCCGTCGCGCCAGCCCGCCAACACATAATGCAGCAGCGGATTGGCGAGCGCCTCCTCGGGCCGCTCCAACTGGCTCAGATAGTGGAACGGATCGAACAGCGGCGCGATCTCCGCCGCGTGGCGCTTGAGCGGCGCCGCGACCGTGTTCGCGCGCTCGATGTCGGCGAGCAGCCTATCGGTGAAGCGGCGGGCGGGGGGCGCGCGCTCCGGCGCTTCGGGGGCCAGATGGGCCAGCAACCAATGCAGCGCCTGCGCATCGCGGTCCTTGCGCGGTTGCGCCGGCGCCCGCTCGCCCGCCTGCGCCGCCTTGCGCGACAGCCAACCCACCGGCGCGCGGCCCAAGGCGGCCAGAACATCGCCGGCGTGGACGCCGAAGGCGCCCAGATCGATCAACGAACCATCCGCCTCGACCCGCAGCGCGACCAGCCGCGTCGGTATCGGCGCGTCCGCCTCCACCCGTTCGAGCGCTTTGGCGACCGCATCGCGGGCGGGCGCTTGCAGCGCGGCGAGATCGACGCTGAAACCCGCCACATTGCCTTCGAGCACGGCGCCGATGTCGGCGCGATGATCGTGCGTCGCGGCGGCGAACACGGCTTCGCCGCGCGCCTCGATTTGCAGCGACACTGGCGCGCGCGGGTTTTGCAGATCGACCGCCCAACCCCTCAGAATCGCCCCGTCCAGACCGTCGATTCCCGCCAGAAACCGCGGGCCGCGCGCGGCTTCGGCGCGGGGCGGTTCGGCGGCGGGCGGCGGCGGCGTTTCCGCCTCGGGCTTTGACGCGGCGCGGCATTGCGCCAGCGCCTTTCGCACGGTGATCCCATGCCGGCCCAGCACGATGTGCGGGCCTTCGCCGTCGAGCCGCAGGCTCAGCACCGGAATATCGACCAGGGCGCCGGGCGGGGCGTGGTTCAGCGCCGCCTCCAGCGCGGCGCGGGCGGATTCGGGCAGGTGGGCGATGTCGAACGCGAAACCCGCGACATTGTCGGCCAAGGTCGCCGCGAGGTCGGGCCGATGCTCGCCGGTGGACGCCTCCCCCACTTCCTCGCCCGCCGCTTCGAGCGCGACGCGGAGCACGCGCGCCGGCGCGTCGAGATCGACCGCCCAGCCGCGCAGGAGGCCCTGTCGCCACGCATAGATTCCCCCGCGAAAGCGCGGCCCCGTCTCCAGCTCGCGCAAATGGCTCGGCGCATCCTGCGCCGCGACGCGGCGGGACGCGGTTACGACCGCGATTTTGGCGGCGGCCCCGTCACGCGGCATCGTCGATCCTCGCGCGGCGGGCGCGGTCCTCGCATTTCGCTTTCGACTGCATGCGCTCGCTTAGCGGGAGAGAACCAAGTCTAGGGGCTTTTCTGTAGGACGCGGCGCGGCAAAACTCAATTGCCGCGACGCTTGACCCCGCGCGGGGTCGCGCTCTATCCCGCGACGCAAAACGGGAGCGCGCTTTTGAGCCGAAACGTCGATTGCATCGTGCTGGGCGCGGGTTTTGTCGGGTTGGGCGCCGCTTTGGCGTTGCAGGCGCGCGGCCGCAGCGTCGTGATCCTCGACCGGCGCGAAATCGCCGGCGCCGAAACAAGCTTCGGCAACACCGGCATCGTGCAGAGCGAGGCGGTGTTTCCCTACACCTTCCCGCGCGATCCCGTTGAGATAGCCGTCGCCGCGCTCAATCGCGATCCCCGCGCGCAAATCCGTTTTTCCGCGCTGCCGGCGATGGCGGGCGCGCTGTGGCGCTATTTCCGCGCATCCGCCCCGGCCCCGCGCGAGCGCAGCGGGCAGGCTCTGCGCGCGCTCGTCGCCGGCGCGGTCGCCGAGCACCGGGCGCTGGCGGCGGCGGCCGGCGCGGGCGGGCTGCTGCGCGAGGGCGGCTGGATCAAGGCGTTCCGCACGCCGCGTGGACAGGCGCGGGGTCTGGCTGAAGCCGAGGAGACGCGTCCGTTCGGCGTTGCCTATGTCCCGCTCGACCGCGACGCCCTGCGGGCGTTGGAGCCCAACCTCAGCGACGTCGCCATCGGCGGCGTACATTTCGCCGATCCGCTGACGACGCCCGACCCCGCCGCGCTCGCGGCGAGCTATCTCGCGTTGTTTCGCGCGCGCGGCGGGGTCTTGGCGGAGGGCGACGCGGCGAGGCTGTCGCAATCGGGCGACGGCTGGCGGGTCGAGACGCCGGCCGGGCCCTGGGCCGCGCGCGAGGTTGTGGTCGCGCTCGGGCCGTGGTCGGGCGCCTTCGCGCGAACGCTCGGCTACAATCTGCCGTTCTTCCTCAAGCGCGGCTACCACATGCATTACGCGCCGCGCGGGAACGAAGGTCTGTCGCGCCCGGTGCTCGATTACGAGAAAGGCTATGTCGTCACGCCGATGACGCGCGGACTGCGGCTGACCACCGGCGCCGAATTCGCCCGCCTCGACGACGCCCCCTCCAGCGCCCATCTCGACCGGCTGGAGCCGTTCGCGCGCGAACTCTATCCCCTGGCCGAACGGCGGGACGCAAAGCCATGGCTCGGCCGCCGTCCGTGCCTGCCCGACATGCTGCCGGTGATCGGCCCCGCCCCCCGCCACAAGGGGCTGTGGTTCGATTTCGGCCATCAGCACCTCGGCCTGACGCTGGGGCCGATCAGCGGGCGGCTGTTGGCCGACATGATGACGGGCGCGGCGCCCTTCGCCGATCCCGCGCCCTATTGCCTCGATCGGTTCGGCTGACGCGCTTCACGCCCGCTCGATCCGGGCGGCGTAGCAGCCGCGTTTGGCGAAATGGGCGTGCAGGCAGCTCGCGCGCGCGTCCTGGAACAATCGCTCGATGAGGCGTTCGACCTGCCCGCCCTCGACCACATCGGCGTCGACCATCATGCCCGCCGCGTCGAAGGCGCGCAGCGAGAGCAGGCGCGGCCGCAACACCTCCGGCACGAGATCGACCTCGTCGAAGGCGCGCGTCGCGCCCTCGCGCACGAAGATCGCGTGGCTTGCGCGATAGGGCGTGTCAGCGGGCTGGCTGACATGGTTGATCAGCAGCACCGTCTCGCCGGGCGTCGCGTCGCGCATTTCGACGCGATCGGGAAAGCCCGGCGCCTTGTCGGCGACATAGCGAACGACGCCGAGCGCGCCGAGCGCCGCGTCGGACAGTCCGTACAGCGGGATGAAGGGCGCGGGCGACAGACCTTGGATGCGAAACGACATGAGCGGCTCTCCGATGGGCGAGCCGGGATAAAAGCGCGCCAGATCGGCTGAAGCCACCCGGTTCCGACGGCGCGGCCTAAAATTCGATCCGGAACGCGGCGCCGTTCTGATTGCTGGCGGTCAAGGTCCCGCCGAGGCTCTGGGTCAGCGTCCGGATCAGGCGCATCCCCAATCTTTCGGTCGCCGGGCTCAGGACATCGCGGCCCTGCGGGAGCCCCACGCCCTGATCGCGCACTTCCAGCACGCGCGTCGCGCCATTTACCGCCAGCGTGACAAACACCAACCCGCCGCCCAGGCCATAGGCGTGTTTGGCGGCGTTGGTGGCGAGTTCCGTCAACAGCAACGCAAACGAGGCCGCGCGATCGGCGGGAATTTCAATCGACGCGGCGACACAGCGAAATTCGATATGCTCCCATTGCTGATGCAAGGCTTCGCAGATGTCGGAAACCAGCGGCCCGAGATCGGTGGTTTCGCCGCCGGAATCTTTCCACAGTCGGTCATGCGTGCGGGCGACGGCGATGATGCGGTCGGAGGCGTCGGTCAGCGCCTGGGCCGTCGTCGTGTTCGTGATTTCGCGCGCGCGCATGCGCAGCAGGCCCGAGAGCATTGCGAGGCTGTTCTTGACCCGATGGCTCGCCTCTTTCACCAGAATCTTCTGATATTCGATCGCCTCGGTCAGCCGCTCCTCGGCGAGTTGGCGGTCGATGGCGACGCCGATGAAATTCGCGAGGCCCTGCAGGAACGCGAGATCGGCGGCCTCGAAGTTGCCCGCATTGGAACTGTCGACTTCGAGCACGCCCCACGGCCCGGCGCCGCCGGCGATCAGCACATTGATCGCGCGCCGCACACCATGCTCGACCATCAGCGTAGGGGTGCGGAACCGCTCCTCGTTCTCAAGCTGATTGGAGATGACCGGCGAACCCGTCTGGAACGCATAGCCCGCGGGGGACTGGGCGTCGGCCCCCATGACCACATTTCCCACCACGCCGGTGCGCCAGCCGACGCCGGCGCGGATCAGAAGCCCCCCTTGCGCGGCGCTATATTCCAGCACCTTGGAGAAGTTTGACCGCATTCCCGCTGCGGCGATGTCGGCGCCGAGCGCCAGCAGTTCGTCTATGTGGTGCAAGCCCATCGCCTGGATGCCGAAATTGGACAAGGCCGCCTGCTGCTGGAGTCGATAGGCCAGCACGGAACCCGCCTCGTCCACCGCCTCGGCGAAACTGGCCTGGCCGGGGTCGCCATTCGCTTTGCCTTCGACGACCTGCTTTCCCTCCGTTTCAAGATCAATCTTCGGACCGGTCTGTGTCATCGCGAATCCCGATACGCGCTTACGCGAACAGCGCTGGCCAAGGTCGCCGTTTACCACGTTTGCCGGCGCGCTCAATCTTGCGAGTTGTCGATCCCGCCCCGGCTACGACGCTGTCGGCTGGCGTCGGCGCGTCCCTCTGCTAGGAAGGAGCCTCGCGCGACAGAGGGCACGCCATGGATTCGCCAACACCGAATGCGCCCCGCCGCACCATCGGCGTCAGCTTCCGCAATTCCTACGCCCGTCGCGTCGAAAGCGGCTTCATGGCGCGCTATTTCTCTGGCGAGGCGATCCTCGACATCGGCTATCGCGGCGGCGACCCCAACGCACAGCCGATCACGGAAAACGCCATCGGCGTCGAACTCGACTATCCCGGCTACGACGGCGTGCATCTGCCGTTCGCCGACGACAGCCAGGACACGGTGCTGGCGGCGCATGTGCTGGAGCATATCGTCGATTACCCGCCGGTGCTGCGCGACTGGCTGCGCGTACTGAAAGTCGGCGGCCACATGGTGATCATGGCGCCGCATCGCGATCTCTACGAGCGCCTGCCCGATCTGCCCTCGCGCTGGAACGGCGACCACAAGCGCCATTACACGCCGGCGAGCCTGATGCGGGAAATCGAGGAGGCGCTGCCCGTCAGCAGCTATCGCCTCCGCCATCTCTGCGACAACGACTACGGCTTCGACTATTCGCTCACCCCCGACAAGCCGCCGTCAGGAAGTTACGAGATCGAACTTGTCCTGCAAAAGATCGCGCCGCCCGCGTGGGCGGATCGACTGCGCTATTCCCCGGTGACGCAGGCCGCGCTCGATCGGCTCGATCAGGCGATCTTTCAGGCGATGCACGCAAATCTGACGCTGCCGGGCGAAGGCGCGCGGGTTCTGGCGGCGATAATTCCCGCGCTGGCCTATTTCCCGCCCTGGAGCCGCGTGCGGCAGAATTTCCTTGGGCAGGACGAGGGCGCGCTGAAGCGGGCCGCGCGGCCGTTGATCGAATTGGTGCGCTTCGACGCGGAGGCCTACGTCAAGGCCTACCCCGATCTGCGCCGTGCGGTGGAGCAGGGTAAGCTGAAGGACCTGCGCGGCCATTGGCTCACCTCAGGCTATTTCGAAGGCCGGATCGGCGCGCCGTTCGACCCGTTCCCGCCGGAGGGCTAGAGCCTGCGGCCGCGCTCGGCGATCTCCTGCAACAATGCCAAAGCGTGGGTCTTGCGGTCGATGTTGAGCGCTTCGACGTCGCGCGCGCTGGCCCGCAGCTTGTCCCAAAGCTCGGCGAGCGCCTCCAGCCGTTGGCTTTCCGTCGTTGTGCGGGCGCGCTGGGCGAGCCAATCGTAGATGGCGAGCAGGAACCGCTCGTGCGCCTGCGCGCCCGTGGCGCCGGCGAAGCGGTCGGCGAGTTTCAGCGCGGCGCGCCAGTCGACGCCGGGCAATCTGTCGATCACCGCCTCGATCATCGCGCCGGCGCCCTCGCCTTCCGGATCGAGCCGCCGCAGCGCCTCGCGCGCCGAGCCGTCGGCGCGGGCGGCGGCCTGCGCGATCTTCGCGGCCGGCGCCTCGCTCCATGGCGCGCCCGGCCCGCGCACGCTCGCCTCGATATCGTGCGGCGTCAGCGGCTCCAGCGTCAGCCGCCGACAGCGCGAGCGGATGGTCGGCGGCAGCCGGCCGGGCCGATGCGCCACGATCAGCACCAGCGCGCGCGCGGGCGGCTCCTCGATGGTCTTCAGCAGCGCGTTGGCGCCGGCGCGGTTGAGGTCGTCAGCGGCGTCCACCAGCATAACCCGCCAGCCGCCCGAGGAGGCCGCGAGCCGGAATACGCTCTGCCCGTCGCGAACGTCGTCGACGCGGATCTCGCTATAGAAGCTCTTCGGCTTGGCGTTCCAGGCGCGGCGCACGACGACGAAATCGGGGTGCGACAAGGCGGCGAGCTGACGCGCGGCGGGGTGATCTTCGGCAACCGACAGGTCGGTCGCGTCCACGACCTGGCGCGACAAAGAATCGGGATTGGCCAGCACGAAGCGGGCGAACGCCCAGGCCAGCGTCGCCTTGCCGACGCCCTCCGGCCCTGCGATCAGCCACGCGTGGGCGAACCGACCGCTGCGATAGGCGTTGAGCATTTCCATCTCCGCCGCGCGCTGGCCGATCAGCGCGGGGGCGAAGCGCGGCGCGCGCGCGCCGGGATAGAGGTCGCTCTCGGGCGCGCCCTCCTCTGCCGCCGGCCGCTTCATGGGAGATGCCCGCCCAGCCGCGCCTCGACCGCCGTCCAGACGGCTTGCGCGACATTCGCCTCGTCCGCGCTGGCGTCGATCACGACGCAGCGCTCCGGATCGGCCCGGGCGATGGCGCGAAACGCCTCTCCCAGCGTGCGATGAAAATCCAGCGCCTCGCCCTCGAACCGGTCCGCCCCCGCCGCCGCGCCGCGCCGCGCCGCGGCGCGCGCGAGCCCCAGTTCGGGCGCGAGGTCGAGCAACAGCGTGAGGTCGGGCCGGCGCTCGCCGACGACGATCTGCTCCAGCCGGTCGATAAGCCCAAGCGAGAGCCGCCCCGCCGCGCCCTGATAGGCGCGGGTCGAATCGGCGAAACGGTCGCATACCACCCAGGCGCCACGCGCCAGTGCGGGGCCGATCAGCGCGTCGAGATGATCGAGTCTGGCGGCGGAAAAGGCGATCGCCTCGGCCGCCGGCCCGCCCTCGCGCAAGGCGCCCGAAAGGATCAGTTCGCGCAAAGCTTCCGCCTGCGGCGTGCCGCCCGGCTCGCGCGTCGCCACCGTCTCCAGCCCGAGCGCTGCGAGTCTGGCGGCGAGCCGGCGCGCCTGCACCGATTTGCCCGCGCCCTCGCCGCCCTCCAGGGTGATGAAACGCCCGCGCGTCAAGGCTTCCACGCCCGGCGCAGCCAGTCCGCGCCAAATTGCCACGCCGCGTCCGCGGCGCGGCGCGTCAGCCCGCCAACCGGCACGGCGTTCTTGGTCTGGAGCGGCGCGCGCAATGCGAGCGTGTCGCCCTGATAGATCCGCAATTCGCCCAGCGGCCGCCCCGCCTCGACGGGGGCCGGCGCCGGGCCGAGATAGACGATGCGCGCGGTCAGCTTTTCGGCCCCGGCGCGCAGCACGAAAGCTTTCACCGTCGCCTGCGGCGTCAATTCGACCGTATCGGCAGCGCCGCCGTAAACGCGCGCGCGCCCGACCGTGTCGCCGGGCTGAAACAACGTCCTCACGTCGAACGCCTTGAAGCCCCAATTCAGCAGTTTGCGCGAATCCTCGGCCCGCTCGGCCGCCGTCTTGTAGCCGTTGACGACCAGAAGCAGCCGTTGATCGTCCTGCACCGCCGAGGCGACCAACCCGAATCCGGCCTCGTCGGTGTCGCCGGTCTTGAGCCCGTCGGCGCCGATATTCATGGTCAGCAGCGGGTTGCGGTTCAGCTGGCGGATCTTGGTCCAGGTGAAATCCTTCTCGCCGAAATAATGGTAATATTCCGGATATTCCTTGATGAGGTGACGCGCCAGCAGCGCCATGTCGGCGGAGGTGACCGTTTCGCCCACCTCGTCCTTGCCCCAGACATTGGCGAAATGCGAATGGGTCATGCCCAGTTCGCGCGCGCGCTTGTTCATCAGCGCGACGAAATTCTCGACCGACCCGCCGAGCCCTTCCGCGAGCACGATCGCCGCATCGTTGCCCGACTGGATGATGAGGCCGCGCAACAGGTCTTCGACCGCCACGTCGCTCTTCACCTTGAGAAACATGGTCGACCCATGCGCTTTCGCGCCGCCGGTGCGCCAGGCGTAGTCGGAGACGTGATATTTGTCGTCGAGCTTGATCTGGCCTTCTTTCAGGCCGTGGAACACCATTTCCGCGACTAGCAGCTTGGAGGTCGAGGCGGGCGACATCGGCTCGTCGCCGGATTTGTCGAACAGGACCGTGCCGGTCTGATAATCTTCGAGCCGCGCATATTTGGCCGCGCTCGAAATCGTTTCACCCCGCGCAACGCTCGCCGTCGCGATGCAGGTCAGCACGGCCAGTACACGGCTAACGCTCAACACAGCCCCCAGCAACCCCGCCCCTATCTGGCGCAGGCGTTGCGACAAAGCAACGACGCCTTCAATTGTCGTCGTCGTTGTCGCTCAGCGGGCGAGTCGGCCGGCTGCGCAATAAGCGGGCCAGCGGATCGTCGTGGTCGGCGCGCGGATTGGCGAAATAGAGCGCCCGATTGCCTTCCGTGCGGCGCGGCGGCTTCGGAATAGCGGAGGCGACCCGATCGAGATCATAGGGCCGGGTCGGCGGCATGGGCGCGTCGGCGATCGCTCTGCGCGGCGCGATCGTGGTTTCCTCGGAATCGGCGATCTCCGTCGGGCGCTCCTGCGGTTCGGCGCGCGGCGGCGGCTCGACGTGGGCGCGGCGGCGCGGCGGGGGCGCGGGCTCAGAGGTTGGTTCGGGCGGCGGCGGCGGTTCGGATTTGGCGCCGAACAGCGAGACCAGCGGCGAGGCGGCCTCGGCGATCAGCGTCGGCGCGCCGCCGATGCTGGCGGGCCCGCCGTCGGTGCGCAGCGTCGCCAGCAGTTCGTTGTCGTCGGAGCCCTCCATCGGCGCCCGGCCGACATATTCGACCTTCACCTGCGCGGTGCCCATGCGCTTGAAATCGAGCACGTCGGCGACGCGCGAGGAGACGTCCATCACCCGGCCCGCGGCATAGGGGCCGCGATCGTTCACCCGCACGATGATCGAATGGCCGTTGCCGAGATTGGTGACGCGCGCGTAGCTCGGCAGCGGCATGGTCGGATGCGCCGCCGAGAGCGCCATCTTGTCGTAGATTTCGCCATTGGCCGTCTTGCGGCCATGGAACGCGTCGCCGTACCAGGACGCCCGGCCCTCCGCGACATAGCTCTCGTTCTCGCGCGGATAGTACATGCGGCCGTGGATCGAATAGGGACGGCCGACCAGATATTGACCGCCGCCGCGCGGCACGGAGCTGCCGTCTGCGATCACGCGCGGGCTCGCCTTGCCGTAGGCTCCTTCCGCGAAATGCTCGTGGCCGCGCTGGCGTTGGTAGGCGGATTTCGTCGGCTGCTGCTGGGCGCAACCCGCCAGGCAAAGACAGGCCAGGCCGATAGCCCCCGCCCAGCGAGCGTTCCGGACGCTCGACCCCTGTTTGCCCAAAACCAATACGCCCTCTACGCCTGCCGCCGCTGCCGAATCCAGCACTCGGATTCCGGCCGAATTCGCATCGCCCCCGCCTTTTTCGCCATTCAGTATTGCCAAAGGCTTAAAATCACGAGCGAAACTGCGGCCGCTCAGCGCCAATGGGTTTCCAGCCAGGCGACCGGGCGCAAGCGTTTGTACAGCTTTTTCCAACCCGCCGCCGGCCATTCGCCCCTCAACGCCTCGTGCGGGCGCGGATGTCCGGTGAACACCACGACCCTCGCCCCCTCGGGCAATATTACATTTTGGACTAGATTGAAGGGAAAACGCGGCAGCATCATGGCTTTAAAGCCCGGCGCCCATTCCCTCGGCCAGAACGCGATCGGCAGCCCGGACTCGCGGCAGAGGTAAACCTGCTCGTTTGAATAAAGCCGCCGCTTCTCCAAGGGATCGCGCTCGAATCGCTCGACGAGATGCGGCGCCCCCCCCGCCGGCAGCCGCATCACGGAGGAATTGCCCGTCTCTTTGGCGCTCCAATCGCGCACGATGGCGAGCTTGCCGGGCTCGTAATCGAACAAGGCGTCGAGCCCGCCCACCACCACCACGTCGAGATCGAGGAACAGCAGATCGCCGGTGAGCCCGATATCGGGCGACCACAGCGCGAGCTTGCGCCACGGCGAGCCGCCGAGCCCGGTCTCCGGCAATCGTAGGGCCGGGATTTCGCGCGGCTCGATTCCGGCAACGAGCCCGCTCGCGTCGTCGGTGAAGGCGATGAAGCGGGTCGGCCGCGCGACATTGCGCATCACGCCGCGATAGAGCCGATTGACGTAGTCGACGGGAAACCGATCTCCCCATCGCATGCAGACGATTGTTTGCATGGTTTCTCCCGCCGCGCCCGCCGGCGCCTATAGGGGGAGCGGGGCCCACGCGCAACGTCGCCAATCGCGGCTTGCTTCTCTAAACGCTGGACGCTGTAACGCGATGACGTGAGAAGCGAGCCGATCATGATCCACGATCACGACCACCACGACCCCCACGATCACGACCACGACGAGCGCGGCCCTCGCCACGAGCTGGAGCATAATCACGCGCCCGCCAGTTTCGGCAAAGCCTTTGCAGCGGGCATCGCTCTCAACCTGGCGTTCGTGGCGGTCGAGTTGGTCTATGGCTTCCTCGGCAACTCCGTCGCGCTGTTCGCCGATGCGGGACACAATCTGGGCGACGCGCTCGGCCTGGTGGTTGCGTGGACCGCGAGCGTATTGGCGAAGCGCGCGCCTTCCGCGCGTTTCACCTATGGCTTGCGCGGTTCGTCGATATTGGCCGCGATGTTCAACGCGATTTTCCTGCTGCTGACCATCGGCGGGATTTCGTGGGAAGCGATTCAGCGGCTCGGCCAGCCCGAGCCCGTCTCCGGGGCAACGGTGATGATCGTCGCGGCGATTGGCATCGCGATCAATGGCGTCTGCGCGTGGCTGTTCGCCTCGGGTCGCAAGGACGACCTCAATCTACGCGGAGCCTTCTCGCACATGGCGGCGGATGCGCTCGTTTCCGCGGGCGTCGTAGCGGCTGGTCTAGTCATCCTGCTGACCGGCTGGCTCTGGGTCGACCCCGTGGTGAGCTTGGCCGTAAATGTGGTGATCGTCGTGGGCACATGGAGCCTGCTGCGCGATTCCCTCGGGATGTCGATGGCGGCGGTTCCCGCCCAGATCGACCCTGCCGCCGTGCGCCGGTTCATCGAAACCCGCAACGGCGTCGCGAGCCTTCACGATCTGCACGTGTGGCCGATGAGCACGACCGAAATAGCCTTGACCTGCCATCTGGTGATGCCTGACGGACATCCCGGCGATTTGTTTATTCATGAGCTGTGCGAAGGACTGGCCGCCCGTTTTAAGATCGGACACGCGACGGTGCAAATCGAGGTCGAACCCCACATCGCCTGCGCGCTTGCGCCTGACGACGTGGTTTAAAGCCTGATCGGACCCCAACGCCGCCTCACGCAAATCTAGCCAGCGCCTCGATCTCCACAAGCGCGCCGAGCGCCAGTCCGTTTGCGCCGAAGGCCGAGCGCGCCGGCAGGCGACTGGGCGCAAAATAGCCGGCGTAGACTTCGTTGAACGCGGCGCCGACGCTCGATCCTGGCGGAAACTCCTGGTGGCGATCGACGGCTATCCCCGCATCGCCGATTTGACCCCGGAGGCGTTGCGGCGGGCCTGATTTGGCCGCGCCCACCCGACCAGCGCGCCGCCTACCTTCGCCGTGAACCGCTCGACCGGCAGGAACGCATAGGCTGCGCCAATCGTCAGCGCGACGGCGCCGATGCCGATGGCGTAGGCCATCGGCCGCCCAAGCGCACCGTGGCTCTCGGCGAAAACCATCGCCCCCGACATCGGCGAGACGATGACGGCGAATTGCACGAGATAGAGCGGGAACGAGATTTTGCCCAAGGTTTGCGACAGCGGCGCGCGGAAAAAGGCGCTCACCCCCGGCATGGCGAACACGAGCAAGAGGATCGCCACCGCATAGAGGTTCTTGTGGTCGTGATGGCCGGAATAGGCCGCCGCGCCGGCGCTGAACATCACTCCCGCCAGCGCGGTCGCCAACAGGGCTTGACGCTCGCGCGTCCCCAGCGCCGCGAAGCCGCCCGTGGCGCGGAAATCGGCGAACAGCAGGCCGACGAGAAAACAGGAGACGTTTTGCATCGCGTGCGAGGGCGCGCAGGCCATCCCGATCGCGCAGGCCAGCAGCGCGCCGCGCAGACCCCTGACCTCGCGCGCAAACAGCAGGATCGCGAACACCAGCAGCGAGCCGTCGAGTTCGACCCCCATGGTCCACAGGAACGGGTTCCATTCGCGCGCCGGACGCACAAGCGTGAACACGTCGAACAGCCCGTATCTGACAAGACCCTCGAACGTGAGCGGAAAGGCGAGCCAGCCCGTCATCCAGTGTTCCCGGCCCGCAAAGACGGCGGCCTTGTCGACATAGATCCAACCCGCCGCGCCAAGCGCCCAGATCAGAGCGCAGGAGGAGAGCACCGGGATCGCCAGCCGCGTGTAGCGCTTGATCGCCAGCGCGCGCACCGCCGCGTCGCCCTTGCCCTGAAAGAACGGCGCCGACAACGCTTCGCCGGAGAGCACGAAAAAGATCGAAACCGCCAGCCCGCCGTCGAACACTACGCCGGTGACGATGTTGCGCATTTCCGGCGCGCGGAAATACAGCGTCTCCCAGAATACGTGATAGCAGACGACGCCGAGCGCCGCCCAGCCGCGCAGGCCGTCGAGTTCGCTCAGGCGGCCCTCGCCGGCGCGCGGACGCGGCCGCAAGGGGGCGGCGAGATAACGCAGAATTGCGTACGTCGGGGCCGGCAAGGATCGTATTCCCAGGCTGAAGGCGCGAAAGACAGTTTCGGCGGCAAGCATACCCGCGACAGGTAAAGTTTCGCCCAAGCGCGCGGCGGATTGAAAAGTTGAGACGTCAACGTGGCGCGCGCCCCCGCCCAGTGTTAGACCGCGACGAAACCCCTGGGAGGAGCCATGTCACCGCCGTTCCGCGCCGATCATGTCGGCAGCTTTCTGCGCCCCGCGCGTTTGCGCCAGGCGCGGGAGAAATTCTTCGCCAGCGAAATCACCGCCGAGGCCCTACGCGCTGTCGAAGACGAGTGCATTCGCGAAGTGGTCAAGCAACAGGAAGCCGTCGGCCTGAAAGGCGTCACCGACGGCGAGTTCCGCCGCACCTATTTTCACGTCGATTTTCTTGAAAAACTCGACGGCGTCGAAGTGCGCTACGGCGAGTTCTCGTCCGCCTTCCGCAAGGACGACGGCACGGCGGTCGGGTTCAAGCCGCCCACCATGCATGTCGAAGCCAAAATCGCGCACGCGAATTCGATCCAGGGCGCCGACTATGACTTCCTCAAGGGCGTCGTCAGCGCCACGCCGAAGGTCTGCATCCCCGCCCCTTCGATGCTGCATTTCCGCGGCGGGCGCGAGGCGATCAGCGAGCGGGTCTATCCCCGGCTCGAAGACTTCTACGACGACCTCACCGCCGCCTACGCCCAGGAGATCAACGATCTCGCCCGGCGGGGCTTACGCTATTTGCAGATGGACGACACCAACCTCGCCTATCTCTGCGACCCCGTGATCCGCGAGCGCACCAAGGCTCGCGGCGACGACCCCGACGCGCTGGTGCGGCTCTATTGCAAGCTGGTCAACGATGCGATCCGCGACCGGCCGAACGACATGACGATCACGGTCCATCTCTGTCGCGGCAATTTCAAGAGCGCCTGGGTGGCGCAGGGCGGCTACGAGCCGGTGGCGGAAATTCTGCTCAACGAGATGAAAATCGACGGCTTCTTCCTCGAATATGACGACGAGCGCTCCGGCGATTTCGCGCCGTTGCGCTTCACGCCGAAGAACACGACGATCGTGCTCGGCCTGATGTCGTCCAAACACGCCGCCACCGAGTCCAAGGACGAGGTCAAGCGTCGTATCGACGAGGCGACGCGCTACGTGCCGCTGGCGCAATGCGCGCTGAGCCACCAATGCGGCTTCTCCTCGACCGCGCACGGAAATGACTTGACCGAGGCGGACCAGTGGAAGAAACTGGCGCGCTGCGTCGAGGTGGCGAACGAGGTGTGGGGCGGAGTGTGAAATCGGCGCGAGTTGCCGGCCGCATAGCACCGTTAGATTTGAGCTCCGATTGATGCGAATGTGAGGGGCGGCTTGGGTCTTGGAGATATTAATCGTCGGCGATTCTCACGTCGAAGCTATGAATGTCACGCGCAGCTTCGACGGCTCCACCACTATTGCGCCGATCGCGTCGCACGGCGACGGGGTATTGGGCGTGTTGAGCCCATGGCCCCGCCCCCTCGAAGCCTTTTGGGCAGCTGCGCTGGAGGGCGCGAAGGATCGGGCTGTCGCGGTATCCTATGGCGGCAACATTCATCTCGCCCGTTTCCTATTTGCGCCCCAGCCGATGTTCGATTTCGTCGCGTCTGAACATCCGGACCTGCCGCTCGACGAGTCCGTCGAGCTGATCCCAGAAGCCGCGATCCGAGCTGAGCTGGCTCCTCATGTCATCAACGTCCGGCCGCGTCTCGAAGCGTTGGCCAAGGTCGCCGCGAAGGTGCTTTATATCGGCTCCCCACCGCCCAAAGGCGACGACGAATTTATCGCTAAATGTTTGCGCGCCGAAAAATTCTTCGTCAACCTTGCGAAGTCCAGCAACATTGCGTTGGAAGACGTACGTTTCTCTCCGCGTTTGTTGCGGTTGAAGCTATGGCACGCGCTGCAGGCGATTATGCGCGAGACGGCCGAAGGCGTCGGGGCCACCTTTGTGCCCGCGCCCGAAGCGGGGAAAACCGACGAAGGATATCTGCACGCCGACTACTACGCCGTGGACGTGTCGCACGCGAACAAACTCTATGGGGCGCAAGTCGTCGCCAATCTGAGGCGCTACGTCGATTGACAATCGCGGACCGCTTCCAACTTGGAGAGCTTTATTGAACCATCCCTACCGAAGCTTTCCAGCCCGCCAGTTTTGGAGCAAGGGCGTGCATGAGAGTTTCGATCCAGCGCAGGTGGCCACCATCGACGGTCCCCTCATTCGCCTCGGCGACAAGGTCGTGACTGCTGGCAGCTGCTTTGCCGCCAATCTTGTGCCGTATCTTGAAAAGGCGGGCTTCACTTACCTGCGCACCGAATACACGCATCCGCTCTACACTAAGATCCCGCCGGAAAATCTCTCATATGCCAAATTTTCCGCAGGTTACGGCAATATTTATACGACGGCGCAACTTCAACAGCTTCTGCTCCGCGCGCTGGGCGAATTCGAGCCGGTCGAGCGCGTGTGGTGCGTGGACGACCGTTACATCGATCCGTTTCGGCCGGGGCTGCGATACGCCGCGCGAAGCGCGCGGGAGTTCGACGCCCTCACGACCGCGCATCTGCGCGCGGTCGTAAGGGCCTTCAGCGAATGCGATGTTTTCATATTTACGCTCGGGCTCACCGAGGGCTGGGTCTCCAAGGCGGACGGCGCGGTGTTCCCCGCCTGCCCTGGAACGGTGGCCGGCGAGTTTGACGCGACCGCCCACGCCTTCCATAATTTCAACGTCGAGGAGGTTACTGAAAGTCTGCTCGCTTTCATCGCGAAGTTGCGCGAGATCAACCCGTCTGTTCGCGTGATCTTGACAGTCTCGCCGGTCCCACTCGTTGCGACGGCGGAAAACCAGCATGTGCTCGCCTCGACCGTTTATTCGAAGTCTGTGTTGCGCGTGGCTGCCGAGACTGCTGTCCGACGCAATGCCGGCGTGGAGTACTTTCCCTCCTACGAGATCATCACCGGACCTCAAGCGCCAAAGGACTTCTATGAGGCGGACCGTCGAAATGTCTCAGCGTCGGCGGTGGAGACGGTAATGTCGGCATTTTTCTCCGCATGCGAGCGGTCCGACGGCCTGAAGGGCGCGGCGGCGCCTGAGGTTCCGGTGATCGCCCCAGCCGCTTCGGCGCTATCGACCGCCCTCGTCGACTTCGAATGCGAGGAGGCGGCGCAGGCGCGCTGACCCCTTCGGGGCGCCCTCTAGCCGCAAGCCGCCGCAGGCGTCGATCCCAGCAGGCCCCGGCCGAGCCATTCGCACATAGGCGCGGGCCTGTAGAACCAGAAGCCTTGCAGGCTCTGACAGCCGGCCAAGCGCAGCAACTGCGCCTGCTCCTCGGTTTCGACCCCTTCCGCCGTAACGGTCATGTCGAGCCCGTTGGCGAGATAGACGACGCCCGTCACCAGAACGCGCGCCTTCTCGTCCTCGCCGATGCGCGCGGTCAGCGAGCGGTCGATCTTGATCGCGCTGAAACCGTATTTCTGCAGATAGGCGATGCTGGTGTAGCCCGCGCCGAAATCGTCGAGCACGACGGAAGCGCCCATCGCCTTGAGCGCGGCGATCACGCTCGCCGCGCGCTCGGGATTGCCGATGAGATAGCCCTCGGTCACCTCAAGGCTGAGTCTTGCGGCGGGAAAGCCGGTCTCGGCCAGGACTCTGGCCACCTTGCGCTCGAAATCGGGGTCGCGGAACTGCGCCGGCGAAAGGTTGACGCTCACGGCGATTTTGTCGAAATCGCGAAGATCCTCGCAGGCGCGGCGCAGCGCGAACAGGCCGAGCGCGTCGATCAGGCCCTCTTCCTCTGCGGTGGGGATGAAGTCGTCCGGCCCGAGCGGTCCGCCCGCTCGCGCAGGCCAGCGCAACAGCGCCTCTACGGAAACGATTGCGTTCGAGCGCGCATCGACGATGGGCTGGTAGTGCACTTCGAACTCGCCGCGATCGAGGCCGCCGGAAATTTCCTGCTTCAAGGCGTTCTGGCGCCGGCGGTCGAGGTCGAGTTCGCCGCCATAGAGTTTGACGCCGCCCTTGCCATTGGCCTTGACGTGATACATCGCGACATCGGCGCGACGCAGCAACTCGTGCGCGTCGCAATCGCCCGGCGCCGCCGCCGCGACGCCGATGCTGGCGCCGACGCTGACCGTGCGTTGGCCGATGGTAAGCGCGTGCTCCAGTCGGTCGCAGACCGCGCGGGCGAAACCAAGCATTTCGCGCAAGGCGTCGGGACCGGCGACGAGCGCGGCGAATTCGTCGCCGCCGAGCCGCGCCAGCACGGCGCGCTCGGGCAGGCATTGAGAGAACGCCTTCGCGACATAGGCGATCAGCGCGTCGCCGACCTCGTGTCCGTAGTCGTCATTGACGATCTTGAAGCCGTCGAGATCGAGGAACGCCATGGCGACGGGGCCCGAGCCGGAAAGCTCGCTCAGACGGGCGATGAACCTGCGTCGGTTGGCCAGCCCGGTGAGCGGGTCCTGATTGGCCAGGCGCGAGTTTTCCTCGCCCAGTCGCAGCGTCTCGCCGTGTTCGGCGAGCAGCGCGCGCTGCGAGGCGACCAACTTGGCGAAATCGTTGTAATTGCGCAGGATCGTCGCCACCATGCCGATCGCCACCAGGGCGAGAATGACCGCGATGGCGCGGAAATGGCCGTGGTCGGCGAAGAAGAAAAAGACGCTATAGGGACCCACGCCGATCGCAGCGACGCTGAGCGCGGCCGGCCGCAGGTGGGTGAGACAAAACACGCAGGCGATCATGGTCAAAGCGAGGAAGAATACGACCTGCCCCTTGGCGTAGGCGTCGCCGTAGCCGTAGAGCGCAAAACCCCAGGCGCTGAACACCGCGGCGAG
>JANYIH010000169.1 GCA_025358745.1 Hyphomicrobiales bacterium | reverse complement strand
CGATCTTGTCGAGGGTCACGAGGCCATTTCTCCCGCAGCGAGCCGCATCAGCCGCTCTTCTGTCAATCCCGTGGGATCGGCGATTTCCTGCACGAGCCGACCGTCGCGCATGACGCCAATGCGGTCGGCGAGCGCCAGCAGTTCGGGAAGCTCGGAGGAAATGACCAGCACGGCCGCGCCGCGCGCGGCGAGGCGGCGCAGCAGATCGTGGATCTCGCTCTTGGCGCCGACGTCGATCCCGCGCGTCGGCTCGTCGAACAGGAACACCCGTGCCCCCGTATGCAGCCAGCGCGCGATCACCACCTTCTGCTGGTTGCCGCCGGAGAGGTCGCGCACCAGAATATCGGCGCGCGGCGGGCGGATGTCGAGTTCCTCGATATAGCGCTCGATCTCGCGCCGGCGCGCGCGGCCGTTGATGATCCCCCGCCGAGAAAAGGCGCCGGGGTTGGCGAGGGCGAAATTCTGCTCGACCGTCATCACCTGCACCAGCGACTGGCCGCGCCGGTCTTCCGGAATGAAGGCTATTCCCGCCTGCATCGCCGCGCGCGGCGAGTCGATCTCTATCCGCTTGCCCGCCACGAAAATGTCGCCGCGCGTGCGAGGGTCGGCGCCGAAAATGCAGCGCACGAGTTCGGTGCGGCCGGAGCCGACCAGGCCCGCCAGGCCGTAGATTTCGCCGCGACGAAGTCTGAGGCTGACGCTCTTGAGCCGCGCATTGCTAAAGGCTTCGATGCGCAAGGCTTCCTCGCGATCGGCGTTTTCCGCGCCGGTATGACCGCGCGCGAGTTCCTCGGCCAATGTGCGCCCGGCGATCAGATTGTTGAGCTCGCTTTGGGCGAAGTCGGAGGTCTTGCCCGAGGCGACGACCCGTCCGTCGCGCAGCACGGTGACGCGGTCGGAGATGGTCTGGATTTCCGCCATCCGGTGCGAAATGTAGATGATCGCCTTGCCCGCCCGCTTCAGTCCGCGAATGATCTCAAATAGCCCGTCGCGCTCGGCGGGGGTGAGGCTGGAAGTCGGCTCGTCAAAGGCGATGATGCGGCCGCCCCTGGCGAGCGCGCGCGCGATCTCTACGACCTGTCGGTCGGCCATGCCGAGGTCGCCGACCCTGGCGGTCTCGCTTAGCGCGGGTGCGATCTGATCGAGCAGCCGCCGCGCGGCGGCGCGCTGCTCGCGGCGATTGGCGTAGGAGAGCGCGGGCCGCTGCCCGAGAAAGATGTTCTGCGCCACGTCGAGTTGGGGCGCCACCGCCGGTTCCTGGGCAACAAGCGCGACGCCCTTGGCGAGCGCGTCGCGCGGGTCGGCGATGGCGGCGCCGGGACGGCCGCCGATCACGATGTCGCCGGAATCGTGCTTGTAGACGCCGAACAGGATTTTCATCAGCGTCGATTTGCCGGCGCCGTTCTCGCCGAGCAGGGCGTGGACTTCCCCGCCCCGCACGTCGAGATCGACGTTCGCCAGCGCCTGCACGCCGGCGAACGCCTTGCTGACCCCTGCGAAACGCAGTTCCGGCGCAAGCGTAGCGTTGGTTTCCGGAACGGTTGTCATCAAATTTACGCGACGTTCGATCAGGGCTTGAACGGGGGCGGGTTGGGGAAGTCCTTGACGTTTTCGGCGGCGATCGTCGCCTGCGGCGAAATCACCCACGGCGGAATGGTCTGGCAACCGATCAGGCGCAGCGCCATTTGCACGCCCAGAATGCCTTCCTCATAAGGGAATTCCGCCACCGTCGCCTTCATCTGTCCGTCGCCGACCGACCGCTTCGCCTCGGCGATGCCGTCGGTGCCGACGACCGCGACCTGCTTGGTCTTGTTGGCCGAGGAAACGGCCTCGAACACGCCGAACGCCATGCCGTCGTTGTTGGCGTAGACGCCGATCAGGTCGGGATTCTGGCGCAGAATGTTGGTCGTCGCGTCCATCGCCTTCAAGCGGTCCCAATCGCCCGGCTGACTCGCGACGAGCTGGAAGTTCGGATAGGACTTGATCGTGGTGACGAAACCCTCGATGCGCTTGCGCGCATTGGGCGATCCCGCCTGCCCCTCGATCTGCGCGACCTTGCCGCCGTTGGGGTAGATCTTGTGCAGGAAATCGGCGGCCTTGGCGCCGATGGCGACCTGGTCGGTGCCGATATAGGCGCTGGCGCCTTCGGTGCGCGCGTCGTCGATCACGATGGTGGGAATGTTGGCCGCCCTGGCGGCCTCGACGACGGGGACAAGGTTGGAATCCGACTGCGGCGACAACAACAGCGCGTCAGGCTTGGTGGAGAGGATGGTCTGCGCGAGGTTCAGTTGTTCGGCGAGCGAGGACTCGTCCTTGGCGGCCTGAATGTCGACCTTGATCTTGTATTTGGACGCTTCCTTCTGGATGCCGGAAGCCACGTCCTGCCAGAATTCGTTGATCAGCGTCTTGGTGACGTAGGCGAAACGCAATTCCTTGGTCGGCGCGGGAATCGCGCCGAATTTGGCTTCGACATCCTTGGATTCGATCTTATCGGCCGTTCCCGTGGGATAGGCCGAGCAGGCACCCGCCGCGAAGGCGCTTGCGCCGGAAAGGCCGAACGCCGCCATGGCGACCGATGTCATGAGCCCAATGCGATATTTCATGGCTTCCTCCTTGATGCCGGGGGCCATGGCCCCACTCTTCGCGGCCGTCGACCGCATGTGACGTTTCCCCGCGGCGACGGCGTCCGCCGTCAATCCGAATGCAAGCGCTGTCTTTACGAACTTCGCGCTTGACGTGAAGTGATAGGTAGACTGTTCGTGAAGCACAATCTAGATTAACTGCCGCAACATGTAGCCCGGCTAAAGAGTCAGCGATGTCCCCGCCCCTGCGCTCGATTGGCGTGTTTCACGCGGCCGCCCGCCTCGCCAGCGTCGCCAAGGCCGCCGCCGAATTGGGCGTGACGCCCTCGGCGGTCAGTCAGCAGATTCATGCGCTGGAAGCCCAGCTCGGCACGTCGCTGGTGGCCAAGGCCGGGCGCGGCATAAAGCTGACGGAGGCGGGCGAGCGATATTTCAACTCGATCGCCGAAAGCCTGGAGCGGATTTCCGAGGCGACCGACCGCATTCGCGGCTACCACGCGATCACGACGCTCACCATTCGCGCCAGCCCGACCTTGTCGACGAAGTGGCTGCTGCCGCGCCTTACATCTTTCATCGACGCCCATCCGCAGATCGACGTCAGGGTCGACGCCACCAGCGAACCGACCGATTTCGCGCGCGAGGATGTCGATATCGACATCCGCCACGGCACGGGAAACTGGCCCGGCTTGTTTGTCGAGGGACTGGCGCAAGAGACGTTCTTTCCCGTCTGCGCACGCGGTTACGCCGAGCCCGGCGGCC
The DNA here is from genome assembly GCA_025358745.1 of Hyphomicrobiales bacterium. Classification (GTDB taxonomy): domain Bacteria; phylum Pseudomonadota; class Alphaproteobacteria; order Rhizobiales; family Beijerinckiaceae; genus Roseiarcus. Next base: position 4,473 of record JANYIH010000169.1, on the reverse strand, counting down.
TGGCGGCGGAGGCGCTGGTCAAGCACCGACTGATCCATTCCGTCAAATCGCAGGCGCAATGGTCGGCGTGGTTCAAGATGATGGGCGTCGGCGCCGAGAAAGGCTGGCGGCGCGTGCTGTTCGACCGCTCGCACATGGCGATCGACGCTGCGGCCGCCGGCATGGGGATCGCGCTGGAAAGCGATCTGATGATGTGGCGCGAGCTGCGTGACGGCGTGTTGGTCTGTCCCGTCGCGTCGCCCTCGCAGATGACCCTGACGACGCAATGGCTGGCCTGCCCGCACGAGCATCTGCGCCATTTCAAGGTGCGCGCGTTCTTCGACTGGATCCGCCTCCAACGCGACGCCTGGGCCGCCGCGCGGGAGGGGACTGTTTAGTCAGCCTACGCGGTTTGAGCGCAATTCTGAATTGTCCTTCACGAACACTCCGGCGTAGGATTTTCCCACCTCAAATCGAGCGCGAACTCGGGCGCCAGCATTCTCGAAGGGTGGGAAACATGAATCTGTCGAGCCTGTTGGCGCGCCGCGCCGCCTCCGGTCGCCCCGTTCGCGTCGGCATCATCGGCGCGGGCAAGTTCGGCTCGATGATTCTGGCTCAGGCCCAGCGCATCGAGGGCCTGCATATCGTCGCCGTCGCCGATCTCGAACCCGCCCGCGCCCGCGCTTCCTTCAAGCGCGTGCATTGGCCCGAGGAGCGCTATGCGGCGGCCTCCATGCCGGAGGCGCTGAAATCAGGGGCGACCTGCATTCTCGGCGATTCCGCGGCGCTGCTGGCGTTCCCCGAAATCGAATGCGTGATCGAGGCGACCGGACATCCGATAGCGGGCGTTCGTCACGCGCTCGGCGCGATCGAGCACGGCAAGCATATCATCATGGTCAACGTGGAGGCCGACGTGCTGTGCGGCCCGCTGCTGGCGGCGCGCGCACGCGCCAAGGGCGTCATCTATTCGATGGCCTACGGCGATCAGCCCGCCATCATGTGCGAATTGGTCGATTGGGTGCGCGCCTGCGGCTTTGAACTCACGAGCGCCGGCAAAGGCATGAACTTCGAGCCGCGCTACCGCTATTCGACGCCCGACACCGTGTGGGGGTTTTTTGGCTGGAGCGCGGAAGAGGTCGCCAAGGGCGACTTCAACCCGAAAATGTACAATTCCTTCACCGACGGCACCAAGGCCGCCATCGAGATGGCGGCGGTCGCCAACGGGACCGGCCTCGATTGCCCCGACGACGGCCTCGCCTTCCCGCCGGCCGGCGTCCACGACCTCGCCAGCGTGTTCAAGCCCGTCGCCGATGGCGGTCGCCTGCCCAGGAGCGGCCTCGTCGACATCGCCGCCAGCCAGGAGCCGGACGGGCGCGAAGTGTTCAACAACATCCGCTTCGGCGTGTTCGTCACCTTCAAGGCGCGCGACGAATATGCGCGCGCGTGCTTTGGCCAATACGGCCTGAAGACGGACCCGTCCGGCTGGTACGGCTCGATGTGGCGCCCGTTCCACATGATCGGGCTTGAGACCAGCATAAGCATTCTGTCCGTGACGTTGCGCGGCGAGGCGACGGGATCGCCGATGGAGTTCCGCGGCGATGCCGTGGCGACCGCCAAGCGTGACCTGAAGCCCGGCGAGATGCTCGACGGCGAGGGCGGCTTCACGGTCTGGGCCAATGCGATCCCCGCCGCCAGGAGCCTCGCGTTGAGAGCGCTGCCGATCGGTCTTGCCCACAACGTGAGGCTGAAGCGCCCCGTCGCGCGCGACACCGTCGTCAGCTACGACGACGTCGAACTCGTCAACGACCTCGACGTGGTGAACCTGCGCCGCGAAATGGAGGCGCAAATCGGGCGCGCGTGAAAGACCGGCTACGCTCGCCCGCGATGATTGACCGCATCAGGCGCCGAAGTGTTGGCGCCCGTCGTTCTTTTGCGTGACTTTCCAGATCCCGCGCGCGACGAGATCGTTGATCACCTCCAGCGTGATGCGCTCGACCTCGCGGCTGACATAAGTTTGCGGCCGCGTCAGCTTGCGCACGAGGTAGATGGGCCGGGTGATGACGGGATCGACGATGGGCGATGAGATCAGTTCGCCGCGCGCGACGCGATCGTGCGCCGCCGCCGCCGCCAGGATCGTATAGCCGCTGCCGCGCGACACCAGTTCCTTGATCTGCGCCAGCGCGTCCATTTCGACGGAAACGTTGAGTTCCAGCCCGCGCGCCTGCGCGAACGTCTCGATGGTGCGCCGCATGCCGTGGCGGCGCGACGGCAGCACGAGATCGAGGCCGACGATCTCGGCCAGCGGAACCGGCTCGCCCGCCGGCCGCTTCAACGGCCAGCCGTCGGCGGCGGCGTAAAAGTTGAGTTCCTCGTGCATGAGTTCGCGCGCTTCGAACACCCTTGCATCGTCGTGATCGTAAAGAAAGCCGAGATCGATCGTTTCGTCCTGCAACCATTCGCGGATGAAACCGCTCATCGCTTCGACCACGCAGAGTTTCACTTTCGGCAACAGATGCCGCACCGTTTCCGCCAGCGGCACCGACAGCACCATCGAGGTCGAACTGGGCATGCCGAATGCGACCGACCCCTCCGGCACGCTGCCGGATTTCTTCACCGTCTCCTGGCAAACGCTCATGCTCTGGCAGATCTCGCGCGCGTGGCGCAGCAGGATCTCGCCCGACGCGGTCAAGACGACGCCGCGCGAGGAGCGGGCGACGAGGGTGACGCCAAGTTCTTGCTCGAGTTTGATGACATGCTGAGACAGCGAGGGCTGCGCGACGCGAAGCCGCTGCGAGGCGGCCGAAAGCGAACCTTCCTCAGCGATGGCGATGAAATAGCGCAATTGCTTGATGTCCATCGCGCCCTCCCTGCGGGCGCTAGAGTTTGCGCCTCTAGCCCCTCAACAAACCTTATATTAGGGGGAGCGCGGCGGCTTGGCTATCGTGGGCGCGAATGTCGACAGGGGAACGAAATGTCGGATCTTGAGGGCGTCATGGTCGTCGCGCTGGAGCAGGCGGTCGCGGCGCCCTACGCCTCGAGCCGGCTCGCCGACGCCGGCGCGCGCGTCATCAAGATCGAGCGCCCGGAAGGCGATTTCGCGCGTGAGTACGATTCCCTCGTCAAGGGCGAGAGCGCCTATTTCGTCTGGCTCAATCGCGGCAAGGAATCCGTGCGGTTGGACCTGAAGCGCAACGAGGATCTCGCGCTCGTCCAGGCGATGGTCGCGCAGGCCGACGTGTTCATCCAGAACCTCGCGCCCGGCGCCGCGGCGCGGCTCGGCCTCGGGGCGCAGGCGCTGACCGAGCAATATCCGCGACTGATCTACTGCTCGATTTCCGGCTATGGCGAGGAGGGGCCCTATCGCGACCACAAGGCCTACGACTTGTTGATCCAGGGCGAGAGCGGGTTGCTCGCCATCAACGGCGTGCCGGAGCAGGCGGCGCGGGTCGGCATTTCCGTCTGCGACATCGCGGCGGGCGAGACGGCGCATGGCGCGATTCTGCGCGCGCTCTACACGCGCGAGCGCACGGGCAAAGGCCGCGCGCTGGAAGTGTCGTTGTTCCACACGCTCGCCGACTGGATGAACGTGCCTTATTTGCAGGCGCGCTACGGCGGCAAACCGCCCCAGCGCGTCGGCCTCAAACATCCCACCATCGCGCCCTACGGCGCCTTCGCCTGCGCCGATGGGCGCGGGGTGATCCTGTCGATCCAGAACGAGCGCGAATGGGCGCGGCTGTGCGCGGAGGTGCTGGGCGATGCGACGATCGCGACCGACCCGCGTTTCGCGACCAACAGCGCGCGCGTGTTGAACCGGGCCACGCTCGATGCGCTGGTGGAAGCGGCGCTCGGCCGCTTCACGCGCGCGCAGGCGATGGAGCGATTGATGGCGGCGGGAATCGCCTGCGGCGCGCTCAACGAACTGGACGACCTGATCGCCCATCCGCAGCGGCGGCAGGCGATGGTCGATACGCCGCATGGCGAAGTGGAACTGATGGCGCCGGGCGCGCGGATCGCCGGCGAAGGCCCCCCCGCGCTTGGCCCCGCGCCGGCGCTCGGCGCCCATGACGTGGCGATTAGAAGGGAGTTTGGGAAATGAGCGGGTTTGGAAGGATCGACCTTGAGACCGGCGCCGCCGGCGACGCTTTTGAATTGATCATTTCTGAGTGTTCAATTCGCGGATAGCCGTCAGCGCGGAATCGCGGTAACTTTCGAGCCCTATCTCTCCATAAAGCACCGCAGCCTCGCCATAGGCCTTACGCGCCTCGTCGTTGCGCCCGAGCTTGCTTTCCAGATCGCCGAGGCCCCGTTGCACATTGGCTTGCCCGAGCCGGTTGTCCACTTGCTTGTAGAGTGTCAATGCGTCGCCATAGGCCGCGCGCGCCGCGTCGTTGCGCCCGAGCTGGCTTTCCAGATCGCCGAGGCCGCTCTGCACATCGGCCTGTCCGAGCCGGTCATCGACCTGCTTGTAAAGCCTTAACGCCTCGCCATAGGCCG
>JANYIH010000156.1 GCA_025358745.1 Hyphomicrobiales bacterium | reverse complement strand
CGCGCGCCGGGCTCCCCCGAGCCTTGCGCGAACAGCCGCGAGGCAAAGCTGCGATCGGCGGGAAGTTTGGCCAGGATCGCGGCGATTTTCGCCTCCGCGTCAGCGCGCGTCGGCGCGACGACGGTCCAGCGCACGAGGCTGGCGTTTTCGTAAGCGAGCACGCGCTCGGCGAAGGCGGTGACTTCCGCCTCGCTGTCTAGCCGGGCGGGCGCGGCCTGGGCGCCGGCCAGCGCGAAAAGGCCGGCGATGCCGACGAGGGCGCAGAGAAACCGACGGGAGCGAGGGTCAGACGCAAGCTTTGGGGTCATTGGTCACCCGGAATTGATAGGCGATTTCGGCGCCGACGCGGTCGGCGAGGAAGGTCGTGGTGGCGGTGAGCGCGGCGGCGCCGCTGAGGCCTTTCAGCGTCGCGCGCAACGCCGTCTCGACTTCGCTTATAGCCAATTTGGGATCGCGCGTCGCCAGCACGAACAGGCGAACTTCGTCCTCGGTCGCCTCGATCGGGATCGCCGCGACAAGATCGCCCGGACGCGCCTCGGTCCCCAGCGCGCGAAAATGGGCGGCGTCGAGAATCACGGGATCGGCGCTGCGCGACACCGACGCGATGAACAGGCGCATCGGCCGCACGCGACTGGCGTAGGGAATCGCGTCCTGCGCCCGCACCTTGAGCACAAGCGTCTCGCCGCCGATCACCAGCGGCTGGCGCTGCGCGTCGAAACAGGGGCCGAGCAGTTCGAGCTTGTCGGATTTGGCGTCGTAGCGCGCGCGTTGCGGGGCGGCCTCGTCGGCGGCGGCGCCGGCGACGGCGGGCGGTGGGCCGGGCGGCTCGAAGGCGAGGCGGATCGGCGCGTGGGCGAGCAAGCTCCAGACGCCCAGCGCCACGGCGGCCCCCGTCACGACGCAGGCGAGGGCGAAGGCGCGCGCGCGGGTGACGAGTTCGGGGATCGTGAAAGGGCCGAGGGCGGGCTCCAGCGCGTCGAGCGTGTCGGCGAACACGATGTCCAGTTTTATGCGCGAGGCTTTCGCCTCGGCGCGCAAGCGGTCGAGCAGGCTGCGCTCGGCCTGCTCCAGCGGCTGGCCGTCGTCGGCGAGTGCGGGCAGGGCGACGACGACGCGGGCGCCTTCCAGCGCCGGCCCGTGTTGCGACAGGTAATCGCCGATCAGCGCCAGCTTGCCGCGCATGCCCGAGACGGGGCCTACTCCGGCGACGCCCGCGCCGGGCGCGCTCGGCGGCAGGATCTCGCCGGTGGCGAAGACGGCGCCGGGATCGCGGTCGAACGCCTGCAACAGAGCCGCCAAGGTCAGCCCCAGGCCGGCCGAGCGGGCGTTGCCCTCGCTCAGGCGGCCCAGTTGCAGATCGGAAATGCGCAGATGCCATGGCTTGAGCGAGGAATTGCGCGGGCTGAGCCACAGTCGGCTGCGCCGCGCCTCGATAAAGGACTGAACCGCTTCGCGCGCGGTCTGGCCGACGCCGTAGAGGCCGAAATCGAACAGTTCAGCGATCTGGGGAACCAGCCGCGCGGGATGGGCTTCGGGCGGGACTTCGCCCGCGATCGCCTCGAACAGATGCGCGGCCTCGCCCTTCGCGTTCACCAGCGGCACGAACACCCTTGATGTCATGGCGCGTCATCGAGCATCTCGACCTCGATGCGGGCGAGATCGGAATCGTCGACCTCGTCGGCGTCGAGCGCGAGGTGCAGGGCGCCGAAGCGATCGAACACGCCGTCCCCCGTCCAGGCCTGGCCGATGCGCGCGCGCGCCGGCCGGCTCGCATAAGTGAAGACGCCGACCGCGCCCTGGGCTTGCAGGATCAGCGCGCCGGCGCCGTCGGCGTCGCGATGGCGCTTGGCGATCAGCAGGCCGTCGCCGCTCAGCACGCCCTCCTCGGGGAAGCGCCAGACGCCGGTCTTGGCGGCGAGCGCGAGGAAGGTCGCGCTCTGGCCGACGCGGCCGCGGCCGCGCCGAACGTCCTCCAGCGCGGCGGCGACGCCGCTCGTGACGCGCAACGTGCGCAGGAACCTTGCGGCCTCTGTGGGTTCGAATTTGGTCTGCACGCGGTGCTCCTTCGAATTGGGTTGCGCTTTTGCGCGAGTTATCGTCTCGGATCGGCTTTACGGTCTGGCCGTCGCCTCGATCACGAAACGCGCGGTGCGGGCGGAAAGATCCTCGACGAAGGCGGAGAGATCGCCGCCAAAGTCGTTTTTGAGCCGTCGTCGCAACGCCAGATTGTCCGACATCGCCGGCCACAGCTCCTTGCCCGCCATGATCGCGCGCAGCAGGTCGCCCTCGGCGGGGCTCAGCACGCCCGCTGCGATGGCCCTGGCGAGATAGGGCGCGGCCTCGGCTTCGTTCATCAGGGCCGCGTCGTCGTCGCTCTCCGCCGAATCGAGCGGGTTGGTCTCGCCCTCGCCGTAGGCGACGAGAAAAGTCTGATCGATGCCCGCGATGCGGGCGATCACGGCCGCGCCGAACAGGCCGGCGGCGAAATCGGCCCCGCTCTTGAAGCCGGGCACCGAGGCGCGGGCGAAGGCGGCGTCGAGTTCCTCGCGGGTGGGACGGCGGCCGAATTGCCCGCGCATCTCCTCCTTCAGCGCCTTCAGGAATGTATTGGCCGATTTCAGCGTATTGACGCCGACGGAATCGTCGCCCGTCAGCCATTCCTTCGGACACAGGCCGAGCCGCAGCACCTCGGCGTAGGGGCGATTGGTGGCGTCGAGGCATTTGAGGATGCGGTTCGACAGTTCGAACAGTTTTTCCCTGGGCTTGAAGCGGCGGATGCGGCCGCCCGCGCCCGTCAGCGCGCTCCACGTCGAGCGCCCGCCGGTCGTCGTTTCGGTCATTCGCAACCCATGCGAGGCCATCATGGAGGCGAGCACATCGGCGGTGGTCGGTTCGGAGCGGCGCGCGGCGATCGGGCGCTGAAGCACGCAATCGAAATAGAAATCGGCGGCGTCTTCGGCCTCGTTGGGCGGCGGATAGGACCAGAAGCCGACCAGACCCTCGACGTAGCGCGGGCTGGTCGCCAGCGTGCGGCGCACTTTCTCGTAAAGCGAAAACGCCTTGATCTCGGCGAAGTCCTGCGCCGGATCGAGCGTGTCGCCGCCATTGACGAGATTGGCGAGATGGCCGGCGAAATAGGCGACGATGTTGCGTCCGGACTTCGGCCCCTGACTCATCTTTTCCTCGACCCTGGCGCGGCCGAGCGCCGCGACCGGTGAAATTGCGGCCGAATGCGACGCCGCGCAACCCCTTGAGCGTCCCGTAAAGGTCAAATGTCGCCACAGGGGCGAATATGGCCGATGCAGGTCACGAATGTGTTTGCGCCGGCCGAGGGCTGCATTATGCTTCCCCGGCTGAAGCTAAAGGCCTCGGGCGGCGCGGGCAGGAGGAAAATATGGCGAAGAACAGCAATTCCGGTCAGAAGTTCATCTCACGCAACCGTAAGCCGCGCGTGCATATTACTTACGAGGACCCTTATGACTCGGAAGAGTTGGTCGAACTGCCGTTCGTGATGGGGGTGATGGCTGATCTCTCCGGCAACGCCTCGGCGGTCGAAAAGCCGGAGATCGAGAACCGCAAGTTCCTTGACACCGACATGGACAATTTTGATTCGCGGCTGGAGGCGATCGAGCCGGCGCTGGCGTTCAAGACCAAAAACAAGCTCGGCGAAGAAGGCGGGACGCAGCTTTCGGTCAATCTGAAATTCAAGAAGATGGAGGATTTCGAGCCGGTCGCGATCGCCCGTCAGGTGCCGGCGCTGGCCAAACTTCTCGCCGCACGCGAACAGCTCAGCAATCTGATGCGCTACATGGACGGCAAGGTCGCGGCCGAAGACACGCTGAAGAAGCTGCTGGCCGATCCGCAGCTGATGGCCACACTGAAGCAGAAGCTCGACGATCGGCCCGCCGCCGAAGACCAGCCGGAATAAGGACTCCCCGACATGGCCAACGCGAAACAGGAAACTTCTGAGACCCTAGCGCCGCAGACCGGCGCTGAAACCGACGATCTGACCTCGATCCTGAAACAATCGTTCAAACCGCGCAGCGAGCAGGCGGCCGCGGAAGTGGAAAACGCCGTGCAGACGCTGGTCACGCAGGCGCTGGCGGATTCCAGCCTCGTCAAGGACGACGTGATCAGCACGATCGAGGAGATGATCGCGCGCATCGACGAAAAAATGTCGGCGCAGATGAACGAGATCATCCACGCCAAGGAGTTCCAGCAACTGGAAAGCGCGTGGCGCGGCTTGCATTATCTCGTGTTCAATTCCGAGACCGACGCCACCTTGAAGATCAAGGTGATGAACATCGGCAAGACCGAGCTTTACCGGCACTTCAAGCTGTTCCCCGGCGCGCGCTGGGATCAGAGCCCGGTGTTCAAGGCGATTTACGAGCAGGAATTCGGCACGCTGGGCGGCCAGCCCTATGGCGCGCTGATCGCCGATTATCACTTCAGCCATTCGGCGGTGGACGTCTCGGTGATGCGCGATCTCTCCAAGATCGCCTCCGCCGCGCTCGCCCCGCTCGTCACCGGCGCGGACCCCAATCTGCTCGGCATGGACAGTTGGCGCGAGCTGATGAACCCGCGCGACATCGGCAAGCTGATGGACACGCCGGACTACGCGGCCTGGAAGGGTCTGCGCGACGCGGTCGACTCGCGCTATCTCGCGCTGTGCATGCCGCGCGTGCTGGCGCGTCTGCCTTATGGCGCGAAATCCGAGCCGGTGCACGAATTCGCGTTCGAGGAGGACACCGACGGTCACGACGGCTCGAAATACGGCTGGATGAACGCAGCCTACGCGATGGCCGCCAACATCAACCGCGCCTATAAGGAATATGGTTGGACCGTGCGCATCCGCGGCGTGCAGTCGGGCGGCGAGGTGATCAACCTGCCGACCTATACGTTCCCCACCGACGACGGCGGCGTCGATCTGAAATGCCCGACCGAGATCGCCATCACCGACCGGCGCGAGGCGGAACTGTCGAAGGCCGGCCTGATCTCGATCATCCACCGAAAGAACACGGACAAGGCCGCCTTCATCGGCGCGCAATCCGTCTACAAGCCGCGCACCTACACCGACAAGGAAGCGACTGCTTCCGACAATCTGTCGGCGCGCATTCCCTACATGTTCGCGGTGTCGCGTTTCGCCCATTATCTGAAGGTGATGGTGCGCGACAAGATCGGCTCCACCAAGGAGCGCGAGCAATTGGAGAAATGGCTAAACGAGTGGATCACGCTCTATGTCGACGGCGACCCGACCAACTCCAGCGAGGAGACCAAGGCGCGGCTGCCGCTGGCGGCCGCCAAGGTGACGGTGATGGAGAACGAGGAAAACCCTGGCTATTACTCGGCAAGCGTGCATCTGCGCCCGCATTTCCAGCTGGAAGGCATGGATATCGGCATGAGCCTGGTCTCCAAGATCAGGTTGGAGAAAAAATAGCGGCTGCGGCCGAAAAACAACGGTTCGCGCGATATTGCGGACCGTAAACAAGAGACGACGGGCGAAGTCGCCCGGCCGGGACGAAACTCAGAGATCTTTCGCTCCTGACAGCAACTTCCGTGGAGACCCCAAATGGCTCAAGAAGACTATTTCCTCAAGATCGAAGGCGTCAAAGGCGAGTCGCAGGACGACAAGCACAAGGACGAAATCCACGTCTCGTCGTTCAGTTTCGGCGTCACCAACTCCGGCACCGGCGGCTCCAATCTTGGCTCGGGCGGCGGCCGCTCCAATGTGCAGGACCTGCACTGCACCAAGACCACCGACGCCTCCTCGCCCAACCTGTTCCTCGCCTGCGCGACCGGCAAGCACTTTCCCAACGCGACGCTCACTGTCCGCCGCGCCGGTGAAAAGCCGCAGGAATATCTGGTTTACAAGCTGACGGAAGTCTACATTTCGTCGCACACCACCAGCGGCCACGAAGGCGGCGGCATCGCGCAGGAGAGCGTCTCGCTCAACTTCTCCAAGGTCGAAATGAACTATACGCCGCAGAACGCGGACGGCTCGCCGGGCGCGAAGAACACCAAGACCTACGACGTCAAGGCCAACAAGGCGACCTGACGTTTGCGCGGCGACTCCGGCGCGGCGGCCTCGCCGCGCCGTGTTATTTCGGGGTTGGCGGAACCGATGGCTCAGAACAAAAATCAGCGCCTGGCCCCGCCGCTGATGTTCGCGTTCCGCGCCGCGCACGAGAAGCGCGACGGCAAAAAGGCGCTCGATCTGCGCGACGCGGGCGGCGAGCGTGTGATTGCGCCGCGCCGCGCGCCGGGTCGCGCGCCGATCTCGGAGGCCGGGCTGCGGCGCGAGGTCAACGCCGACCTCGTGGATCTGCTCAACACCACCAATCTCGACTCAGCGATCGGACTTGAAGCCGCGCCGCAGGTGGCCCGCTCGGTGCTGAATTTCGGTTTTCCCGACCTCTCCAACCGCACTATTGACGAACAGCGACTGGTCGAGATCTCGCGCGACATTGAGCGGGCGCTGACGACCTTCGAGCCCCGGCTTGCGGTTGATTCGCTGAAGGTCGGACGCGACCCCTATGTCGACCTCGAGGCGATGCGGCTGAAATTCTTCATCAGGGCGGACCTGCGCGCCGAGCCGCTGGATGTGCCGGTGGAGTTCATCGCCGAGGTCGAGCTCGATTCCGGCAAGATCAAAGTCGATCGGCTTTAGCGCGATGAATCGCGAGTTCCTCGACTTCTACAATCGCGAACTGGGCGTCCTGCGCGAGCAGGCGGCGGAATTCGCCGGGGAATATCCCGGCGTCGCCGAGCGGCTGGGCGGATTGCTCGCCGACCGGACCGATCCGATGATCTCCGGACTGCTCGAAGGCGCCGCGTTCCTGGCCGCGCGCGTGCAACTGAAGATCAAACACGAATTCGCCGACTTCACAACCAACCTGATCGATCAACTGACGCCGCAATATCTGGCGCCGACGCCCTCTTTCCTGTTGACCGAGATCGCGCCGAAATTCGGCGATCCCGCTCTGCGCGAGGGACGCACGATCCCGCGCGGCGCCTATTTCGAGGCGAGCTATCGCGAGCTGGAGCGCAACGTCGCCTGCCGTTTCAGCCTGGCCGCGCCCTTGACGTTGTGGCCGTTCGATCTCGTCAAGGCCGAATATCTGACCAGCCCCGCGCCGTTGCAGGCGCTGCTGCCGGCGAGCGGGATCGAGGCGGCGGCGGGTCTGCGGTTGCAATTGAGCGTGCGGGCCGCGTCGCGTCGCGAGGATGAGCCGAGCGACGAGGAGGCCGTCAAGCGGACGGAATTCCACGCCAGCCGTTGCCGCGCGAAATCGCTGCGGTTCCATCTCATCGGCCCGGAGACGGAGTCGGTCGCGCTCTACGAGCAATTGTTCGCGCATTGCCGAGCGATCTATTTCCGCCGGCTCGACGCCTTCGGCGATCCCGTCGGGCTTAGAGCTTCCCCCGAAATGCTCTCCCAGATCGGCTTCACTGACGCGGAGTCCTTGATTCCCAACGATCTCCGGCTGTTTCGCGGCTTCGATTATTTGCGCGAATATCTCGCCTTCCCGCGCAAGTTCCTCGGTTTCGATCTTGTCGGGTTGGAAAAGATATTGCCGCGGCTCGACGCCCGGACGTTCGACATCATCTTCGCCTTCGACGAGGTCAATCCGCGCCTGAGCGCGGCGGTGCGGCCGGAGGCGTTTTCGCTCTATGCGGCGCCTGCGGTCAACTTGTTTGAAAAGACGCTTGACCGCATCCCCGTCGCCGACAACAAACATGAATATCCCGTTGTCGCCGATCGCAGCCATCCCGTCGACTATGAGGTGAACCGCATACTCAGCGTGCTCGCGCATATTCCCGGCCAGCCCGAGAAGTCGCCCGTCGCGCCTCTCTATTCGGCGCAGGCCGGCTATAGCCGCACCGGCCTCTGCTACACGACGCGCCGCCTGCCGCGTCGCCGCACCGCGCATGAGGCGCGCTATGGCCGCAAGTCCGACTATACCGGCACGGAGATGTATCTGTCGCTCGGCGAGCGCGCCGAACCCGAGGACACGCAGCGCGTCGCCGAGCTCAGCCTGCGCGCTCTATGCACCAACCGCCATCTCGCGGAACATCTGCCTGTGGGGCAGGGCGGCGCCGATTTCCGTCTGCTCGACGACATCACGCTGGAGCTGCGCTGTCTGGCCGGCCCGACGCGGCCGCGCGAGCCGCCGATGACGGCGATGGCGGGCAAGACCGAGCGGGCGACGACCGGCGAGATCGCGTGGCGGCTTGTCAATATGCTGAGCCTCAATCATCTGGGTCTGGTTGATCGCGGTCCCGACGAGGGCGCGGTCGCCTTGCGTGAGACGCTGATCCTGTTCGCCGATCTCGCCGACGGCGCGACCGAGCGGCGCATTCAGGGGGTGCGCAGTCTGAAGTCCAGGCCGATCGTGCGGAGCCTGCGCACGCCGCAGGGCGCGGCGGCCGCGCGCGGGCTTGAGCTGACGGTTCTCATCGACGAGAAGGCGTTCGAGGGAACCGGCGCGTTCCTGATGGGCGCGGCGCTCGATCGGTTCTTCGCCGAATATGTCGCCATCAATCATTTCACGCAAACGGTGATCCGCAGCACGGAGCGCGGCGAGATCATGCGCTGGCCGCCACGCCTCGGCCTCAGGGGCTCGCTGTGAATTTCGTCGAGCGGCTCGCCGCCGAACCCTGGCGGTTCGATTGGCTCGGGACGATGCGGCGGATCGAGCGCGATCATCCCGCCAAGCCGCGCATCGGCGACAGCGCGTCGCGTCGCGAGGATTTCGTGACGGTTTCGCAAAACCCGTTTCTCGAATTCCCCGACAGCACGATCGAGGGCGCGTCGCGCGATGTGCAGGGGCGGTTGCGCATCGTCGCGCGTTTTCTTGGCATGTTCGGGCCGCAGGGCGCGCTGCCGCTGACGACGACGGACGAGGCCTATGCATGGCTGCGCGCGCGCGACGACGCCTTCGCGCGTTTCGCCGACATCGTGCAGAGCCGCTTCCTGGCGCTGTTCTTCCGCGCCTGGGCCGATGCGCGGCCGATCGCGCAGCACGACCGGCCGGATCATGACCGTTTCCGCGACTATGTCGGCTCCGGCATCGGGCTCGGCGCGGCCTGGTTCAAGAACCGCGACTCCGTGCATGATTTCGTCAAGCTGGAATATGCGGGGCTGCTTGGGGCCCGCGTGAAAAGCGTGTCGCGCCTGCGGTTCTTTCTCTCCGGGTTGGTGGGATCGCGCGTCGAGATCGAGGAATTCGTCGGCGTCTGGTTGACGCTCGACGAAAGCGAGCGCAGTCGCTTGGGGAGCGCGCGCAGCGGGTTGGGGACCGATTGCATGTTGGGCGCCACCGCCTTCAGCGTCAGCGACAAATTCCGTATCCGCGTCTATGCCAGAGACTTCGCGCATTACGAGCAGTTTTTGCCCGGCGCCGAGATGGCGGACAGAATCGCCGACGCTGTGTTCTCCTATGTCGGCGACGAATATGACTGGGACCTGGAACTTGCCATTCCCGCCGGCGAAGTGCGCGCCGCGCGGGTCGGACTGGGCGCGAAGCTCGGTTGGACCGGGTGGATGGCGCCCAATTGGTCGAACACCGACCAAAGATGGCGGACGGATGCGCGGTTTCATTTGATCAGCCGCCGCGCTGCGGCGAAATCTTAGACGCAGGAGCTTCTCCCATGGGCGCGGACATCAGCGTTGAATCGGTCGCCGGCAAACTCAACCGGCTCGGCTACGAGGCCTTCATCCAGGCGTTGCGGCAGGCCAAGAGCCAGGGCAATCGCAATATCGAACTCGGCCATTGGTTGCTGCATCTGTTGCAGAAGGACCGCGCCGACATCGCCGTCACCGCGGATCATTTCAAGCTCGACCGCGCGCGCATGATCGCCGATCTCACCAGGGTCGTCGGCACGTTGCGAAAGAACGAGACCGAAATGCCGGGCATATCGACCCAGGTCGCCGACGCGCTCGACCGTGGCTGGCACTATGCGACTTTGCTGTTCGGCGAAACGCAGATCCGCACCGGCCATCTGCTGGTCGCGATGCTGAAGTCGCTGGAGCTGCGGCGCGCGCTGATCAACTGCTCCGCCGAATTCGCCAAAATCCCGGTCGATGAACTCGCTGTTGCGCATATCTCGATCTGGAAGGATTCGGAGGAGGCCAACTTAAGGCCGATGGACGGTTCAGGCGTCGCCGCGGCGGAGACGGCGGCGGGGCAGACGGCGTTGGGGCCGAAGGGGACCACGGCGCTCGACCGTTTCTCACAGGACCTCACCGCCAAGGCCAAGGCGGGCGGGATGGACCCGATCCTGGGGCGCGATGACGAAATCCGGCAGATCATCGACGTGCTGATGCGCCGGCGCCAGAACAACCCGATCCTCACCGGCGAGGCGGGCGTCGGCAAGACCGCCGTGGTCGAGGGCTTTGCGCAACGCATCGCCGCCGGCGAGGTGCCGCCGCCCTTGCGCGACGTGCGGGTCTGCGTGCTCGACGTCGGGCTGATGCAGGCGGGTGCGTCGATGAAGGGCGAGTTCGAGCAGCGGCTGCGCTCGGTGATTGATGAGGCGCAATCCTCGCCGACGCCGGTGATCCTGTTCATCGATGAAGCGCATACGTTGATTGGCGCGGGCGGGCAGGCGGGCACGGGCGACGCGGCCAATCTGTTGAAACCGGCGCTGGCGCGCGGCGTGTTGCGCACGATCGCGGCGACGACCTGGTCGGAGTACCGGCAATATTTCGAGAAGGACCCGGCGTTGGCGCGCCGCTTCCAGCCCATCAACATCGGCGAGCCGGATGTGGCGACGGCTGTCGTCATGCTGCGCGGGTTGGTGGGGCCGATGGAGAAGCACCATAAGGTGCGCATAGCCGACGAGGCCATCGTCGCGGCGGTGAATTTCTCGCAGCGCTACATTCCCGCCCGCCAACTGCCCGACAAGGCGGTGAGCCTGCTCGACACCGCTTGCGCGCGCGTGGCGATCTCGCAAACCGCAAAGCCGGCGGCGATCGAGGACAGCGAGGTCGCCATCGCTTCGCTGACGAGCGAGCGAGACGCCTTGCTGAAAGAGGCCGATCTCACCGACGCTCATGGGCCGAAGATCGCAGAGATCGACGAAAAGCTCGCCGCCGCCAGGGCGCGCGCGGAGGCGCTCGCGGCCGATTGGGGTCGGGAGAAAGATCTGGTGAAGGAGATCCTCGACCTGCGCGACAAGATCGCGGAGGCCAAGGGCGAAGGGGAGGGCGACGGGGACCGCGCCGCCCTGCGCGAGAAGGTGGCGGGTCTGGGCGCGCTCAAGCCGGAAGACCGCATGATCTTCCCGCATGTGGACGAGCAGGCGGTGGCGGCGGTGGTGTCGGATTGGACCGGGATTCCGGTCGGTCGGATGATGGCCGACGAGGTCGAGACGGTGCTCAACCTCGCCGACATCCTCAACCGACGCATCGTCGGCCAGAGCCACGGGTTGCAGATGATCGCGCGCCGGATCGAGACCAACCGGGCGCGGCTCGACAATCCGAGCAAACCGATCGGCGTGTTCCTGCTGTGCGGCCCCTCGGGCGTGGGCAAGACCGAGACGGCGCTGGCGCTGGCGGAGGCGCTTTATGGCGGCGAGCAGAACATCATCACGATCAACATGTCCGAGTTTCAGGAGGCGCATACGGTGGCGACGCTGAAGGGCGCGCCTCCCGGCTATGTCGGCTATGGCGAGGGCGGGCGGCTGACCGAGGCGGTGCGTCGGCGTCCCTACAGCGTCGTGCTGCTCGACGAGATCGAGAAGGCGCATCCCGACGTGCACGAGATCTTCTTTCAGGTGTTCGACAAGGGCATGATGGAGGACGGCTCGGGCCGGCGCATCGATTTCCGCAACACGCTGATCCTGCTGACCTCGAATGTCGGCACGGAAATAATCATGGACGCGGCCAAACGCCCGTCGCCGCCCGACGCGCAGACCCTCACCGTCGCGCTGAAGCCAGCGCTGTTGGAGGTGTTCCCGCCCGCGTTGCTCGGCCGAGTCGTGACGATCCCCTATTATCCGCTGTCGCCGGATATGCTGGCGGGCATCGTGCGGCTGCAAATGAAGCGGGTCGGCCAGCGCATCGCCGATCATCACAAGGCGCGGTTCGAGGTGGAGGACAGCGCGGTCGATCTGATCGTCTCGCAATGCAACGACCCGGATTCCGGCGGCCGCGTGATCGACAACATCATCACCAACACGATCCTGCCGGCGTTGTCGCGCGCCATCCTCAAGCGCACGGTGGCGCGTGAGCCGATCGAACTGGCCAAGGTTTCTGCGGTGGAAGGCGCCTTTGTTTGCGAGGTGACGTGACCCTGCTCGGGAGGCCAGACCGTAAACCGTGAGACGAAGTTCTGGCGGACGGAGAACGGGATGTTCAAGTCGATCGTGAAGGGATCGGAAGCTTCATTCCCCTGGAAATCGTTCGACTCGATCCTGGAAACGCCGAGCGGCGACAATCCGCGTCAAAACGCTTGGTTGACGCTGCAATTGCGGGTCAAACTCAATTTCTGCGATTCGAAGACCCCGGCGCCGGGCCGCACGGTGCAGATCGCCGGCAAATGGCACGCGCGCGACCTCGACGGTTATCTGTTCCCACTGCTCGACTGGACGCCGGACCTCACAACCAAGTTCATGCGCGGCTTCGTCAAACGAGCCGAAGACACCTGGAATTTTCAATTCCTGCTGGTCACGCCCAGCGACTATAGCGAACTCGATTATGACTCGGGCTGGCGCGCGGCGATGCCGCTGAAGGTGCGACCCAACGTGCTCTGCCTGTTGCGCGTGGCCGTGATTGGCCCCGGCGGGTTGCTCGACAACACGCCCGGCGCCGGCCCGCTGCGCGGCGGCCCGCCGCACCGGACGATCAACGTATTCAACCTCGACAAATCCACGGGCGCGGTCAATCTCGCCCCCGGCGTGTCGCCGACCGCTGCGACGCCAGTCCGGAGAACCTTCTCCACGTTCAACGACGGCAGCTTCCGCTCCGACGACAGCGACTATGACGATTCCGATCTGTTCCGCCCGCGCGTCATCGACGAGGCCAACAAAGTCCATCACAACACGATCGGCCACGAGATCGGCCACGCGCTCGGCCAGGCGCACATTCGCGGCCTCGACGGCGACGCCACCTGCGCGCTCGACTCGGCGACCGGCAATGACGGACGCTGCTATGGCGCCGATATGGAGGGGTGGGACATCATGGGCGGCGGCGACCGCCTGTATCTCGTCAACGCGGTCTCGTGGAAGGAGCGCATCGCCCTGCACACGAGCGTGCCGGCGGTGAAATGGTCAGCCAGCGGCGTCACCGCGACCCCGCCGCGCAGCCTGCCAGCGGCCATCGCCAATACGAGCTTTGCCCCGACGACCTGGTGAGGCGGGCGCTGGACGAGGGGCGAACGCCCCGCTACGCTCGCGCGCAATGGCGTTTTCTGATGTGCGAGACTTCCGCCTCCTGACGCGGGCGCCGCGCTGGCTGCCGGCGCTGGTGGCTTTGGCGATGACGCTCGCGCCGGCGCGGGCGGACATGCGCGTGTGCAACAACACCCACATGCTGGTGAACTACGCCATCGGTTACAACGCGGGCGAGCGTTTCGCCACCGAGGGCTGGTGGACGATGACGCCGGGCTCGTGCTCGACCGCGTTGCGGGGAGCCTTGCCCGGCCGGTTCCTTTATCTCTACGCCATCGACATCGACGCGGTGGACGTCCTCACCGGCAAAGTGTCGATGTGCGTCGATCGCGGCAAATTTCGCGTTCTTGGCATTTCCGATTGCTGGCGGCGCGGGCTTCAGGCGGTCAACTTCGCCGAGATCGACACCGGCGGTACGAAGGACTGGACGGCGTTCCTGACCGATGCGCGGAAATAGGCTAACTGCCGTTCTTCATCGATTCTAGCTCGTCAGCGGCAAACACTTCGCCCAGAAGGTTGAGGAAATCGCGCGCGGCGAGCGTCCGTGCGCGGTCGAGCAGATAGGGCGCCGGGCTCGACGGCTCCACGTTGCGCAAATGCGTGGCGACCTGCTCGACCAGCGCAAACGCCTGGGCGCGGCTTTCCGCGGCCGGCGCGTCGGCGGGGGAAAAGTCGAGCGCGGGGGCGTCCTGAAGGTTGCTGACGGGAATCGAGAAGGCGCCGGCGGGGCCCACGAACACGCGCGCGTTCTCGGCGTGGCGAGGGGCCAACAGACGGATCACCTCATAGAGGTTCTTGCCCAGCGTGGCGCGGGCCTGCACGATCAGCAGCAAGGCCGGGCTCGATGGTTCCTGGGTCTGGAAATAGCCCAGCGCCGAAGCAAGCGCCGCATCGGCATCGGCAAGGCTGGTGAAGGTCCCTGGCCCCGCTTGCGTTTCGGCTTGGGAGCCGTCCGCGGCGGCGCTGGCCGGCGCCAGCGTGGGATCCCGGCGCACGAGGGCTGCTTGCGCGAAGTCGATCATCTTTTCGACCAGCGGCGCCAGCGCGCTGAACTTCACCGCCCCGCTGGCGCCCGCGCGCTCGGCGGTGATTTGCGCGATAGCGCCGAGATCGTCGCGCAACTGGTTCAAAGTCGCGTGCAGGTTCATCAAAATCGGCATGTCCAGGCCGGTCAAAATCCGTTCGATCGCGCCGGTCGAGGCGAGCTTTTCGCCTTCGCGCAATTTAGCCTCGCCCGCGTTCACCATCACGGCGCGATAGGCGAGCGGGCCTTCCCGCTCGGATTGCAGCAAGGTCGCGTATTGCAACGGCAGGACCACGACCGGGCCGTCGTCGAGCGTGCCGAGTTGCGCCAGACGCGAGGAATAATCGCCGTCCTCGCCGCTGGGATGCGCCTCCTCCCAATATTGGCTGAGCAGCGCGGCGATTTCCGCCACGGCGCGGGCGAAGGCGAAGAAGTCGCGGTTGAGGACGGCGAGTTTGGCGACCAGCAGCACGAGGCGCAGATCGTGAGTGCGTTTGCGCAATTGCGCGGCGGTCGCGAACGCGGCGGGAAAGTCGATGTCCTTGCGCTCGAAGCTGAAGAACGAGGCCGGCAATTGCCCCTCGATAGCGGCTAGAAAATTCATGAAATCGGGATCGCCGGCGAGATCGAGATCGGGCCCGCACGGCGCCTCCGGCGAAATCGGCTCGATGGTCACAGTCTCGCTCATGTCGCCCTCCACGGCCCGGCGAAGCGAAAAAAGCCGCGCGGCGGACCGTAAGTTCGGGATAGCATAGTTGGCAAGCACAGGGAGCGCGCGCTAGATCCGATGAGTGGTCCCAACGATAGCGGCTCCGGCGACACGCCGACCGACGACCTCAAGCTCCCAACGGGGGACGACGGCTTGCGTCCGCCCTCGCCCCGGTTCAAGTTGCAATTGCATTGGGACACGCCACGGCTCGAATGGCGTCCGGCGCTGGCGTCGCCGCCGCCGCCGCGCGACCAGCCTGCGTTCCTCAAGCTCGACGATCCGTTTGCCGCCGTGCTGGCGTTCGAGCGTTACATTCTCCAAGGCTCGCTGCTGTTTTCAATGCGCCGCCCGAGCTTCGACCTGATCGACAAGGCATTCCTGGACGCCCCGCTCGCGCCTCCGGCGCTGCTGCCGAGCTTCGCGGAGATGCGGGCCTGGGAGGAGGATGCGTTCTATCGAAGGCTGGGCAGGACCGCGCCCTTGTTCGGCGCTCCGGCGCCGACGCCCCTGTTGACGCCGCCCGTGATCGGGCCGCCGCCGCCTTCGCCCTTCTACAAGCTGCCCGACCCGGCCGCGATGCGCGGCGAATCCGCCGCGCCCAAGGCCGGGGCCGTCGGCGACATACTGAAGGCGCTGCACGGCCTACCGATCGTGCAGCAGAACCTCAACAAGCTGAGCGATGAAGGACTGCGTCAGGCGCGATTGCTGAAGTCGGAGTGGGATCAGGCGCCCTGGCGCGACCGCATCCTCGCCATAACCATCACCGCGCCCCTGGCGGCAAGCGTCGTCGGCGCGGTGATCGGGCCGAGCGAGTCGCGCCATTTCGCGTTCGGCGTCTTGAAAGGCGCCGATGTGCCCGTGCCGTGGGTTCCCGGCCTGTCGTTGCATGTCGACGATTTCGGCAAGGCCGATCCGTTCCTGCTCGCCAAGCCCACCGACCCGCATCAACCGCAGGCGCTCCAATTCGGCCTGAAGCTCGATGTGTTGAAAGCGATACCCGCCTTCGCGAAAGTGTTCTGACGCATTCCGTATTCTGTTAGCATCGCTCAAGCCGCAACTACAGAGGCAATCATGTCTGATCTTTCCCAGGAAGGCCGCATCGGCAAGCTCACCACGCCGGCCGGCGGCGACACCTTCGTGCTCAATCGATTCGAGGGCACGGAGGGTCTGGGCGCCTTGTTCGAATATCGCGTCGGCGCGCTTTCACTGCAGGAGAACTTCAACCTTGACTCCCTGATCGGCAAGAACTGCAACGTGACGATCAAGGCCGTCGACGGGTTGGAGCGGCATTTCAACGGCGTGCTGACGGAGGCCAACTACACCGGCGGGCAATATGGCCTGTTTGGCTATCAGTTCATGCTGCGGCCCTGGCTGTACCTTCTATCGAAAGCGTCCGACTGCCGCATCTTCTCCACCAAGAAGCCGGCGGATATCATCAAGAAGGTGTTCGACGATCGTGGTTTCAGCGATTTTCGGCTGAATCTAAAGGACGACTATCCCACGATCACCTATGTCACCCAGTATCGGGAGACCGACCTCAACTTCGTCTGCCGGTTGATGGAGGAATTCGGCATCTATTACTACTTCGAGCACACCTCTTCCAAACACACGATGGTGATCTGCGACATGCCGAGCTGCCATGAGAAGACGCCTGGCCTCGCCAACGTGCCGCTGCTGCCGGTGACTGTCGAGTCGCGCCGCGACCGTCAGCAATTCGACAGTTGGTCGACCTCGCGCGCGCTACAGAGCGGCAAGGACGCGGTCAACAGCTTCTGGTGGAAAAAGCCGGCCGCGGACTATCTTGGCAAATCCGACATGCACGGCAATTACGAGCACTCGCAGTTGGAAACCTACGACTACGATCCCTTCTTCACAGGCAAGCCGTTCAGTGAGAAATACTCGAAGGCGCGCATCGAATCCGTTCAGGCGCTCGACGATCATCGCTTCGCCGTTGGCTCGGCGCCGTCGCTGTTTCCCGGCGGCAAGGTGACGACGGAGCAGATTGCCGCCGCTGCCGACAATAAGGAATATGTCGTGCTGCGCTCCACGCATTCCTATGTCGATCAGACCTATATCTCAGGCGGCGGCGCGGCCGTCGCCTATGCCGGCAACTATGAGATGATGGATTCGAGCCGGCAGTTCCGCTCGCTGCTGTCGACGCGGCGCCCGACCGTCGCGGGTTGGCAATCGGCGCTGGTGGTCGCCGACAAGGGCAACGAGAGCGAGGAGATCGACGTCGACAAGGACGGCTGCATCCTCCTCAAATTCTATTGGGACCGCAACAAAGACCTGTCCCGCCGCGTGCGCGTGGCGCAGTTCTGGGCCGGCAAG
>JANYIH010000143.1 GCA_025358745.1 Hyphomicrobiales bacterium | reverse complement strand
CGCGCGCCGTAGGCGTGGCCGACCCGCACCGTCGCGGCCATGCCGAGCCCGAGCGGGACCATGAAGGCGGTGGCGGCGATGTTGAGCGCAATGGCGTGCGCCTGGATCTGCGCCGAACCGAGCCAACCCATCGCCAGGGCGGCGCCGGCGAAGGTGGCGACTTCCAGCGCGATGAAAAAGCCGATCGGCGCGCCGAGCCGCCACATCCGCAGCAGGTCCGCGCCCTCAAGGCGCCAGCGCCCGAGCATCAGCTTGTGCGGGCGCAATTTCGGATCGAGTCCGCTATAGCCGAGCAGCAGGAGGAACATCAGGGATTGGCTCAGGGTTGTGGCCAGCCCCGAGCCGAACACGCCGAGCGCGGGAAAACCCAGCTTGCCGAACACCAGGGCGTAGTTGAACAGCGCGTTGCAGGCGACGCCGATCAGGCCGGCGATCAGCACCGCGCGCACGCGATTGAGCGCGGAGAGGATCGACCGCGCGGCGAAGTAGAGCAAGGCGGGAGCCAGCGCCCATTGCAGGCCATGCATGTATTGGCCCGCGAGCGCGGCGAGCTCACGCGGCTCGCCGATCGCGACCAGGATGGCTTCCGCCTTCCAGAACAAAATCCAGAACGGCAGCGCCAGCACGAGGGCGCTGATGAGCGCCTGATGGCCGACCTTGCGCACCCCCGCCCAATCCCTGGCGTTGGCTCCGATCTTTTCGGCGGCCAGCGGCGCGGCGGCGCTGACGACACCGACGCAGAACAGGAAGATCGGCGTATAGAGATTGAAGCCGAGCGTGCTGGCGGCCAGCGCTTCGGGCGACAGGCGGCCGAGGAACATGACGTCGGTGGTCGTCATGAAATTGACCGCGACATTGGTCAGCACGATCGGCCAGGCGAGAGTGAAAGTGGCGGCGATCTCGCCGCGTACGGAGGTCATGTCAGCTTCGGGTGCGAGGGAAGCGCCTTCTAGCCGCTAAGCCGGCGCGGCGAAACCCGTCTGCGATACGATCCGCGATCGGGTTGCGCGGGAAGGGATCGCCTTCGCCATTGCGCCGACCGGCGATTGCTGGTTGATCCCCGGGGAGGGAGAAAACGCCATGAGCCGACGCTTCATCGACCTTTCCGTTCCGCTGGCCGCCGGAATCGGCTCCGATCCGCCGGGGTTGGAGCCAAGAATCGAGTATTTCGACCATCATGCCGGCGTGTCGGACGTACTGAAGATGTTTCCCGGCATGACGCGCGAGGATCTGCCGGAGGGCCAGGCCTGGGCGGTCGAACGGGTGCAGATGACGACCCACAACGGCACCCATCTCGACGCGCCGTGGCACTATCACGCCACCATGGACGGCGGAAAACCTTCCGCCACGATCGACGAAATCCCGCTCGACTGGTGCTTCCGCCCCGGCGTGAAGCTCGACTTTCGCAACAAACCCGACGGCTATGTCTGCACGGCGGGGGACGTCGAGACCGAATTGAGGCGGGTCGGCTACGAGTTGAAGCCGTTCGATATCGTGGTGGTCAACACCTCCGCCGGAATCGCCTATGGCCACGACGATTACGTGTTGAAGGGTTGCGGCATGGGCCGCGAGGCGACGCTCTACCTGACCGAGCGGGGCGTGCGCGTCACCGGCATCGACGGCTGGAGCTGGGACGCGCCGTTCCCCTACACGCTCAAGCGCATCCAGGAGACCGGCGACTGGTCGTTGTTCTGGGAAGGCCACAAGGCCGGGCGCGTGCGCGGCTATTGCCACATCGAGAAACTGCACAATCTCGAAGCGTTGCCGGCGTTCGGCTTCACCGTCTGCTGTTTCCCCGTCAAGGTGGAGAAGGCGAGCGCGGGCTGGACGCGGGCGGTGGCGATTCTCGATTGAAGGGCGCCTGCCTTATTCCAGCACCATGCGAACGGCCTGCGCCAGCGCGCGGCCGAGCAGAGCGTGGCTGTCGGCCTCGTAATGGATGCCGTCGAGGTCGGAGCAGGCGATGAACTGGCCCGCGTCGACGAAGCCGATCCCTCGCCGCTCGGCGACTTCAGCGTAGCGCGCGGAGATTTCGCGCGATTTGGGCTCCGCGCCGCGGAACATGTCGGCGAAGGCGGTTAGCCTGGCGACCGGCGGAGGGGCGACCAGCAGCACGCGCGGCGGCGCGGCCTTCGGGCCGACCGGCTCGGCTTGCGCCATCGCGACCAGCCGCTCGGCGCCGAAGCCGATTTCGGCGGCCGAGACGTTGAAGCGCGCCTTCATGTCGTTGCAGCCTAGCGCTACGATGAGCAGATCGAGCGGGGCGTGGCTGCGCAGGCAGGGCGGGAGATAATCGGCGCCGCGTCGGTCGGGCTCGATGGGATCGACAAACACGGTCGTGCGGCCGTTGAGCCCCTCCTCGATGACGCGATGCTCGGGGCCGAGCGCGGCCGCCATGACGCCGGTCCAGCGGATGTCAGGCGCGAAACGGGCGCCGCGCGCAGGGTCGTAACCCCAGGTGTTGGAATCGCCGAACGCTACGATGACAGCCATGATTTCCCCCGGAAGGCGGCGGGGAGATAGAGGCGCGGCGCGGCGGCGGTCAAGCCTCGGCGGATATATCTTACGTTGCGTAAGTATAATGCAGTCAATCCTGCGAAAAAACGGAATAATTCTGGCCAATCGCGAGTATTTGATCGCATTTCATCGAACGAGGCGGGACTTTCTTTAAGGGGAATTTGAGGTTTATGCTTGAGAGGATAGGGGCCCTTCCTCGGTATTGATCCGGCGCGCCCGTGGCTTTGCTAAGAAACGTCTTCCACCCCATTGTCGCCGATTCCGCCGGACTGCGCCGGTATGTGACGTCGGTGACGATTCTGGCGTTGATCGTCGCGGTCGGCATCGACGTCGTTCAGAGTCTGCTTTTCTTCACCACCTGGCTGGATATCGTTCGTGAGGAACTCATCACCACAGCCATCGTGATCCTCGTCGCCGTGCCTATCGCGCGCTCGATGGGGCACGCCCATCTCGAATTGTTCCACGCCAAGCGCGAGGCCGACCGGCTCGGGCGCACCGATCCCTTGACGGGGCTCGCCAACCGGCGCGCATTGTACGAGGCGGCGGAGCGGTTCGACGGCGGCGCCCTGGCGCTCGTTATCGCCGACATCGACCGGTTCAAGCGGATCAACGACAGCTACGGCCACGCTGCCGGCGACGAGATCATCAAGGCGGTGGCGCAGCGGATGCAACGCGACCTGGGCGATCTGGGCATCGTGGCGCGGGTCGGCGGCGAGGAATTCGCGCTGATTGCGGCCGACCTGCCAGCCGGCGAATTGCGCGCGCGGTTGCAGCGGTTCCGCCAACGCGTCGCCGAAGACCCCGTCGCTTACGCCCGACAAACGATAGGCGTGACGGTTTCGGTCGGGTTCGCCGCGCGGCGCGATCTCGATTTCGATGCGCTCTACGCCGCCGCCGACAAGGCGCTCTACGCCGCCAAGAATGCGGGGCGCGATCGCGTGGTGGAGTACGATCAGTTGCCGGCCGAGGCGCTGCCGCGCGCGGGCTGATCAATCGAGCGTGCGGCGGAAGCGCAGCAGCGCCAGGATCGCGAACAGGGGCGCGAACAGGCACAGCCAGGCGAATTCGGGGCCGATCTCGGCGAAATTGGCGCCCTTCAGCATGATCGCGCGCACGACGCGCAGGAAATGCGTCATCGGCAGCAGATTGCCGATGAAGCGCGCCCAATCCGGCATGCCGCGAAACGGGAACATGAAGCCGGACATCAGGATCGAGGGCAGCAGGAAAAAGAAAGT
The DNA here is from genome assembly GCA_025358745.1 of Hyphomicrobiales bacterium. Lineage (GTDB taxonomy): Bacteria > Pseudomonadota > Alphaproteobacteria > Rhizobiales > Beijerinckiaceae > Roseiarcus. The sequence goes on along the minus strand of JANYIH010000143.1, from coordinate 98 downwards.
GAGCTGCATCGCCTGCATCTGCGAGCGGGCGAGCGTCGAGAAGGTGTAGCCCAGCAGCACCATCTGCAACACGAACGCCAGCACGCCGGCGAGCAGGA
>JANYIH010000115.1 GCA_025358745.1 Hyphomicrobiales bacterium | reverse complement strand
GCCGCCTTCGCCGCCGATGCGCTTTGCGCCGCCGCGCTCGCCGCGTCCTGCGCCTTCTTCGCTTCATCCGCTACGCCCGCAGTCGCCCCCTGCGCCGATTTCACGGACTTGTCGGCAGCCGCAGCGCTCTGCGCCGCCGCGCCGGCCGCATCCTCGGCCTTCTTCGCGTCATCCGCTACGCCCGAAGTCGCGTCCTGCGCCGACTTCGCCGCCGATGCGCTTTGCGCCGCCGCGCTCGCCGCGTCCTGCGCCTTCTTCGCTTCATCCGCTACGCCCGCAGTCGCCCCCTGCGCCGCCTTCACAGCTTGATCGGCAGCCGCGGCGCTCTGCGCCGCAGCGCCGGCCGCATCCTCGATAGCCTTGGCGGAAGCCGCCGCTGCGGTCGCGCTCGCCGCCGCAGACTTGACGGCGTCGGCCGCCTTGTTCGCCTGCTCCTCAAGCGGTCGTGCATCCACGGGCTGCCGCGCCGCCTGACGCGCCTCGTCCGCCGCCTGGGAGGCGGCTTCCGCATTCCTGGCGGCGGCTTCGGCAGCGGCAGCGCTGGCGGCCGAAGCCCTGGCCGCGTCCTCCACCTTGCCGGCTTGAGCCGCGAGCGCGGCGACGTCGACGGCGGGGGCCTCGAACGCCTTCTGCGGCACGGCCGGGGCGATAGCGGCCTCGGCGACTTTTTGCGCCGCATCCACGGCGGCGGAGGCGCTCTGCGCGGCCGCCCTGGCCGACGCTTCCGCCTTGCCGATCTGATCGGCGAGCTGGGCCTGCCGCGCTTTTTCGGCGGCCACGGCGTCTGCGGCCGCCTTTTCGGCGCCCTGCGCGGTTTTCGCCGCCGCCAATTGCGCGTCGTCGAGCGTCTGGGCGGTCGCGGCGGCCGCCTTGGCGGAATCCTCGGCCTGCCTGGCGAGATCGGCCAGCCGCGCCTCTTCTGCGCCGCGCGCGGCGCCGGCGGCGGCGAGCGCCCCGCTGGCCTGCTTGCCGATCTCCTCAACCTTGGCGACTTCGGCCTTGATTTGCGCCAGCGCGCTTTCGCCCGCCTTCGTCGAAGCCTCGCCCTGCTTGGCGAGTTCGTCCTTGCGCGATTGCTCGGCCGACAACAGGCCAAGCTGGGCGGTCTTGGCTTGAACCGCGAGATCGGATGTCACTTTGGCGCCGGCGTCCTGCGCCGCTTTGGCGGCGTCGCTGGCGACAGTCGCGGCCTGCTCGGCCTTGCCGACCTGCATCTCCAGCGCCGATATCGCGGCGGACTTGGCCGCTTCAATCGCCTTGGCGGCGTCGTCAGCCTTCTGGGCCAGATCGGCCTGCCGGGCGGCGTCCAGCTTTCGCTGCGACTCCACGGCCGCGAGAGATTGCGCGACCGACTGGCGCGCCGCCTCGGCGGCTTGCGCCGATTCCTTCGCCTTGCCTTCAATCTCGGCGATGTGGGCCTCCATCGTCTGAATCGTGCGCTTGGCTTCGTCGAGCGCCTTGCGCGCGTCCGCCGCCGCGCCCGTCGCCTCGCTGATCGCCTTGGCTTGATCGGCGACCTTCGCCGCCTCGGCCTTGCGCGCCGCCTCGGCTATGCGCGCTTCGTCGGCCAGACGCGCCGCTTCGACGACCTTGGCCGCTTCGGCCGCCTTCGCCGCCGCCTCGGCTTTGGCCGCCTCTTCGGACTTGCGCATGTCCTCGGCCTGGCGCGCGTCTTCCGCCGCCCGGGCTTCGGCCTCTTCCTGCGCCTTCTTCTTCACCGCCCGTTGCGCGGCGATCTCATCGGGCGTTTCCGGTCGCTGGATGTCGCTGTCGGCCAAGGCGAGGCCGGCGGGAAGCGCCTTGAGCCGCTCCTGCGCTTCCTGCCCGACGCGCCAGTCGAGCGTGCGGCCCATCGCGCTCAATTCGGTCCCGGCGAGCTTGACCTTGCCGGAGTCCAATCCCGACAGTTCGTCGAGCGCGAATTTGACGACCGCGTTGAAATCGACGCCCTTGTCGAGCCCGGCGGCGATCCGGGTGTGATCCTCGACCTGCGCCCCGGTCGCTTCGGCCGCTTTCAGCATCGCCTGATGCGCCGCCGCGTCCGGCGTGTAGCCCGTGAAGTGCAGCCCTTCCTCGTCGCGCTGCACGGCGAAGGAGAAGTTCGCCACCGCCGCCGGCGCGATGCCGTCCGCCTTGAGCGCAAAGCTCGGCGGCGCCTTGGCGGCGAGCGCCGCAATGTCCTCGATGTCGCCCGGCCCGCTCGCCTTGCCGCTCAACGTGATCGTCGTATCGCGCGCTTCCGCCTTGCCCGAAGCGAGCCTGGCGAGCGCGCCGAGCGCCCAATCCGCCGCCTGCGCCTCGCCGCCCGGCGCGCCGCTCCGAAGGGCGAGCTTGTTCTCGATTTTGGCGCCGGGAAAGAGCTGCGCGGCCAGCTTGGTCAGCGCGTCCCGCGCGGGTTCGGACCCCGCCCCTCCGGAAAGCGTCAGCTTGTCGCCATCCCGCGCCGCCGCGAACAGGTAGGGCGCGGCCACGGGCGGCGTAACGTCGGACGAAGTCAGCTTGACTCCCGCAGGCGGCGACTTCAGCAGCGCTTTGGCCTTCGCATAGGCGTCGGCGTTGGCGGCGGTCCCGCTCACCTCCAATGCGCCATCGGAGAAGGTCGCCGCGCCCCGGCTGAACTGGGCGAGCAGTTGCGCCGCATAGGCGGCTGCGGCCGGCAGCGCAGCCGATTCGCCGCGCCCGTAACTCGCGCGGTCCAGCACGTCGGCGAGCCCGAGGCCCTTGGCGTCCGCCACGAGGCTGGCTCTGGCGCCGGGATTGGGCACGTTGCCCGACAGGGTCACCCGCCCGCCATCGCGCACCATCCACCACGTGTAGGGCGCCACGGCGGGGATGACGCCCAGGCCGCTCGAATCGACCGCGCGCACGCCCGGCGCGGCGAGCGCCTTGTCGACCGCGGTCTGAAGATTGGCGTGGGTGAAAGCCTGGCCAAACAGCGCCACGTCGCGTCCCGACGTTTTGACGTTTGCGTTTTCGACGTCGTCGCCGAGCGCGGCGCGCACGTTGCTCGACAGCGACCTGCCGGCGTCGTTCTGCGCGCCCACGGTGCCGAGCACCCAGAGCACCGCCAGCGGCACGAGACCGGTCGCCCATTTGTTCGGCTGATAAGACATAGGTCTCCCCCTTGGCCTCGAGCGCCCTTCCACGTGGCGCGTCGCCTTAGCAACTTCAACGACCGGGGCCAAGTCAAGACGACGCCCGCCGCCCAGCGCCCCACGAGCGCTGCGCGGCGCGACCCCTCGTATGTGCTTAGGCGACAGCAATGACAGTTTTTCGCGTCAAGTCCAGCCCGCCCTCAACGCACCCCGTCGCAACGCGAGTTCCCGTGCGCGGGCGACTTCGCGAGCGAATCGGTGAAACCTCCCAGGCGCCGCATCATGCGGGATCGGACCGGCGAACGGCGTGTTTCAAGGCGAGGATGGGTCTGGAACCGCATCCGGAACCCGCTTGCCAGGCGCACCAGGCCGCAGGCGAGGTCGCCAAGGCGGCAGGGAACCCGAAAGAGGGGATATTTCAAGGGGCTTTGATGGTGCTGCCAGAGAGGATTGAACTCTCGACCTCTCCCTTACCAAGGGAGTGCTCTACCACTGAGCTACGGCAGCCCTTCGACGCGGCGGCTTTTGCCACAGGCTCGGCGCGAGCGCAACCGGCTCAGGCGGCGCCGAGCCGCAGCAGATCGTGGAAATGCACGATTCCCACCACCTCGCCGCCTTCCACCACCAGAAGATTCGAGATCTTGTGGCTGATCACCTCCAGCGCCTCGGCGACCAGCGCGTCGGGGCCGATCACCCGGGGATGCTTGGTCATCACCGATTCGACCGGCGTGTCGAGCCCGAGTTCGCGGCGCAGATGGCGGCGCAGGTCGCCGTCGGTGATGAGGCCGGCGAGCGCGCCGGAGGCCTCGAACACGCCGACGCAGCCAAAGCCCTTCGAGGTCATCTCGACGATCGCCTCGGCCATGCGCGCGCCGACGCGGATGCGCGGCACGCTGTCGCCCTTGTGCATGATGTCGCGCACGAAGGCGAGTTTGGCGCCGAGCTTGCCGCCGGGATGCAGGTCGCGGAAATCGCGCGCGGTGAAGCCCTTGGCCTCCAGCAGCGCCATCGCCAGCGCGTCGCCGAGCGCGAGCTGCATCGTGGTGGAGGTGGTCGGCGCGAGGCCGTTGGGACAAGCTTCCTGCGCCAGCGGCAGGCAGAGGCAGATGTCGGCCTGCCGGCCCAGCGTGCTGTCGCGCTGCGCGGTGAGCGCGATCAGCGGGATCTTGAAGCGCTTGGCGTAAGTGAGAATCGCCGCCAGTTCCACGCTCTCGCCCGACCACGACAAAGCCAGCACGACGTCGCCGTTCTGCACCATGCCGAGGTCGCCATGGCTGGCTTCGGCCGGATGCACGAAGGCGGCGGGCTGGCCGGTCGAGGCCAGCGTCGCCGCGATCTTGCGCGCGATATGGCCGCTCTTGCCGATGCCGGTGACGATGACGCGGCCGGGCGCCGACAGCATCGCCTCGACGGCGCGCGACAATTCGTTCGCCAAGGAACCTTCGCCCGGCAGGCTCAGGGCCTCCTCCAGCGCGAGCAGGCCCTTGCGCTCGATCGCCAGCGCGCGTCGCGCCGCCGGGACGGCCTTCGATGGATCATAGTTCATGGCGCCGCTCTAACATCGCGCCGCGCCGATGGCGAGTTAGGACGGCGTTAACCATGACCGCCTAACCCAGAAGACGACGCCGCGGCGCATTGCGGCGCGAGGGGTGGCTTTTCGGTGTCGTCGCGCAATTCATGGGCCTGGGTCGCGCTGGCGGCCGCCTTGACGACCGGCCCGGCGCTCGCCCAAAGCGTGGCCCCGGCCGAAGGGCCCGACTTGCGCGGCGGCGAGAGCGACCCGCCCGCGCTGCGCGCCGCCGAGTCCCTGCCCGAACTGACGTCCGGCGCCGCCGTCCGCCGGGACGCGCCGCGTCCCAGAACGCGGCGCAGGCGCGGCGATTTGCCGCCGCTGGCGCCCTATCGCGGCGCGAGCCGGCTGGGCTTGCGCGGCGGCGCACAGGCGCCCGCCGTGGTCACCGGCCCTGCTGTGGCGGCGCTGCCGCAGGCCCCGCCGCGGCGCGCGATCCGGCGCGAGGAGCGGCCGTTCGATCCGGTCGGCGTCTATGTCGGCGATCTGAAATTGACGCCCTATTTTGAACAGAGCGCCGGTTACGCCCGCAACCCCCTGGGCTTGGCTGGCGCGGCCAAAGGCTCGGCGCTCTCGGTGAGCGAACTTGGCGTCGGCCTGCAATCGAACTGGAGCCGCAACGAACTGACGGGCGCGGCCCATATCGGCTACAACGACTATTTCCAGACGCCGGGCGCGAGCGCGCCCTACGGATCGGGCGTGGTGGACTATCGGGTCGACGCCACCCGCGACCTCGCCTTCGACACCGAGGGCCGATTCAATGTCGCCAATCAGACCAATGCGCAGCTGGGTCTGGGCGGCGCGACGACGCAAAGCCTGACGCTGGTCTCCACCTACGGCGCGACGGCCGGCGTGACGGATAGATTCGGCGACCTCAGCCTCGGGCTGCATGGCGCGATCGACCGGGTGCAATATAGCGGCGGCTCGCTCGCCAGCGAGGATTACAACGATTACGGCCTCAAGCTGCGGGCGAGCTATCGGTTGAGCGAAGCTGTGTCGCCGTTCGCGGAAGTGGGCGGCGACGTGCGCGCCTATGACCAGAGCCGGGACGCGGCCGGCTTCGATCGCGCCTCCGACGGCGTGACCGGAAGGGCGGGGCTGCGCGTCTCGCTCGCGGAGACGCTGACGGGCGAGGCGAGCCTTGGCTATGGCGTACGCGCCTATCGCGACGCGCGCCTGGCCGATGTCGGCGCGCCGTTGTTCGACGCCTCGCTCGCCTGGTCGGTCACCCCGCTGACGACGGTGACGCTGAGAACCTCGACGCTGCTCGCCGACGCCGTGGTCGCCGGCGCCTCGGCCGACATCAACCGCACCTATACGCTCGGCGTCGATCACGCGCTGACGGAGCGCATCAAGCTCGGCCTGACGGGAACCGTCGCCAGCGACAGATATGTCGGGGTCAACCAGGACAGCCGCAGCTACACGCTCGGCGCCAATGCGGAATATCACCTGTCGCGCGAGATCGTCCTGAAGGCGAGCGCGATGCATCAGCAGTTCGTCTCGGCGACGCCGGGGGGCGGGTACAAAGCCGACACGGTGCTGGTCGGGGTGCGGTTGCAACGGTAGGGGTGAGGCGCGCGGCGTCGCCCCGGGAACGAGACACAGCTTCGGCGAGACACAGCGTCGGAATGAGCGGCTTCACATTCGCGAGGTCCGGCGCCGATCCCGGTTTCGCGAGACCAGCCCTCAGGCGTAATCCGCGCTGGCGCCCTCGTCCGCAAGGAGTCGCGCCCGTCCGCTGCGATCCGCAAAGGCCAGCGATCTGACCGGCGCGGCGGCTTGTGCGATATTGAACCCGAAAATGGTCATCAACAACCAATCCTGAAGCTCTTGGGTGACGACGGCATGACCGGTGTTTGTCGACGAGAACATGAATTTATCGAAATTCGATTGCTGACCCTGCAACGAAGAAAACAAGTTTTGGTCGTTGATATTTGACATATCCAAAGCGCTGAAGGTCGGCACAAAGCTATGGCTGTCGGCCACGACAGTCTCCGACCCGCTGTCGATGGGAGGGACTTTCAACATGCCGCTATAGAGGGCATCGCCAAGCTCGCGGAAGGAGGCGCGCAATCCGCCTTGCGCATCGGTGAAGCCGGAGACGTATTGCGCCACCATCGGCATCAACCTCTGTTTAGTGCAAGCCACAGCCTTCGCGGAGTTGGCCAAATTGCTCGAATAGACGGGGTCATTCGCGGCGAAAGCGCTCGCAACGGGAATGCCGCTGTCGTATCCGATCACGGAAACGTTCAGCGCCCCCGGCGACAGCACTTGTCCGGCCGTTCCCGCTCCGTTGGCGACGGCGACTTTCGTCAGCTTTTGCGGGTATCCGCCGAGGACCCAAATGTCGTCCCAAAAATCCTTGAAGGCCTGCGCTTCGATGCTGCCGCCCGTGACGCTGCCCGAGAGATCGGGGACATTGTAGAACAGCATCTGCATCGCCGCCGGACAATGCAGGAGGTCGACGAGGTCTTGCGCTGGTTTGGAAAGCGGCGCCCAACAAAGCGCCTGCCATTGAACGCGCGTCGGGATACAGGCGCAAAAATGCGACCCATCCCACGAGAAATGCACGGTCGCATTGGCGTTGGCGGGAGTGAAATTGTTGAACTCCCAGAACGTCAACGCATATCGCATCACGAGCGCGCCCATGCTGACGCCGCCGAGGACATGCGCGACGCTCGACGAGTTCTTCAACAGGGTGGCCAAACCATTCAGCACC
>JANYIH010000098.1 GCA_025358745.1 Hyphomicrobiales bacterium | reverse complement strand
GCCGTGCGGGGGCGCGATTCCGCCCCGCCTGATCCAGGATTTTGCGATTCCGCCGCACCTGCTCAAGGCGCGCGTCACGCTCGCGACCATGGTGTCGCCGAGCGGCAAGCGCGTCGACATGCCGATCGAGGGCGGCTTCGTCGGCATGGTCGATCGCGGCGAGTTCGACGAATGGCTGCGCGAACGCGCGGCGAGCGAGGGCGCGACCCGCGTCGTCGCTGAATTCGAGCGTATCGCGCGCGCGCCCGACGGGGTGGTCCGGGTCTGGGTCAAGCAAAGGGAGGAGAGCCCGCGCGCGATTGCAACGCGTCTAGTGATCGGCGCCGACGGGGCTTTGTCTGAGGTGGCGCGGCAGGAAACGACGGGAAAGTCGCGGTTCGTGTTCGCCTATCACGAGATCATCGCGACGCCGACCAATAAAGACGACGCCGCGCGCTGCGAAATCCACTATCGCGGCGCGCTGTCGCCCGATTTCTACGCCTGGGTTTTTCCGCATGGCGAGACGATGAGCGTCGGCTCAGGCAGCGCGCGCAAGGGGTTTTCGCTCAAAGCCTCGGTCGGCGAATTGCGCGCGGCGACCGGGCTTTCGCAGACCCGCGCGCTGCGCAAGGAGGGCGCCCCGATCCCGCTCAAACCGCGTAAACGTTGGGACAACGGCCGCGATGTGCTGCTCGCCGGCGACGCGGCGGGCGTGGTCGCGCCGGCCTCGGGCGAGGGCATCTATTACGCGATGTTGGGAGGCCGGCTCGCCGCCGATGCGGTCGAGACCTGCCTGACGACCGGCGACGCGCGCGCGCTGGGGCTTGCGCGCCAGCGATTCATGAAGGCGCACGGGCGTGTGTTCTGGATCTTGGGAATCATGCAGTATTTCTGGTATTCCAGCGACAGGCGGCGTGAGAGCTTCGTCAAGCTCTGCCGCGATCCCGATGTCCAACGCCTTACCTGGAACGCCTACATGAACAAGGAGTTGCAGCGCAGCGACCCGCTCGCGCACCTGAGGATCTTCTTCAAAGACCTCGCTCATCTCTTTCGTCTCGCCGCGCCATGACGGACTTTGTTCGAGATTATGGTCTCCCCTCGCTTGTCGCCGTCATCTGTCTGGGCGCGGTGGCGCTGATCGGCGGTCTCGTGACCGACGTCGGCCCGTGGTACGAGAATTTACGCTTCCCCAGGCTACGGCCGCCGAACTGGCTGTTTGGCCCCGCCTGGACGGTGATCTACATTTTCATCGCGATTGCCGGCGTGATGGCCTGGACACATGCGCCGGACATGCGGATGCGCTGGTTGCTGGTCGCGTTGTTCTTCGTCAACGCGGTGCTCAACGTGCTGTGGAGCCCGCTGTTTTTCAATTTGAGACGACCGGATTGGGCGCTGATCGAAATCGCGCCGTTCTGGCTTTCAATCGTGGCGCTGATCGCCGGCCTCTACGCCATCAAACCGCTCGCCGCCCTGATCATTTCGCCCTATCTGGTCTGGGTGACGTTCGCGGGCTGGCTCAATTGGCGCATCGTTGAACTCAACAAGCCCTTCTGCGGCGCGGGACTGGGACGACGATGAGCGGGTGGCTGGCCGCAGGGGGCTGGATCGACCTCGTGCTCGCGCTGATTGTCGTCGAGGCGGCGGCGCTGATGTTTGCGCGGGCGCGCGCCGTAGTCGGCCCGCCGGCGTCCGGCCTTCTGGCCAATCTCGCAGCCGGCGGCTGCCTCCTGCTGGCGGCGCGGCTTGCGAACGGCGGAGCGCCGGCGGCGTCTGTCGGGACGGTGCTCGCTGCAGCCTTCGTCGCGCATCTCTACGACCTCGCCCTACGTTGGCGCAGGTCGGAGTGACAAATATGCCTTACACAGAAGAAGGATTGTAAATCTCTCTTTACGAAGCCCGATTTATCCGCTTCTATGGAGTCCTTGGCGCGCACGAGACGCGCCTGCGGGGCCCAACGCGGAAGGGGCCGATGCGATGCACAAGGGGAGGGGCCTTGGAACAACAGTGCCTGCCAAGTCAGGTTGAGGAACTCGACCACCCGCTGCCAATGGGCGGCTCCGAACAGCGCGGCGAGCGGGCTCACCGTCTGGAGAGCATCGTTTGGGGCGAAATCGTCCCGCGCCTAGCGGATCTGCATCATGGCTCGCGCGCAGATGCCGCAGCAAATCCGCCGACCGTTGAGGAAATCGAGGAGTTCAGCCGCGTCGTCATCGCCAGTGACGGCTCCGGGGCGGCGACGTTCTTCCAGCGCATTAGCGCGCGCGGCCATTCCTTCGACAGCCTGTTCGAGATCCTGCTTGCGCCGACCGCCCGGCGTCTGGGCGAGTTGTGGGAGCAGGATCGCTGCGATTTTATCGATGTGACGCTCGGCGTCGGTCGGTTGCAGGAATTGCTCAATGAATTCGGCAGCGCGGCCGGGATGGAAGTTCGCGATCTGGAGCGCCGCGTACTGCTGATCGCCACGCCTCGGGACACGCATGTTTTCGGCCTTAAGGTGGTTGGCAAATTCCTGCTTTCGGCGGGCTGGGACGTACGCCTGCACGATCGCCAACCGTTGAGGCCAATCTCGACGTGGTCGCGCAGGAATGGGTGGCGGTCGTCGGCGTAACGATGGGGACGCCCGGCGTCCTGAACGACGTCGCGCGCACGATCAGGGCCTTGCGCCGCGCGTCGTTCAATTCTTCGCTCGCCGTGATGGTGGACGGCGTGGCCTTCAACGACGCGCCCGAACTTGTCGCGCGCG
>JANYIH010000261.1 GCA_025358745.1 Hyphomicrobiales bacterium | reverse complement strand
CCGATAGGCCGGCGATCATGGCAGGGCTGGATTGCTTCGCTTCGCTCGCAATGACGGAGGCGATCCTAAAGCACCCCCCGCCGCGCCAAGTTCCGCATCAGCGCCGCGGTCCCGAACTCCCAGCGCGCGCAATCCTGCGCGTGGCGCATCCGGTTGACGAGCCGGCCGAGCTTGTCCGCGCTGACGCTCACTACATCGCCGACCTTGTGGGTGAAGCCCTGGCCGGGCGCGTCGCGGTCCTTCACCGGCGCGAACATCGTGCCCAGATAAAGCGCCGCGCCGTCGGGATAATCGTGATGGGCGCCGATAAGTTGCGCGGCCAGATCGGCGGGGTCGCGGCTGATCTGACGCATCGACGAGCGGCCCTCCAACCGGAACCCGTCCTCGCCTTCGATATCGAGCGAAATCTCCATCGCGCGCACGTCGTCGAGCGAGAAGGTCGCATCGAACAGGCGCACGAACGGCCCCAGCGCCGCGCTGGCGTTCTGGTCCTTCGCCTTGCCCAGCAGCAGCGCGCTGCGGCCCTCGAAATCGCGCAGATTGACGTCGTTGCCGAGCGTGGCGCCTATGATCCTGCCGTCGGAGGCGATAATCAGCACAGCTTCCGGCTCCGGGTTGTTCCAGTGCGAATGGGCGTGAAAGCCGGCGTCCGCGCCGCAACCCACCGCCGACATCGGCTGCGCCTTGGTGAAAATCTCGGCGTCCGGGCCGATCCCCACTTCCAGATATTGCGACCACGCGCCTTCCGCGATCAGCGCCGCCTTCAGCCGCTCGGCCTGCGTTGAGCCGGGTTTCAGCGCGCGCAAATTCTCGCCGATCAGCCGCCCCATCTCGGCGCGAATGCGCGTGGCGCTATCCGGGGCGCCGCGCGCGCGCTCCTCGATCACGCGCTCCAGCATGGACGCCGCGAAGGTGACGCCCGCCGCCTTGATCGCGTGCAGATCCACCGGCGCCAGCAACCACGGCTTGGCCGCATCGCGCGCGTCGGGGGCCGAATTGGCCAGCAATTCCGCCAGCGCCCCGATCCGCTCGCCGCGCGCCGCGCGCAACGCCGAGGCCGGATCGGCCGTCTCGCCGAGATCGCGCATCGTGGGAAACTGCGCCGTTACGTCGAACACGCCCTCGGCGCGGATCGCAACGACAGCGGGGCCGCCGAGGTCGGGACGGAACGCGCGGCCCGCGAGCGCGCCGGCGTAACCGTCGAGGGGAAGTATCTCGTTTTCGAGCATCACGGGATAAGTCATGGCGCGTTTCCTCTTTTACCCTCATTTAACGCTTTGCGCGGGACCTGTCTGCCTCTAACATGTCAGCGGGAGGTCCGAGCATAGGTGATGATGCAGGAGCGCGCCAACAGCAAGGCGGGGCAGGTCTACGAGGCGGTCAAGGAAGCGATTTTGTCGGGCGAACTTGAGCCGGAACAGGCGATCGACAAGTTCGCCCTGTGCGAAAAGCTCGGCGTCTCGCGCTTTCCCGTCTCGGCCGCGATCAGCCGGCTCGCCTTCGAGGGGCTGGTGCGGATCGAGCCGCAGCACGGCTCGTTCGTGACCCCCATTTCAGCCGAGAGCGTGCGCGAGCATCTGTTCGTGCGTCGTGCGCTGGAAGGCGAGGTCGCGGCGGAAGCCGCCCGCCGGCTCGACGACGAGGGCCGCGCCGATCTCAGCGCCAATCTGGCGCAAGCCGACGAAGCCGCGCGCGCGGGCGACCGCGCCTTGTTCTACGAACTCGACGTCGGCTTCCATGCGCTGCTGACCCAACATCTCGGGCTGCATCGCGCCGAGGCGATTTTGGACGGCGTGCGTCAGCACCTGGAGCGACCGCGCCGCCTGCTGATGAACCCGCCGGGGCGGATGCACCAGACCATCGCCGAGCACCGCGCCATCCTCGCCGCCATCGAGGCGCGTCAGCCCGAAGCCGCCCGCGCCGCGCTGGCCGCCCATCTCGCCGCCGTCGCCCGTACGTTCGAGGCGCTCGCCAAAGCCAAACCCGGCCTGTTCGCGCCCTAAGGAGACAAATATGACCACCCCCCGCGCCCTGCGCCTCAACGGGCAAGACAATGTGCTGATCGCCGTCGAGGAATTCAAAACCGGCAGCGCCCCGATGGGCGTGACCGCGACGGAGCGCGTGCCGCGCGGCCACAAGATGGCGGCGGTCCCCATCGCCAAGGACGAGCCGATCCGCAAATTCGGCCAGATCATCGGCTTCGCCGCGGCCGACATCGCGCCCGGCCAATGGGTGCACGAGCACAATTGCGTGCTGCACGATTTCCAGCGCGATTACCGCTTCGGCGAGGATGCGCGCCCCGTTGATATTCTGCCCGTCGGCGCTCAGGCGACCTTCGAGGGATACCGGCGCGCCAATGGCAAGACCGGCACGCGCAACTATCTCGGCATTCTCACGTCGGTGAATTGCTCGGCGACCGTTGCGCGCCTGATCGCCCGCGAGGCGGAGAAAAGCGGCCTGCTCGACGCATATCCCAACGTCGATGGGATCATCCCGCTGGTGCACGGCACGGGCTGCGGCATGGCGGCAAAGGGCGAGGGTTTCGAGGCGCTCAAGCGCACCCAATGGGGCTACGCGGGCAATCCCAATATGGGCGGCGTCATCATGGTGGGACTGGGCTGCGAAGTGTTCCAGATCGGCCGCATGAAGGAGGAATATGCGATCGTCGAGAACGACCTGTTCCACTCCATGACGATCCAGGCGACAGGGGGCACGCGCAAGACCGTCGAGGCCGGGCTGGAGCGGATCAAGGCGATGCTGCCGATCCTCGACAAGGCGAAGCGCGAGACGCGGCCGGCGAGCGAATTGATGCTGGCGTTGCAATGCGGCGGCTCCGATGGCTATTCCGGCATCACCGCCAATCCCGCGCTCGGCGCGGCGGCCGATATTCTGGTCAAGAACGGCGGCACGGCGATCCTGTCCGAAACGCCCGAGATCTACGGCGCCGAGCATCTCCTCACCGCCCGCGCGTCAACCAGAGCGATCGGCGACAAGCTCGTCGGCCTGATCCACTGGTGGGAGGACTACACCTCCCGCAACGGCGGCGAGATGAACAACAATCCCTCGCCCGGCAACAAGGCCGGCGGCCTGACGACGATCCTGGAAAAATCGCTCGGCGCGGCGGCCAAGGGCGGCACGACGCCGCTCAACGGCGTCTATCGCTATGCCGAGCCCGTCACCGCCAAAGGCTTCGTCTACATGGACACGCCCGGCTACGATCCCGTCTCCGCCACGGGGCAAGTCGCGGGCGGCGCCAATGTGCTGGCCTTCACCACCGGTCGCGGCTCGGCCTATGGCTGCAAGCCGACGCCTTCGATCAAGCTCGCCACCAACAGCGAGACCTACCGCCGGATGACCGAGGACATGGACATCAATTGCGGCGACGTGCTCGACGGCGTCAGCATCGAGGCCAAGGGGCAAGAAATCTTCGAGCGCGTGTTGCGGGTCGCCTCCGGCGAGCGCTCCAAATCTGAGGAACTGGGCTACGGCGACGCCGAATTCGCGCCGTGGCAGATCGGGGCGACGATGTGAAGCTCGACAAAATCGTTCGTGCGCGATAGGTTTCGACTAGTCTAATCAACCAGTCGATGCAGGAGCACATAGTGCGGGAAGTTCAGGCTTCCGAGGCCAAGACCCATCTGCCCCGCCTGCTGGACGAGGTCGAGCGCGGCGAGACGCTCATCATCACCCGCCACGGCCGCGCCATCGCGCGGCTTGTGCCGGAGGGGGATGGAAAGCGCGAAAATATCCGTCGTGTCATCGAAGAGATGAAAGCGGCGCGCAGGGGCGCGGGAACAATCACTGTCGAGGAGATCCTTTCGGCGCGCGACGAAGGCCGCAAGTACTGATGCCATTCGTGATCGACGCCTCTGTAACGCTCTGCTGGGCTTTCGAGGACGAGCACGTGGTCGTCGCCGAAGGCGCCCTGGACCGGCTGAACACAGACGACGCCTTTGTGCCGAGTTTGTGGTGGTACGAGATCAGGAACGTGTTGATCGTCAACGAGAGGCGTGGCCGAAAGACCGAAACGAAGTCGAGCGAATTCCTCTCCTTCTTGGCTGGAATTCCGATTGAGATCGACCGCTCACCCGTGGGAGCCGACCTCCTGACCCTCGCGCGCCGCCATCGCCTCACGGTTTACGATGCGGCCTATCTGGAGCTGGCGCGCCGACGGCGCGAACCCCTGGCGACGTTGGATCGCAAACTCGCCGCCGCCGCCGCCGCCGAATCCGTTCCCCTCCTGGGAGTCCCATGACCGCCCTTCTGTTCGATCTCGACGGCACGCTGGTCGACAGCGACGCCGATCATCTGGCCGCGTTCCAGAGCGTGTTCGCGCCGTTCGGCATCAGCCTCGACCGCGCGCTCTACGTCACCCACATCATGGGCGCCTCGAACGCGATGATCGGCGAGCGTTTCCTGCCCCATCTCACGCCGGCGCAGCGCGAACAGTTGCTTGACGCAAAGGAGGTCGCCTATCGCGATGGGCTCGGCGCGCTGACGGCGACGCGCGGCGCGGCGGAATTGCTTGATCACGCGGAGGCGCAGGAGTTGCCCTGCGCCGTCGTCACCAACGCCCCGCGCGCCAACGCGGAACGCGTGCTCGAAGCCATCGGGCTGACACATCGGCTGCCGATCCTGGTGATCGGCGGCGAGCTGGCGCGCGCGAAGCCCGATCCGCTGCCCTATCTCACAGGACTGGAGCGCACCGGCGCGCGGGCGGAAAGCTCGGTGGCGTTCGAGGATTCGCTTTCGGGCGTGCGCGCGGCCGCGGCGGCGGGAGTCGCCGTCGTTGGCCTCACCACCGGTCTGCCGGGAGAACGTCTCATCGAGGCCGGCGCGGTTTTCGCGGTCGCCGATTTCACCGACCGGCGCATTTACGATTTGATCGAGCGCCGGCGACGCAGCTAGGGCGCTTTTTCGACCGAACAAGCGTATAGCAGCGCGCTAACTCGACCCAGCAGATTGCGTCCATGCCCACCAGCCAAGACATCCTCGCGGCGCTTGCCGCCATTCCCGGCCCCGACGGGCGCACGCCCTTGCCGGATTCCGGCGCTCTCGACGGCATCACGCAGCGCGACGACAAAGTGTTCATCGCCATCCGCATCGACCCCGCCAAGGCGCAGGCGATGGCGCCGATGCAGGCGGCGGTCGAGCGCGCGGTCAAGGCGTTGCCCGGCGTCGGCTCGGTGCTGGTCACACTGACGGCGGAGAACGCGCCGGGCGCGGCTAAACCCGCCCTGGCGCCGCACGCCCACAAGCCCGCGCGGGGCGGGCGCCCCATTGAGGGCGTCGACAAGATTATCGCGGTCGCGAGCGGCAAAGGGGGCGTCGGCAAATCCACCACCGCCTGCAATCTCGCCCTTGCGCTGGCCCAACAGGGCCTGAAGGTCGGCGTGCTCGACGCCGACATTTTCGGGCCGTCGATGCCGCGCCTGTTCGGCATCAAGGAAAAGCCCTCGCTCGCGCCGGACGGACAGAAATTGCTGCCGATCGAGAAATTCGGCGTCAAGGTGATGTCGATCGGCTTTCTCGTCGAGGACAAATCCGCCATCGTCTGGCGCGGCCCGATGGTGACCTCCGCGCTCAACCAGTTCCTGCGCGACGTCGAATGGGGAAAGCTCGACGTGCTGGTGCTCGACATGCCGCCCGGCACCGGCGACGTGCAACTCACCATCGCCCAGAACGTGCCGATGGCGGGCGCAGTGATCGTCTCCACGCCGCAGGATCTCAGTCTGATCGACGCGCGGCGCGCCATCGCCATGTTCAAGCAGGTGGAGGCGCCGATCCTCGGCATCGTCGAGAACATGAGCTATTTCATCTGCCCTCATTGTGGCGGGCGCAGCGACGTGTTCGCCCATGGCGGCGCGCGCCATGAGGCGGAGGCGCAGGGCGTGCCGTTTCTGGGCGAAGCGCCGCTGCACATTCTCATCCGCGAGACCTCGGACGGCGGCAACCCCGTGGTCGCCAGCGCGCCCGACAGCCCGCAGGCCAAAGCCTATCTCGACATCGCGCAAAAGGTGCGAACGGCCTTGTTCGAGTCGACGAAGAAGCGCATCCTGCCGCGCATCTTCATGAGCTGAGGACAAACGGACATGAGCGATCCGTCTCCGCTGGCGCCGGGAGAACCCTGGCCGGAAGAAATTCGCGTGCAAGAGAGCGGCGCGCTGTTCAAGATCACATTTGACGACGGCGTCGTCGGTTCAATCAGCGCCGAGCGTCTGCGCGGCGCGAGCCCCAGCGCCGACAAGTCGCGCGCCCCGCTGGCGCTGGGAAAGACGCTCGCCATCATCGAGGTCGAGCAGGTCGGCAATTACGCCGTGCGGATCGTCTTTAGCGACGGACACAGCACGGGCATTTACACGTGGCGGCTGCTGCGCAGCCTGACCACGCATTAGCCCCGCTTCAACCGCACGTCGGGCAGGAAGTAGGCCAACAGGCCGATCGCCGGCAGGAAGCCGCACAGCCGATAGACGAAGACGAGGCTGGTGTGGTCGGCGAGCAGCCCCAACGCCGCTGCGCCCAGGCCGCCGAGCCCGAACGACAGGCCGAAGAACAGCCCCGCGATCGCGCCGACATTGCCGGGCGACAGTTCCGTCGCAAACACCACCATCGCCGAGAAGGCGGAGGACAGGATGAGGCCGATCGCGATCGAATCGATCACAGTGCCGACCAGACCGAGATGCGGCAGCAGAAGCGTGAACGGCAGCACGCCGAGGATCGAGGCCCAGATCACATATTTGCGCCCGATCCGGTCGCCGATCGGTCCGCCCGCGAACGTGCCGGCCGCCACCGCGCCGAGAAATACGAACAGCAGCACCTGCGAGGTCTGCACGGACACGCCGAAGGTCTCGATCAGATAGAACGTGTAGTAGCTCTGGAGGCTGGCGAGATAGAACGTCTTCGAGAACAGCAGCACGACGAGAATGGCGATCGAGCGCCACACCACGCGCCGGGGCAGGCCGTCCGCAGCGTGGCTCGCTGCGCCCTTGCGCGCGACAAACCCATGCGCAATCTGCCACCGCGCGACGCGGATAAGCAGCAGAATCGCGATGAAAGCGAGCGCGGTGAAGGCGAGCACCGAGATCTGCCCGTCCGGCACGACGATGAACGCCGCCATCAGCGGCCCGAGCGACTGCCCGAAATTGCCGCCGACCTGAAACAGGCTCTGCGCAAATCCATGCCGCCCGCCCGAGGCCGCCCGCGCAGCGCGCGACGCTTCGGGGTGAAACACCGCGCTGCCGACGCCGACGAAAGCGACCGCGACCAGCAGCATCGGATAGCTGCCGGAGAAGGCGAGCAGGACGAGGCCGAACAGGGTGAAGCCCATCGCAAACGGCAGCGCCCACGGCGCCGGCCGACGGTCGGTGACGAGGCCGATCAGCGGCTGCAACAGCGAGGCGGTGACCTGAAAGACCAGCGTGATGAGCCCGGTCTGAAAGAACGAGAGCGCATATTGGTCGCGAAACACCGGATAGAGCGCCGGCGCCAGCGACTGCATCATGTCGTTGAGCATGTGCGAGGCGCTGACGGCGAACAGAATGCCGACGGCGGTGACGGGACGCGCGACGGCTGCGACTATCGAGCGCTCGGACGTATCGAGGGGTTCGGCCAGGCTCATGATTTCCCCGAAAACTGAAGACTTTCGCGCTCTAGCCCGAGACACCCGTCAACACGAAGCGCGAATAGATCATTTTGGCGCGAGCACCATCACCATCTGCCGTCCTTCCATCAAAGGCTCGGCCTCGACCTTGGCGACCTCGGCGGTCTCGCTCTTGACCTTCTGCAACAGACGATAGCCGATATCCTGATGCGCCATTTCCCGGCCGCGGAAGCGCAACGTCACCTTGACCTTGTCGCCCTCCTCGAAGAAGCGATAGACCGAGCGCATCTTGACCTCGTAATCGTGGTCGTCGATGCCGGGGCGCAGCTTGATCTCCTTGATCTCGACGATCTTCTGGCGCTTGCGCTGCTCGGCTGACTTCTTCTGTTCGAGGAAGCGGTACTTGCCGAAATCGAGGATCTTGCAGACCGGCGGCGCCGCGTTGGGGACGATCTCGACCAGATCCAGTCCCGATTCTTCCGCCAGTTTCAGCGCGTCGGCGAGG
>JANYIH010000066.1 GCA_025358745.1 Hyphomicrobiales bacterium | reverse complement strand
CAGCGCTGGCGGCGATGATGATCGGCATCATCGTCAACGCCGTCGCCTTGCAGCACGGCAAAAGGCTCGATCTCGGACCGATCGCCGCCGTCACGTCGCCGGCGCCTGCGCCGGCTGCAACCGCCGCGCCTGCGCCCGTCGCGCCCGCGCCGCGCCCGTCGACGCTCGCCATGGCTCATACGCCGAAATCCGGCGACGCAATCGCCGACTTTTTGTCGACGCAAGGCTCGGACAAGCATCAATTGACGCTCTCCGCGCAGAAGGCGCTGGCGAAGCTGGGCTTTTCGGTCAAGCCGACGGGCGCGCTCGACGCCGCCACGCGCAACGCGCTGTCTGAATTCCAGAAATCGCGACATCTGCCGGCCTCGACCGACATCACGGCCAAACTCGTCAAAACGCTGCACTCCGCCGCGAAGGCGGAATAGGGCTTGCGGCTTCGCAGCGACATCTGGGTTTCCGCGTATATTCGCACGTTCGAGGTGCGCGGCGGCTTTGCCACGCTGCGGCGGCGCGGGGCGGCCGAGGCGGGGGCGGTGTTCGTGGTGCTGGATTGCCTCGACGGCCGCGTTGCGCTGTTTACGCCGGCCCCGCCAAACGATCTGGGCGAGCGACGTTTCCTGCGCGCGCACAAGGCGGAATGGGCCGAATCGCCGGATATTTCGGCAAGGCTGGCGCGCGAAATCCAACGCGACCCCGACATCTATATTGTCGATGTCGAACGGCGGGACGGCGCTCATGGGCTCGAATTGGTCGAAGGCTGACGCTTCAGTCGTCGCTCTGCGCCCGGATCGACGACGTCGGCGAGCGGTCGAAGTCATCTTCGGGCAAGACCGGTGCGACGAGGGCTTCCTGCGACCCGACAGGGGCGGGAATCGCGAAATTGGGACCGTGCAGATCGACCGGCGCCGCCGCGAAGCTCGCCCGCGCGTGCGGCTTGGCGCTGGCGACGTCCATCGACTCCTCGACGTCGGGCGCGGGCGGCAATCCGTCCGGCGGGCCGGGCGGCGGCAGCAGGCCCTGCGCCGGCGCGGGCTTGCAATAGCGGCGCGGGCCGGTGTTGGTGCGCCCATGCGCGGCCAGATCGAGATGGAAGTGATTGTAGTGGAACACGTCCGCGCCGGGGCCAAGCACGGTGGTGAACTCGCCGCACGCGCCGGCGTGCGCTTCGTGCAGGAAGGCCGATTCCTGCGTGTCGGTTTTCTTCCAGTCGCGCACAATGACGATTTTGCGCCCATCTGCGAGTCCGAAGCCGGAGACGTCGACCGCATTGCCGAAGGAATGTTCGGAGAGTTTTTCGCCGGGCTGATTATCGACCGTGCGGCAGGAATAGCCGCCGAACACGTCGAGTTCGCTCACCGCGACGCCGAACCGCGCCATGGCGGCGGGCTGCACGACACGGTCGAGCCAATCGTCGAGCGCGGCGACCATCGGGCAGTCCATGATGATCGGCTTGTCGAGCGGGATCGCGCCGTCCTTCAGCGCGGTGACGCGCAACGGACGCTCCAGGCCGCAAATGCCGGGACCATCCATGGCCGAGAGCGGGCGAAGGGCGTCCGAAGGCTTGACCCGGCCTTCCGCGAAACAGGCTTTCTCCGCCTGCGCGCGCCAGGGCGGCCGCTCGGCGCGCTGCAGGAAGCCGCAGCCCGACAGAGTGATGAGCGCGGCCCCCAAGATTGGGACCGCCATTGGCCGAACGCAACGCGCCATCCCTTCAAATTGCGCGGGTTGTCTGAAGGAAAACTAAACCTCGCGCGTCATTTTTGAGCCGTGATCGCGCGTTAGGCGCCGGTAACCATCCACGGGGCGAGGCGATGTTAGGCAGAATGGCGCGCATCGGCGCCTTGGGCGTCGCCCTGGCGGGTTTCGCCGGCGCGGCGCAAGCCCATCCCCATGTCTGGGTGACGGTGCGCAGTCATGTCGAATTCGCCTCCGACGGCAAGCTGACCTCGGTGGTGCACGACTGGGTGTTCGACGAGATGTATTCCTCTTTCGCCACGCAGGGGCTCGCGCCCAAGGGACAGCTCGTCACCCGCGCCATCTTCGCGCCGCTGGCGCAGGAGAACGCCGGCAGCCTCGCGCAGATGGGCTATTACACGACGCTGAAACTCAATGGCAAAGTCGTGGAATTCGCCCCGGTCGAGGACTATTGGATGGAGGAGCGGCCCGATCATCTCGTCGCGTTCCACGTCCGCCTCGATCTGAAAGAGCCGCAGCCGATCGGCCGCATCGGCACGCTGTTGGTGGCCGATCCGGAATTCTACATCGATTTCGAATTCGCTGATTCCCCCGACGGCGTCGTGCTCGACAACGCCCCGCCAGGCTGCTCGAATTCGCTGTCCAAACCGAAATCGCTCGAAGGCGACGACAAGAAGAAGCTCAGCGAGTCGTTCTTCAGCGGCCTCGCGCCGGGCGCGAATTTCGGCTTCAAAATGGCCAGCCGGGCGATTTTCGCATGTCCGTAAGGCGGCTTGCCCTGTTGGTCGCGCTGCCGACCCCGGCCTTCGCGACCGCGATGCATCGCCCGTTCGAGGTCGGCGGCGGCGAGGGCGGCGGGGCTTCGGGCTGGCTGCTCAACGCGCAATCTAAATTCACCCACATGATGTCGAGCGACCTGCGCGCCATTCCGCATGACCAGACGGCGCTTTGGGCGCTGGTCGGCGTCGGCTTTGCCTATGGCGTCGCCCATGCGGCGGGGCCGGGCCACGGCAAGGCGGTGATCGCCTCCTATATGATGGCCAACGATTCGGCGCTGCGGCGCGGAATCCTGCTGGCGCTGTTCGCCGCTGCGCTGCAAGGGGCGGTCGCCATCGCCATCGTCGGCGTGGCGGCGCTGCTGTTGCACGCGACGGCGGCGCGGATGAACGGAATCGCCGACGCGCTGGCGGGCCTGAGCTATCTCGGCGTCGCCGCGATCGGCGCATGGCTGACGTGGAAAAAGGGGTTCGCGCTGGCGCGCGCCGCGCGCGGCTATCTCGCGCGACGCGAGGCGCTGGCGGGCGGGATGCTGTTCGCGGGCGCGCCATGGCGCGGGGCGCTGAGGCTGCCGGCGGGCGGGTTTGGCGTCGGCGACGGCGCTGCCGACGCCGAATGCGGGCATCAACACGCGCCCGATCCACGCGCGCTCGGCGCGGGTTTTTCCTGGCGTGCGGCCCTGACCACGGTGGCGGCGGCGGGCGCGCGGCCCTGTTCGGGCGCGTTGCTGATCCTCGTGTTCGCGCTGGCGCAGGGGTTGTTTTTCGCCGGAGTCGCGGCGGTGGCGGCGATGTCGCTCGGCACGGCGATCACCACCGGCGCGCTGGCCTGTCTGGCGGTGTTCGCCAAGGGACTGGCGGTGCGATTCGCGGCCGGGGAGGATTCGCGCGTCGCCTTGGTGGCGCGAGCGTGCGAATTCGCCGCCGCGCTGGCGGTGCTGGGTTTTGGGGTCGCCCTGTTTTTCGCCGCCCGCGACGCGGGTTGATGGCGCAAGCGCACGGCAACGGCTAGACGCTAAGCATGACATTCTGGCTCGACATCGCCGCCTTTGCGCTGAAGGCGCTCGTCCTGGTTCTCGGCCTCGCCGCCGCCGCGTTCGTCGTCGCGCGCGCGACTCGTGGCGGCGGGCCGGAACCTGACGAGATCGAGATCGAGCGACTCGACGAAGTCTGGCGCCGGCGAGAGACCCGTCTCGGCGCGGCTTTTCTGACCAAGAGGGCGCGCAAGGCGCATCTGAAGGCGGCGAAGAAAGCGGCCAAGGCCGAGCCGCCCGAAGCGCGCGTCTATGTGCTCGATTTCAAGGGCGACCTGCTCGCCTCCGCCGTCAACCGGCTGGCGCGCGAGATCGACGCGGTGCTGAGCGTGGCGCGGCCGGAAAAGGACGAGGTGGTGCTGCGGCTGGAAAGCCCCGGCGGCACAGTGACGGGATACGGGCTCGCCGCCGCGCGGTTGCAAAGGCTGCGCGCCGCGCGAGTGAAACTGACGATCTGCGTCGATCAGGTCGCCGCCAGCGGGGGCTATATGATGGCGGCGGTCGCCGACCGGTTGATCGCCGCGCCGTTCGCGATGATCGGCAGCATCGGCGTGGTGGCGCAGGTTCCCAATCTCAACCGGATTTTGAAGAAGAACGACATCGACGTTGAAGTGATGACGTCGGGCGAGTTCAAGCGCAGCGTGTCGATGTTTGGCGAGATCACGCCGGCGGGGCGCGAGCATTTCCAGGGCAAGCTCGAAGAAACGCATGACGCGTTCAAGCGGCTGGTGGCGGAGCTGCGGCCCGGCGTCGCCATTGGAGAAGTCGGCAACGGCGATGTCTGGCTGGCGCGCGACGCGCTGAGCCTGGGTCTGGTCGACGAAATCTGCGTCAGCGACGAATATCTGTTCCGTCAACGCGGGCGCGCGGCGATCTATCTCATTTCGAGCTATGAGCCCAAGCCGATGCTGCGGCAATGGTTGGATCGGCTGGGGTTGATGGCGCAATCCGCGCTTGCACGATGGAGCGGGTTCGCCTGAACTAAAAACCCCCGCCTGAGCGGGGGTTTTGGTGAGAGCGGGATGGTCAAGCGATCAGCACTCGTTGACCCGGCGGCGGCCCATGTAATTGCCGTAATCGTCGTAGACCGGCTCGTAGCGGATGCAATAGGCGTCGGCGGCGACAGCGGTGGCGATGGCGGCGCCTGCGAGGCCGAAGATCAGCCCCGGGCCGCCCCAGAAGCCGTCGTGATGATGATGGAACGGCTTGGCGGAAGCCGGAGCGGCGGACAGGGCCAGGGCGGCAGCGAAGGCGAGAGCGGTGAAAGCGCGCATGTGAGGTTTCCTCGGGTTTCTCTCTCGTCGCCTGCGGCAAGTCCGCCTTGTCTGTTGCGGGGTGTTTCGTGCGGCGACGGTTTGGTTGTAGGCGCTGCGCTGGAGAAGCGATGTGGCCTGTCTCACAATGCGAATATGTGCGCTTTTCGCCGACGCCGCGCGAACCCGCAACCTTGGTTGAACAGTGACGCCGCGCGCGCCTGGTTGGACGGCGCGCCGCCCCCCGGACGCAAAAACCCCCGCCGTGGCGGGGGTTTTGCAATGCGCGGAGGAACCGCGATCAGCATTCGTTGACGCGACGGCGGCCCATATAGTTGCCGTAATCGTCGTAGACCGGCTCGTAGCGGACGCAATAGGCGTCGGCGGCGATGGTGGCCGCGAACGCCGCGCCGGCCAGCCCGAACACGAAGCCGGAGCCGCCCCAGAAGCCGTGGTGGTGATGATGCGGGAACGGGCTGGCGGCGGCGGGAGCGGCAGCCAGAGCGAGCGTGGCGAAGGAGGCGAGCAGGGCGAATTTCAAAGTGCGCATGGGAGGTTTCCTTGAGCTTCGATCGAGACGCTGGCCGTCTCGCAGGTTTATGTCGCGCCGGGGTTCCGGCAGGTTCACGAGGGCGCGGATATTTTTGACCCGCCGCCGTGGCGGCGACCGCGGCGAAAACGTCTTACGGGACGGTCGCGCGTTGCGAACGGCAGGCGGCGGGAAACGCTTTCAGCCCCAGCGCCCCTGTGCTACGGAGGCCGCGAATACCGCGGCGCGCGAGGGCGGAAGCGAAAGAAATGGCGGAACGTAAGTCTCAGTTCGAATACGAGGAACTCCTCGCCTGCGCGCGCGGCGAAATGTTCGGCCAAGGCAACGCCCAGTTGCCGCTGCCGCCGATGCTTATGTTCGACCGCATTTGCGAAATCACCGAAACGGGCGGCGCCCATGGCAAGGGCTTTGCGCGGGCGGAATTGGACATCAAACCCGACCTCTGGTTTTTCGGCTGTCATTTCAAGGGCGATCCGGTCATGCCGGGCTGTCTCGGGCTCGACGCGTTATGGCAGATGACCGGCTTTTTTCTGGGCTGGCTGGGGCTGCCGGGGCGCGGCCGGGCGCTCGGCGTCGGCGAGGTCAAGTTCACCGACATGGTGGTTCCCACGGTCAGACAAGTCGTCTACGGCGTCGACGTGAAACGCGTCTTCAAAGGCAAGCTCAATCTCGCCGTCGCCGACGGCTGGCTGGAGGCGGACGGCAAGCGCATCTATGAGGTCGCCAATATGCGCGTCGGCCTGATGGGCGCGGGCGCCAGCGGCGCTTGAGATTGCGGACGCCCCATATTTGGAGGAAACCATGACCCGCGTCGTCGTCACCGGCATGGGAATTGTCTCGTCGATCGGCGCCAACACGCAAGAAGTGCTGGCGAGCCTGCATTCCGCGCGGTCCGGGATCAGTCGTGCGGAAAAATACGCCGAACTCGGCTTCCGCAGTCAAGTGCAGGGCGCGCCGACCGTCAGCCCGGAAGAGATCGTGGACCGCCGTGCGCTGCGTTTCGAGGGTGGCGGCGCCGCGTGGAATCACGTTGCGATGGATCAGGCCATTCGCGACAGCGGGCTTGAAGCAGGCGATGTCTCCAACGAGCGCACCGGGCTGATCATGGGGTCGGGCGGGCCCTCCACGCGATCGATCGTCGAGGCGGCCGATATTACGCGCTCCAAAGGGCCGAAACGCGTGGGGCCGTACGGGGTGCCCAAGTCGATGAGTTCGACGGCCAGCGCGACGCTGTCGACCTGGTTCAAGATCAAGGGCGTCAGCTATTCGATCTCATCGGCCTGCGCGACCTCCAACCATTGCATCGGCGCCGCCTACGAGCATATCCTGCTCGGCAAGCAGGACGTGATGTTCGCCGGCGGCTGCGAGGAACTCGATTGGACGCTGTCCGTGCTGTTCGACGCAATGGGCGCGATGTCGTCGCGCTACAACGACACGCCGCAAACAGCTTCCCGCGCCTATGACAAGAACCGCGACGGTTTTGTCATCTCGGGCGGCGCGGGCGTACTGGTGCTGGAGAATTACGAGCGCGCCAAGGCGCGCGGCGCGCGCGTCTATGGCGAGATTGTCGGCTATGGCGCGACCTCCGACGGCG
This sequence comes from Hyphomicrobiales bacterium, assembly GCA_025358745.1. Lineage (GTDB taxonomy): Bacteria > Pseudomonadota > Alphaproteobacteria > Rhizobiales > Beijerinckiaceae > Roseiarcus. The sequence continues at coordinate 16,688 of JANYIH010000066.1, read as the reverse complement.
TCGACATGGTGGCCCCGAGCGGAGAGGGCGCCGCGCGCTGCATGCGCCAGGCGATCGCCAATGTGAAGACGCCCATCGATTACATCAACCCGCATGCGACCTCGACACCGGTCGGCGACCTCAAGGAGATCGAGGCGATCCGCGCCGTGTTCGGCAATGGCGAGAAATGCCCGCCGATCTCGGCGACGAAATCGCTGACCGGCCATTCCCAGGGCGCGACCGGCGTGCACGAGGCGATCTATTCTTTGCTGATGATGCAGAACAGCTTCATCTGCGAGAGCGCGCATATCGAGGAACTCGATCCCGCCTTCGAGGACATGCCGATCCTGCGCAAGCGACGCGACAATGCAGCGCTGCGCGCGGTCCTGTCCAATTCGTTCGGCTTCGGCGGCACCAACGCCACTCTCGTTTTCAAGCACATCGACGCATGACATCAGATCTGATGAAGGGAAAGCGCGGCCTCATCATGGGGGTCGCGAACGATCATTCCATCGCCTGGGGGATCGCGAAAAAGCTCGCCCAGGCGGGCGCCGAACTGGCGTTCTCCTATCAGGGCGAGGCGCTCGGCAAACGCGTGACGCCGCTCGCCGCCAGCCTCGGCTCGAAGCGGGTGCTGCCCTGCGACGTGGAAGACATCGGCTCGGTCGATGCGCTGTTTGAAACGCTGCGTGGCGATTGGGGGACTTTTGATTTCCTCGTCCATTGCATCGGCTTCTCCGACCGCAACGAGCTGAAGGGACGCTATGTCGACACCACGCGCGCCAATTTTCAGCGCACGCTGACGATCTCGGCCTTCTCGTTCACCGAACTGGCCGCCCGCGCCGCGCCGATGATGCCGGGCGGCGGCGGCATGCTGACGCTGACCTTCGGCGGCTCGACGCGGGTGATGCCCAATTACAACGTGATGGGCGTCGCCAAGGCCGCGCTTGAGGCGAGCATGCGCTATCTCGCCGCCGACTTCGGCCCGCAGGGGATTCGCGTCAATGCGATCTCGGCCGGGCCGATCCGCACGCTCGCCGGCGCCGGCATCGGCGACGCGCGCTTCATGTTCAATTTCCAGCGCGATCACTCGCCGCTGCGCAAGACCGTGTCGATCGACGACGTCGGCGGCGCGGCGCTTTATCTGTTGAGCGACCTTTCCTCAGGCGTGACAGGCGAAGTGCATTACGTCGACGCCGGCTACAATATCATCTCGATGCCGCGCCCCGAGGACATAAAGAACGGGGGATGAGCTTGGACGATGATCTTGCCCGCATCGCCTCGCAGGAAAGCCGCCTGCGGTTCGACGCGTTCGACGCTGACACAGCGTGGGCGCTTGCTCTGGCGCTGCGCGAGGACGGGCTCGCCCGCAAGGCGCCCATTGTCGCCGTAATCGACACCTGGGCGATGAGGCTTGCCGCGTTTGCCTTGCCCGGCGCGACGCAGGACAATTTCGATTGGGCGCGGCGCAAGATCAATGTGGTGCGGCGGTTCCAGCGCTCCTCCTACGCGATGGGGTTGCAACTCGCGCGAGATGGTAAAACGCTGGCCGATCGCGGCGCGCTGCCGGAGCGCGACTATGCCGTGCATGGCGGGGCGTTCCCGATCTTCGTGCGCGGAGCGGGTTGCATCGGCGCGGTCGCGGTTTCGGGACTGCCGCAGCGCGAGGATCACGCCCTGGTGGTCGCGGCGCTGGCGCGCGGGTTGGGTCAGGAACTCGCAGGGATAGCGCTCGACTGAGGCGCGCGCGCATGTGCGAACCCGGCCGCGAGCGCCGCGGCGAGGCCTTCCGCGACGACGCCGCCCCAGCCGACATGCGCCATCAGCACACCGCTCAGCGCCGCGCCGGCGGCGCCGACGAGAAAGATCGAGGCCATGAACAGCGTGTTGAGCCGCCCCTGCGCGTTGGGGTCGAGCGCGAAGATGCGCGTCTGGTTCGCCACCAGCGCCGACTGGCAACCGAGATCGAGCAGCACCACGCCCACCACGAGCGCCGCCAGCGAGACGCCCGCGAAGGCCAGCGCGAGATAGGCGAGCACGACGCAGGCGACGCTGAACCGCAGCACCCGCAGCGGCCCCAGACGGTCGGCTGCCCTTCCGCCGCCGCTCGCCGCCAGCGCGCCGGCGACGCCGACAAGGCCGAACGAGCCCGCCCAGAACGGCCCGAGGCCCCAGTCTTGCGCCAGAAAACTCGCCAGCGAGGCCCAGAAGCCATTGAACGCCACCCACAGCATCATCTGCGTCGCGATGGCGTTGCGCAACGAGGGATGCGCACGCAGAATCGGCCACAGCGAGGCCAGCAGGCGGCGGTAGCTAAGTTTGGTCGTCGGTCGACCATTGGGCAGCACGCGCGCGGTGACGACGAAAATCAGCGCCATGAACGCCGCCGCGAAGGCGAACACGAGCCGCCAGCCCACCAGCGACGAAAGCGTTCCCCCGACAATGCGGCCCGTCAGCAGCCCGCACATGATGCCCGACACCACCGCGCCGACGGCGCGGCCCCGTTCCTGCGGCGCGCTCATCGCCGCGGCGAACGGCGCCATCTGCTGCGGCACGCAACTGACGAAGCCCAGGCCGAGCGAGGCGACGAGCAAAACAGGCAGATTGGACGCGCAGGCCGCCAGCAGCGCGAACGCGCCGGCGAAGGCGATCTGCGTCAACACGATGCGCTTGCGGTCGAAAGCGTCGCCGAGCGGGGCCAGCAGCGCCAGACCGCTGGCGAAGCCCGCGAGCGTGCAGGCGGGGATGAGCCCGATAGCGCTCGGCGGCGCGTGCAGACTCGCCGCGATCAGCGGCAGCATCGGCTGGCTGAAATAGATATTGGCGACGACGGCGCCCGCAGTGAACGCCATCGCCAGTATTTGGCCGCGCGTGGCGCGCGGCGCCTGCGCGTCGCTCAATCGATCAGCCGATAGGCCGGCAACGTCAGGAATTCCTCAAACGTGTCGCTCAGCGACATCCGTGAGAACAGGTCGATGGCTTGCTTGAAGCGGCCGCCGTCGGTCGCGGGACGCAGCTTGCCCATCTCGTCGTCGAGCAACGCGCTGAACATCTCCGGCGTGACGGTGCGTCCGTCCGCGAGTTTCGCCTTGTGTTGCAACCATTGCCAGATCTGCGCGCGCGAAATCTCGGCCGTTGCCGCGTCCTCCATCAGGTTGTAGAGCGGCACGGCGCCGCGCCCGCGCAGCCACGCCTCGATATATTGCACGCCGACGCGGATGTTTTCGCGCAAGCCCGCTTCCGTGCGCTCGCCCTCGTGAACCTGCAAAAGATCGGCGGCGGTGACGTGGACGTCCTCGCGCATTTTGGCCAATTGGTTGGCCCCTGGCATCAGCCGGTCGAACACCTGCATGGCGACGGGCACGAGATCGGGATGGGCGACCCAGGTGCCGTCGTGTCCGTTGCCGGCCTCGCGCTCCTTGTCCGCCCGCACTTTGGCGAAAGCGGCTTCGTTGGCGGGCGGGTCGTTCTTGATTGGGATTTGCGCCGCCATGCCGCCCATCGCGAAGGCGCCGCGACGGTGGCAGGTCTGGATCAGGAGAGCCGAATAGGCGCTGAGGAACGCTTTGCCCATCGTCATCACCGAACGGTCGGGGGTCAGGAATTTTTCGTTTCTCGCCAGCCGCTTGATGAAGGAGAAGATGTAATCCCAGCGGCCGCAATTTAGGCCGACGATGTGGTCGCGCAACTCATAGAGAATTTCGTCCATCTCGAAGGCGGCCGGCAGCGTCTCGATCAACACGGTCGCCTTGAAGGTCCCGTTCGCGAAGCCGAGCTTTTCTTCGGCGAAGGCGAAGGCGTCGTTCCACAGCCGCGCCTCGCGATGGCTCTCCATCTTGGGCAGATAGAAAGCGGGGGTCGAGCCGGCGGCTTTCTGGGCCTTGGCGCAATGGAACACATAGAGGCCGAAGTCGAACAGCGAGCCCGACGATTCCTGGCCGTCGACGAGGAGATGGCGCTCGTTGAGGTGCCAGCCGCGCGGGCGCACCATCAGCGCCGCGCGATCCTTTTTCACCGCGTAAACTTTGCCGGTCCTCTCGTCGGTAAAGTCGATCTTGCCCGCCCATAGATCCTTCAGATTGGCCTGACCTTCGATCATGTTGGCGAACACCGGCGAGGAGGCGTCCTCGAAATCGGCCATGAACACCTTGGCGCCGGAATTCAACGCGTTGACGATCATCTTGCGGTCAACCGGGCCGGTGATCTCGACGCGACGGTCCAGCAAATCGGCCGGGACGGACGCGACCTTCCAGTCCCCGGCGCGCACGTCCTTCGTCTCGGCGAGGAAATCGGGCGTCGCGCCCGCGTCGAACGCTTTTTGCCGCGTCGCCCGCGCTTCGAGCAATTCCAGCCGGCGCGCATTGAAGCGGCTGTGCAGCTCGCCGAGGAAGGCGCGCGCTTCCGGGCTCAAAATCTCGTCCCCGCGGGGCGCATTAGGGGCGCGGACTTCGGTCTTCGGCGTGGACATTGGCGTTCCTCCTTGGCGGGTTTGCGCCCTGTTAGACAAAAACACGGCGCAAGGGGAGGGCCGGCGAGCAGAAATCTGCGCGGGAGGAGAAGGATACTAGAGCGGTAGCCGACCGGAGGGAATTGGCGGCCCGACGCTGGTTCCACAGAGCGTCGACGTCGACGTCCACGTCGACGACCCCGCCGCGACAGAAGACGTCGACCTGGAGGTCGACGCTCCGTAAGGCGTTCGCGGTTTGATCGGAAACCGCCCTAGCCCGCGTGCGCGAATTTCCAGTAGAGCGCGCGCGCTTTGGCATAGATCGGCCCCAGCGGCAGCGTGCGGTCGTCGATGCGCGCAACCGGCGTCACCTTGCCGAAATTGCCGGCCATGAAAATCTCGTCGGCCTGTTCCAGATCGGCATAACCTAGGGTCGTCTCGGCAACCGCGACGCCGGCCCCGGTCAGCAGCTTGATCACGCGCTGGCGCGTGATTCCGTTAAGGAAAGCGCCGTTGGCGGCCGGCGTCTTCACCCATCCGTCCTTGACCAGGAACAAGTTGGCGGTGGCGCTTTCCGCGACCTGGCCGAGGCCGTCCAACATCACGCAATTGTCGAAGCCGCGTGCGCGCGCCTCCAGCAAAGCGCGCGCGTTGTTGGGATAGAGACAGCCGGCCTTGGCTTGAATCGGCGCCATGGTCGCCAGCGGCTTGACCATGTTCGAGCGCGTGATCGAGACGCCCTTGGAGGCGTCGGGCATCGGCGTCTCGTAGATCGTCAGCAGGAAACGGGTCGATTCCGGGTCCAGCGCCACCGCGCCGACGCCCGAGGTCTCGGCCCAGTACATCGGCCGGATGTAGAGCGCGGCGTCCGGCCTGAACCGCTTCAGGCCTTCGCGCGTCAACTCGATCATGTCCCGCACGCTCATCAACGGCTTCAGCCACATCGCCCTGGCCGAGCGGTTTAAACGCTCGCAATGCAGGTCGAGGTCGGGGGTGACGCCCTCGAAGGCGCGCGCGCCGTCAAATACGCTGGAGCCGAGCCAGAAGGCGTGACTGCGCGGTCCCAGGATCGGCTTGTTGCCTTCGAACCATTCGCCGTCGAGAAAGGTGTGGGTCTGCGACCATTCGGCCATGAGTCGTTCCTTGTCCTGGCGTTCAGGCGCGCGCAGCCTGTCTAGCCCATTCAGTCGGCGCGCGCATGCACGACCAACCGCGCGTCGGCGTAGACGCGCCGCCAGCCCGGCAACGCATCCATCGCCGCCACAGCGCCCTGGCTCGGGGCGAACATAGTCCAGCCGATGTTTTCACGCGCGAGAATGGCGCCGAGCGCGTCGGGCTCGCCACGGGCGATTTTGGAATAATCGGCCAAGAAAGCGTCGCCGAACAGATCGGCGCGACCGTCGACATAGGGTTGGACGCCCTCGAAGATGAGATAGCCGCCGAAGGCGTAGCCGTTGAGCACGGGTTTGGCTCTGTCCCCGGCCGGCAGCGCGGCGAGCGCGGCGCGGGTGGAGGCGAATTGCGGCGTAGTGGGGCCGGGCGTTAGCGCGCGGACCGCGCAAAGGGCGAACGCCATCGCAAGGAGGAACGCGAAGGCCGGACGCGCGCCAAAGCGCGAGCGTTCGCCGGGCGCGCCCAGCGCTTCGCCGAGCGGGCGGGCCAGCAGCATCGGCGCGACGATCGCCAGCAGCATCTCGTGGCGGGCGTGCGAGAGCGAAAGGTGAAACAGGCCGATCAGCAGCGCGAGCCGCAGCGGCGCAAGGCGCAACGGCCGCGTCAAAGCGACGCCGATCAGCGCGAGCATCGTCGCTTCGAGCGCGTTGGGATGTACGAAGGTTTCGGGACCCCATTCGCCAATCTGCGCCAGCGCATGCAGGCTGAGCAGCCGCACAGGAAACAGCACGCCTTCGAGCCCGAACGGATTGATCGCCGCGGCGGCGAGGCAGGCGAGCGCGAACAAGGCCCAGTCGCGCGCCGTCGCGAGACGACTTTCCGGCGCGGCGGCGAAAATCGCCTCGGCGGCGAGGGGGGCGATCAGCGCCAGGCCAAAGGCGAAGCCGCCGTGCAGATTGGCCCAGACGAGCATCAGCGCGGCGAGGCCAAGCGGCGGCGCCCTCCCTCGCGCCCGTGCGGAAAACAGCGCCTGCGTCCACAGCGCGAATACGGGCAGCGCCAGAATATGGGGACGGGCGAGCAGGCTCGGCGCGATCAGCAGCGCCGCCAGCGCGCCGACCGCCGCCAGCGCCGGGCCGCCGAGATCGCGCGCGGCCGCTCTGGCTACGACAAACAGCGCCGCCGCCGCCGCCGCCGCCGTCAGCAGAGTGACGCCGATGAAGCCCCCGGCCCGATAGGCCGCGCCCAACAGGATTTCCGACAGCCATTCATGCGCCGTCCAAGGCTGGCCGGCCACGCTGAAGGTGAAGGGATCGACGTGCGGGACGGCGTGGTGGGCGAAAATCCACTCGCCGGTCGCGATATGCGACCAAGTGTCGCTGTCGTTGAGAACGGCGGGCGAAAACGCGCAGAGCGCGAACATCGCCAGGGCGAGCGCGTGCGGCGCGAGGTCGTAGGTGAGGGAATCCGCACGTGGAGGCGCGGTGAGGGCGGGCGCGGCGAGAGACATCGCCGCGAGTTTGCCTGACGCTGGATAAGGCCGCGTTAAGGCGAGGCGGCCTTCGCCGCGCCGCCCGAGATCCGGCTTCTTGCTTACTTGCTGCCGACGATCTGTCCCGACGGCGTGGAACTGAGGTTCTTGAACAGCAGACCGCCGAGAACCCCGCCGATCAGCGGCGCAAGCCAGAACAGCCAGAGCTGGCCGATCGCCCAGCCGCCCGCGAACAAGGCCGGGCCGGTGCTGCGGGCCGGATTGACGGAGGTGTTGGTCACCGGGATCGAGACGAGGTGGATCAGCGTCAGGCCCAAGCCGATGGCGATCGGCGCAAATCCCGCGGGGGCGGTGGAATGGGTCGAGCCCATGATGATGAACAGGAACATCATCGTCATCACCAGTTCCATCAGGAAGGCGGAGAACAGGCCGTAATGGCCGGGCGAATGGTCGCCGTAACCATTGGCCGCGAACCCCTTCGCCGCGTCGAAATCAGGCGCGCCGCCGGCAATGACATAGAGCACGCCGGCCGCGAAGACGGCCCCAATCACCTGCGCGACGATATAGGGAATTACATCCTCAGCCGGAAAGCGGCCGCCGGCGGCCAGCCCGACCGTCACGGCGGGGTTCAGATGGCAGCCCGAGATGGGGCCGATCGTGTAGGCCATGGTCAGCACCGTGAGGCCAAAGGCGAGCGAGACGCCAAGCAGACCGATGCCGACTTGCGGAAAGGCCGCGGCGATGACCGCCGAACCGCAGCCGCCGAAGGTCAACCAGAATGTGCCGATCGCCTCGGCTTGCAACTTGCGCATGTCCATGACGTTCTTCCCCCGGCTCATGAAATTCAGCGACGCCGCTGGTTTGCGAGCGACCCGATTGTTTAACCCGAAGTATTATCACATCCAACATGTTTTTCCTGGCGGAGCATTGCGTCGCCAGCCCAGAACAATACTCGACTCTGGGATCGCACGGCGTTCAACCCAGATCCCGCGCCGCGATGCGGCCATCGTGCAGCGCACTCGCCACCAGGACGCCGGCCGCCCCAGCGTCAGCCAAGGCGGCGAGATCGGCGGGATTGCGCACGCCTCCCGCGGCGTAGAGACGGCGCTTGCCAGCGAGCGCGCGGACCGAGGCGAGCCGGTCGAGATCAGGCCCGGCGCCGCTGCCGACCCGACCGAGCGTCATCACGATGATCTTTTCGGGCCATACGCCCGGACGGGCGAGCAAGTCTGGCGGACCCTGGAACGCGTCGCCACGAAAATCGAGCGACAGCAGCGCATCGGGCGTCGCCGCCAGCAGGGCGAGGTCGCGCTGCGACTCGCTGCCGAGCACGGGCGCCCCATAGGCGCGCGTCGCCGCAACGGCGGCGGCGTCGGCCGCGCCGTTGTCGATCCAGAGTTGCAGATCGGGGAAGGCTGCGCGCAACCGCGCCAGCGCGGCGAAATTGTCGCCCCGGCCGCGGATCGCGTCGAGATCGGCGACATAAAGAGTCGCGAGGGGGGCGAGGCGCAGCAGTCCCGAGACCACATCGACCGGGTCGGCCGTGCGCGAAAGCGGCGTCTCGATCGGTCGATAGGCGTCGCGGTCGCCCATTTTGGCGCGCACCACTTGTCCCGCGATGAGGTCGACGACCGGGATCACCTGCATCCTGCGCCTCCGTGCGCGGCGACTTTAGCCTCCAGCCAGCCGAAAGCCTCCCGTTCGCGAGAGCCCGCCGTCTTGGCCACGATCACGGCCAGCCGGGCGAATTCGGCCTCGATCTCGGCGCGTGGCAGCAGGTCGAGCCGGCTGGCCAGCACGGCCCCCTCCACGACGGCGGCGAAGGCGCGATTGAAGCCGTCGAAGGCGGCGTGGGTCTCTGCGTGCGCCACGCGGCAGACGAAGCGCGGACGCTCGGCGTGTTCGCGCGTTTCCACCACTTCCAGCGCCCAATGCGCCAAGGTTTGCGCCAGCCGGGGCGGACGGTCAGGATGGGTCGCCGCCAGTGGCCAGTCGCGCCGGCCGGTCAGGCAGCCCGCGAAGACGCGCGCGTCATCGGTGAGATTGGCGGTGGCGAAGGGCCGCGCGGGGAGATTGTCGAGCGTGGTCGAGGGCCGGAACGGGGCGATGACCCAATGCGGCCCTTCCGAAATCAGGCCGAGCGGCGCAATATGCGGACGGCCCTCGGCGTTGAAGGTGACGACGATGGTTTCGCGGATCAACGGCAAGTCAGGCTCCCGTCTTGGCGCGCAAGGTATGGCCGGCTTGCGCCAGCCGCGTCCGGTCCTCGGGCGGCCGATCCGCGGCGACGCCCCAATCGAGCGGCTCGTCCTGCACGTAGCGCTTGCCCAGCGAAAAAGCGATCTGCGCCTTCTGCAATTCCGCGCCTAGATAGAAGGCGTGCGCCCCGTCCCGCTCGACGCCGAGCTTGTCGAACAACGAAAAGGCGTCGAGCGCGGTCCAGTGGCCTTGCCGACTGAAGACGTGCAGACCGTCGGCCGCGACTTCGATGCGGAAATTGTCGTCCTTCACTTCCGCTGCGGCGGCGGCGATCTCCTCACTCGCATTGGGAAACGGCGCGCGGTCGTGGATCTGCAACAAGGCGCCGCCGTAGCCCTTGGGGAGACTATGATCGGCACGGGCTGCGAACATCAGCCGCCGCGCCGAATCGTGTTCCTCGACGGTGCGGCGGGTGTGCGGGCTCACATGAACCGTCAGCGCATTTGTTATGCGAAGCTCCGAGCAGATTCCGAGCAGCATCGCGGTGATTCCGGCGCTGTCGGCCTCGGTGAGTTCGGTCAGATTGCCGGTGCCCATCATCATCTCGGCCTCGGGCAGGCGGGCGCGCAGCTCGCGATAACGGGCGAGCGAATCGGCGAAGCCGAAATGGATGGGATCGAGGATGGGGTCGAGAATTGGCGCAAGGCCGCGCTGGCGCGCCTGGGCCTCGGCGCGGAACAGTGAATCGAGATCGCCGTGGGTCGACGGGATCAACACGGGCCGCGAGGCCCCGGCGAGGTCGAGCGTGTGCTCGGTCAGGCTGAGGAGATAATCCGCCCCCGCCGCCGCACCGCGCCGCAATTCGCCCACGTCGGCGGAATCGACGCTCACCGCCAGTCCTTGCGCCCGTAAGAGGCGGACAGCGTCTTCGAGATGGGGAAACGGCGTGTCGGGCAGACAGCCGAGGTCGATCACGTCGGCGCCGGAGGCTTGCAGCGCCCGCGCCCGCGCGAGCAGGTCCTCCAGGGACAGCGCGGAAGCGTCGACGATTTCGGCGAAAATGCGCAGATCGTGGCGCGACAGGTCGGGCGGGCCGCCGCGCTTGCCGAAGAACGCGGGCAGGTCCTTCACCTCGTCCGGCCCACGCTCGAACTGCGTCCCGAACGCCGCAGAGAGCCGTTCGAGATCGGCGCGGCAGCGGCCGGGCAGGATGACGCGGCTGGCTGGAAGCGGTCGCGGCAGCCGGTTGATGAGGATCGGCTCGGTCATCAATGCCGCGACTTTGACGCCGATGTCGAAGATTTCATAGGGAAAGGCCGGCGCCATCGCCGCCAGCACGGCCTCCAGCCGGGGCCGCGCCAGCCGGCCGGTGACGAACATAACCGTCATGGCCTGAGTTCCGCCCGCCGCCGCGCGATGGCTTCGGCCAGTTCGGCAGGGGAATCTACCGCGGTGACGCCGGCGAAGCGGCCGAGTTTCTCGCGGTTTTCGAGGTCGATCGGGCGGGGATAGACCTTCACCATGCTCTTGGGCGCCTCGGTCAGCAGTTCGGGCGCGGTGTCGCAGGCGAACACCAGGATCGGCACGCGGGTCTTGCCGGCGTGGGCGAACACGTTGCTGACGAGATCGTCGGACAAGCCATAGACGAATTTCGCCACCGCATTGGAGGTCGCCGGCCCGACCACGGCGGTGTGATAGACGCCGTAATAGAATTGCCCGATCGGCGCGGCGCTCGCGGTCTTGTCCTGAAACACGCGCACCGATTTGGGCAGGTTGAGCTCCTGTTTGTACATCCGCAGCACTTCGCCCGCCGCCTTGCTGAGGAAGAGATCGAGGTTCTCCAGTTCGCGCAACAGCGCGAAGGTCTCCTTGATGTAGTGGCCGGAGCCGGTGATCGCCCAGGCCCAGCGCGGAATCGTCAGTTTGGTCATGGCTCAAGACCTATCTCGGGGAACCCTGAACCGTCGAGGCCATCGCTCAGCCGCGCGGCCTGTTCGGGCGCGGCGAGAAAGGCGCGCACGCGGGCGGCGGCGATATAAGCGGGAAAAGCCGGATCGACCACGCCGATTGCGGCAAGCGCAGCGGCCGAGCCCGGCGCGCCGTGTTTGACCAGGATCAGCCTGTCGGCCCCCAATTCGCCCGCGAGCCAGGCGGCGAGGCTGTCGGAGGTGATGTCCCAGCTCGCCGGCAACCCGGCCGCGAGCGCCATCGGCGCGGGCGACCAGATCGGGGTTTGGCCGCGCGCCAGCGCGTCGCGCAGCGAGGCCCGCGAATCAGCCCGCTCGAAGCCGGGGCGCAAACTTTGCAAAGCGCGGCCGAACTGGCTCATGCCCAGCATCGCCATTTCATGCGCGGCCGCTTCGTCGAAGCCGATCTGACCTTGCATCGCGCGCACGACATCGGCGAACGGCCCGCCGCCGGGGACGACGACGATGCGCCCGGCATGGCGCGAGATCGCGTCGAGCCATTCGCGCAGCGGACCCCCGCGCGCCTGCGCGCCGCCGATTTTGAGCACGATCAGCGATCTTGCCATGACACGGAGCTAACGAAGCGCGCGCGACGGGGCAAGTCGGCTAATTGCGACTGACCCAGTACATGTTGCCGCTGTTGGAGTAACGCCAATAACCGCCGGCTCCTGACTTGCGCGACTTTCCCCCCGATAGCGCCAACCGTTCGATCGTCGACAACAATTGCTGGAAGAAACCCGGCTGCTCAGCCTCGAAGGCGTCGAGTGATTGTTTGGCGCGGAATCGCCACGGCGAGGCGGCGTCCTTGCGATCGCCCAAGGTCAATTTACCATTGTCCCAATCGAGGCAGGCTGTGGCGCTTTGAGTCTCGGTGATGAGACATACGGCGCGCTTTTGGCCCTTGAGTATATGAGTGAAAGTGACGAACGACCCGTCGGGCCGCTTGAAGACGTAGCTGGCGCTTTGGTCGAGCCTGGTCTCGACGCCGCCGTGCGCCACGGCCTGCGCGACGAGCGCATCCCACGCCTTGTCCCGCTCAGGCGTCCCCGCTAAGCCCGAGGGCGGAACGATCCACCCGAATAAACACGCCAAGCAATTCCATCGCAGCGCGCGCCCATTGCCGGCGACAGTCATATGCCCGCTCCCCCTGATGCTGTCGCTATAATTACGACGCAAAGGACGGCAGATTGAAGCGCGTGTAGACGCCAAAGTCGAGACCTTCGGCGCTGGCGCTGGGATCGGCGGCGACGCGCAGCGCCTCGGCGAGCAGAACGGCGGGATCGGAGGCCAGCGCATAGGCGATGCTTTTGTCGCGCAACAGCGGCGTGGTCACGGCGTTGGTCTCATGCGCGACGACAAGCAAGTCGTCGCCGCGGCCGGCGGCCCGCAGCGCCTCGACGAGACCGCGATTGCCGCCCCCGACATTGTAGATCGCGCCGAGCTTGGGCTGATCGCGCATCAGCCGCGTCACCGCCTCCCGCGTGAGATCCGAATCGTCCTCGCCGAACGCCTCGCCCGCCAGCGCGATTTTGGGGAATTGCGCGCGCAGCGTAGTGCGGAAGCCGATCTCGCGGTCCTCGTGGCCGCGAAACGCCGCGTTGCCGACGACCACGCCGACCGAAGTCGGCCCATCGCCGAGCGCCCGCCCGATCAGAAACGCGGCGGTTTGCCCGGCGGCGCGATTGTCGATACCGACGAAGGCGTCGCGCGCGGCGGGGTTGATGTCGGAGAGGAAGGCGATCACCCGCTTGCCCGCACGTCGTGCCTCCGCGAGCCGCGCCACGACGGGATCGGTGTTCTTGGCGGTGACGATGAGCGGGCGGGAGAGATCGGCGCAATGGGCCTCGATCGCCGCCAACACGGTCGCCTCGTCGGCGCGACGAAGGTCGAGAAATCTTCCCTCCGGCCGAGCCCGCTCCCAGGCGCCGCGCAATTGCAGCATCAAACCCTGGCCGATGCGCAGCAGGATATCGGCGGCGGGACTGGCGGCAGCGGTCTGCGGCCGCGCCAACCGTTGCAGCGTCTCCTGCACCAGCGCGCGGGTGCGGGCGTGAACCTTGCCGCGCGCATTGAGGGCGCGGTCCACGGTGGCGCGCGAGAGACCGGTCTCGCGCATGATGTCGACTATTGCGATGCGGGGCATAAGGCTTCCTCGCCTCATTTTGCATCATTTGCTTCCCCATTACAAGCCTTTTTGAGGCTTTGGCTTGCGCATCTTGAGCGTTTCGGTAGAAGCATAGCGCTGAGATAGGAGAGGACCCAGAGATGGCGGAATGGATCGACGCCTGCGCGAAGGACGACATCGACGCGGAGGACGTGATGCGGTTCGATCACGGTGGCAAAACCTACGCGATCTACCGCAGCCCCGACGGCGAATTCTTCGCCACCGACGGCCTTTGCACGCACGAAAAAATCCATCTCGCGGGAGGGCTGGTGATGGACGACATCATCGAATGCCCCAAGCACAACGGCCGTTTCAACTATAAGACCGGCGTCGCCAAGGGCGCGCCGGTTTGCGTCAATCTGGCCACCTATCCCGTGCGCGTGCAGGGCGACCGGGTGCTGATCGAAATCTAGGGAGCGGGGCGTGAACAATATCGTCATCGTCGGCGCGGGCGAAGCCGGAGGGCGAGCAGCGATCGCCCTGCGCGATGGCGGCTATACCGGCCGTCTCGCCCTGATTGGCGAGGAGGTCCACGCGCCCTACGAGCGCCCGCCGCTCTCGAAGGCGGCGATCGTCGAGCCTGACGAGCCGCGGCCGACCACGATCAGCGGCGGCGACCGGCTCGGCGAACTCGACATCGAGCGCATGACTGACGTCGCTGTGGCCGCGATCGAGCGCGCAGAGCGGACTTTGGCGCTCTCCGACGGGCGGCGCCTCGGCTATGACGCGCTGATCCTGGCGACCGGCGCGCGCGCGCGAAGCTTGAATCTGCCCGGAGGAGAGCACGCGCTTACGCTGCGCAGTTTCGAGGACGCGCAACGATTGCGCGAGCGCATCCGCGCCGCCGAGCGCGTGATCGTGATCGGCGGCGGGTTGATCGGGCTGGAACTGGCGGCGGCGGCGCGGACGCTGCGGCGCGAAGTGACGGTGCTGGAGGCGGACACGCGGCTGCTGCGCCGCTCGACGCCGGAAATTCTCGCCAGCGCTGTGGAAGCGCGGCATGTGCGGGAAGGCGTCGAGATCGCCAAGGGGGTCCGGATCGAGCGCATCGACCCGCGGGGACGCGGCTTCGTGGTCCATTCGAGTCTGGGAAGCCGCGAGGCCGATCTGGTGGTGGGGGGGATCGGCGCTCTGCCGCGCACCGAATTGGCTGTGGCGGCGGGGCTGGCGGTCGAGAATGGAATCCTCGTCGACGCCCAGTTGCGAACCAGCGATCCCGACATTCTCGCGGTCGGCGATTGCGCCAATTTTCCGCATCCGCTCTATCCCGGCCGGCGGATGCGGCTCGAGGCGTGGCGCCATGCCTTCGCTTCCGGCGCGCATGCCGCCCAGACTCTGCTCGGCGGCGACGACGCCTATGCCGCGCTTCCGTGGTTCTGGTCGGATCAATATGATCTGACGTTGCAGATCGTCGGCCTGGTCGAGGCGGGCGAAGCGATTGTCGCGCGCGAACTCGGCGACGGGGCGACGCTGTTGTTCCACCTTGACCGCGACGGGCGGCTGGTCGCGGCGGCAGGACTGGGGACCATCGAACGGATCGGCAAGGAGATCAAGCTGGCCGAGCGGTTGATCGGGCGGCGCGCGAGCCAGTCGGCGGCGGCGCTGGCTGACCCCGGCGTCAACCTGAAGCGGCTCCTTTAGCCCGGCGCGAAGTGATTTAGAATTTTCATTCTATTATTGATCCGTCTTGGAACGCGTGTTACATTCGGACCGTCCGGAGCCGCGCGCTCGGCGTTCAGCCGAGGACGCGCGCAGAAAAACTCCTGGCGTCAGACATATCGACGGAAAAATCCGTCGCTCGTGGGAGGAATCGAGATCATGAAACGCATGCTTATCGCGCTCGCGGCCGCGGCGATTTTGTCGAGCCCGGCACTCGCCGCCAAGATCGGCGTCTCCATGGACAAGTTCGACGACAATTTTCTCACGGTTCTTCGCAACGGCATGAGCGAATACGCCAAGAGCCAGTCGGGCGTGACGCTGCAAATCGAGGACGCCAAGGACGACGTCTCCAAGCAGCTCAGCCAGATCCAGAATTTCATCGCCAACAAGGTCGATGCGATCATCGTCAACCCGGTCGACACCTCGGCGACCGAGCGCATGACCAAGCTCGCCGAGGAAGCCGGCGTGCCGCTGGTTTATGTCAACCGCCAGCCGGTCGACGTCGACAAGCTCGGGCCTAAGGCCGCCTTCGTCGCCTCCAACGAAAAAGACTCCGGCACGCTTGAGACGCAGCAGATCTGCAAGCTGCTCGGCGGCAAGGGCAATATCCTCGTCATGCAGGGAGAACTCTCCAACCAGGCCGCTGTGCAGCGCACCGCCGACGTCCACGACGTGATCGCCAAGGAGCCCTGCACCGGCATCAAGATCATCGCCGAACAGACGGCGGTGTGGGATCGCACCAAGGCGCAGAATCTGATGACCAACTGGTTGTCGAAGGGCCTGAAGTTCGACGCCATCGTCGCCAACAACGACGAAATGGCGATTGGCGCGATCCAGGCGCTGAAGGCGGCCGGCGTCGACACCAAGAAGGCGATCGTCGGCGGCGTCGACGCCACGCAGGACGCGTTGGCCTCGATGAAGGCGGGCGACCTCAAAGTCACCGTGTTCCAGGACGCGGCCGGTCAGGGCAAGGGCGCGGTCGACGCCGCGCTGGCGTTGGCGGCGGGCAAGAAGGTGGAAACCAAGGTCTACATTCCGTTCCAGCTCGTGACGCCCGAGAACATGGCCAACTTCATGAAGAAGAACTGAGCTTATGACGATCGCCCCGGGGGCCATTCCCCGGGGCTAGAGACCTCTGGGAATTCGCGCCATGGGCAGCCTCAGTCCGACGACCGCGGAGATCGTGCGCGAAAGCGGTGCGGTCCTGGGCGCAGAATATTTGCTGGAGGTCACAAATGTCCGCAAAGCCTTCCCCGGCGTGTTGGCGCTGGACGACGTGCAGTTCAGGCTCAAGCGCGGCCATGTTCACGCGCTGATGGGCGAGAACGGCGCCGGCAAATCGACGCTGATGAAGATCATCGCCGGCATCTACACGCCCGATTCCGGCTCGTTCAAACTCAAAGGTCGGGAGATCAAGCTGACCTCGCCGCTGGACGCGTTGCGCTACGGCATTGCGATGATTCATCAGGAGTTGAACCTGATGGCTTTCATGACGGTGTCGGAGAACATCTGGCTGCGTTGGGAGCCGATCAACGCGCTGGGAATCATCAATCATCGCGAGATGCGGCGGCGCACGCAGGCGTTGTTTGACCGGCTCGAAATCGACATCGACCCCGAAGTCGAGGTGCGCGACCTCTCCGTGGCGAACCGGCAGATGGTCGAGATCGC
>JANYIH010000038.1 GCA_025358745.1 Hyphomicrobiales bacterium | reverse complement strand
CGGCCATCCGCTCGCCGCCGTCAATCGCCGGCTGGAAATACTCATCGAGGACCCGAAATCGTGAGAACCTGCTTTCTCGTTCTGGCGCTCGTCGTCGTCGGACCCGCACTCGCTGGCGAGCACGGCAAGGAGGCGCCGCCGGTGTCGCCAATCGTCGGCCCCGCGACGCCCTTCTCGGACATGATGCTCGACGTGCAGCGCATTCAGGCGCGCATGGCCAAAGGCGAAAAGGCCGCCTATGACGAACAGCGCGATCGCATGAAAGCGATCGGCGCGGCGGTCGCCGGCGCCGGCGCCGACGCCTTCAAGGTCAAAGCGGAACGCGACGCCGTCATCGTCTATCTCCTCAGCGGCGGCATGCCGAAAAACATCGCCAAAATCGCCGAACGCGGCGATTTCCCGGCGATCGAGCGCGATTTGCTGCGCGGCGCGGCCGGCTACGCCGCCGGCCGGCAGTCCGACGCGGATGCGATGCTCACGTATAATCCGCGCGAGGAAAGCCTGCGCCTGGGCAGCCAGCTCGCCTATGCGCAATCCGTGCTGGTCACGGCGAAGGACGCGCGCAAAGCGATCGACCTGCTCGACCTCGCGCGTTTGCTCGCGCCCGGCACGCTGATCGAGGAGGCGGCGCTGCGGCGCGAGATTCTGCTGGTCGGCGACCTGCGCGATTCCGATCGCGTCGCCTTTCTCTCGCGCCAATATGTCGAGCGCTACGGCAAATCGATCTACGCCGACAATTTCGTGCGCGGCCTGTCGACGACGGCGGTGCGTTACGACCTGTGCGCCAATCTCACGGATCTCGCGAAATTCACGGCGCTACTGGCGCTCTCTCAGCCCGAGCAGGCGCGTTCCTTTCTGCTCGCCGTCGCGCGCGCCTCGGTGTTGCTCGGGCGCTTTGACGTCGCCTCGCAGGCGGCCGCGCAGGCCCTGAAAACGGCGACGCCGGGTTCGGACGACGAGGCGCGCGGCCGGCTCTACGATGTCGCCTCCCGCTTCGCCCGCATGCCTTCGGCGGAAGCCAAAGCCGCATTCGCCGCGATCGCGCAGGATAAACTCGGCCCGGCCGACCGCAAGTTGATGTCCGCTGCGGGCTATGTCGAGGCGCGCCTCTACGAAATGCCCTCGCTCGCGGATTACGCGGACACCTGGCGCGAAGCCCTGGCGGCGGCCGCGCGCTCGCCCGATCTGCCACAGGATTCCGATCCCGCCGCCGTCACCATCCGCAACGCCGCCGCCGCGCTCGCCGCTGCGGAGGCGCTGGGAGGAAAGGATGCAAAACCATGAGCGCGCTCGCCCTTCGCGTCGGCCTCGCGGCCGCCGCCGCCACGCCCTCCGCCAGCGCGCCCCCGGCCGCGCAAGCCGATACGGGATTCGCCGCCCTGCTCGGCAAAATGGCCGACCCGAAGGCGACCGTGGACGCAAGCCTTTCCGGGGGCGCCGCGAAGTCGAAAGGCGACGCGAAAGTCGCCGACGGCGCTCCGGCCGCAGAGGCGACGACCTCGACCTTGAGCGCTTTGCAATCGCTTGAAGCAGCGCTCGTGGGGTTTGGCGCGCCGCAGCCGCCGGACGCGCACGCGCCGCCCGCGCCGATGTCGGGTCGGCCCTCGACCGCCGCCGCGACGCCCGCCGCGGCGAATGCGAGAGGCAACGCCTCGACGCTGAATTGCGCGCTCGCCACCGTCGCCGGCGCGCTAGACGGATCGGCCGCCGGCGCAGCCTGGGACGGCGGCGGCAAGACGCCGCTGAAGGCGCTATTGCAAGCCGATCCCACGCTCGGCCTCAGCGATTTCCAGATGAAAACCCACCTTGCCGCAGCGGGCGCGACGCCGGTGCGGGTAGGACCGACCACGCTTGGGATCGATTCCGCGTGGCATCCCCTTGGCGCCGCCGCGCCCGCCAATGCCACCGGCGTCAACGTCGGCGCCGCGCCCGACGCAGCCCTCACGAATGCGCCGGCGCTCCCCGCCCTCGCCTCCTCCGCGCAGGCGGCTACGCTCGAAACGTTCGCGCCAAACCTGGCCGCCCGCGCCAGGGCAAACCCCTCGCCCCGCGCCGACGTCCAGGCGCGCGCGTCGACGCATGCCTCGCCCACGCCGTCGAGCCACACGGGCGCGCCGCCGCCGGTCGCGTTCGCCGGCGCGGTTACCGTCGTATCCCCGAGCGCGGCGTCCGCCGACATCGCGCCGCGCAAGGACGAGACCGCCGGCGCTTCAGGCGCCGCCGGCGTCACGACCGCCGCCGCATCGGCGGACGCCGGCGCCGCGCCGGCGCTGAGCCTCCCCTTGGCGCAATTGCCGGCTTTCATCGCCGAACAGGCGAGCACGCTCGCAGCTCCAGCCGCCGACGCGCCCTCTGCAACCGGTTCCACTGCACCCGCCGTGCAGGCCAAGGCGGCGCAGGCGGTGAAGGAGCTCAATATCGCGCTCGATCCCGCCGACCTCGGCCAGATGACGCTCACGTTGCGGCTCGCCGGTGGCAAGCTGTCGGTGACGATCGACGTCGCCAATCCGCAGACGCTGGCCGCTATCGAGGGCGACCGCTCGTTGATCGCCGCCCGCATACTCAACGGCGACCAGTCGCTGGAGAATCTCGTCATCCAGCGTCAGGCGCCTTCGGCTTCGGCCCTGGAGACAGTTCCCGCCCATGCTTCCTCAAACGAGCCCGATTCCGACAACCCGTCCGAACATTCCGGCTCTCGCCAGGGCGATCCGCCTCGTCGCGGCGGCGGCGGCGCTTTCAGCGATCTCCTGGTCTAGCGCAGACGCCGGCGCGACGCCGATCTGCGAGCGGGCGATGACGGCCGCCGCGCGCGAAAGCGGGGTGCCCCTCGACATCCTCTATTCCGTCGGGCTGACCGAGACCGGCCGCAAGGGCGTGCTCGGCCCCTACGAACTCAACGTCGACGGCCGCTCCGTGCATTCCGACACGCTGGCGCAGGCGCTCGCCGCCTATTCCAGCGCCGACAAGGCGGGCGCGAAATTCATCGACATCGGCTGCATGCAGATCAACCACCACTACCATTCCGCGCATTTCCGCTCGCTCGACGACATGTTCGATCCCGAACGCAACGTGCGCTACGCCGCCTCGCTGCTGAAGACGCTGCGCGCGCA
>JANYIH010000249.1 GCA_025358745.1 Hyphomicrobiales bacterium | reverse complement strand
TTATTTTTTACTCGATTTCTGTTATTTATTGAAAATTTCTTTATGAATAAATGGACCAAAATTTATGTATATGTTATCGATAAAACTGTTGACAACTGTCTTCGGTGACCAATATTTTTTAAATTCTCGTTTTAGTTGTTTTAAAACACACCCAGGTGCCGTGAGCACCGCTGCGCGGAAAAATGCTATTCCTCGACAAATTTCTACAAGGTCTCAAGCCGCGATTCGACGATGATTCAATCGATCGACTCAACTATTACTACACACCCACGATCCTGGTTTGTGATAGTCGAGTGTGCGGTTGATGAGACCACAATGGTATGCACAGGTGATCATGTCGTTGACAATGTCGGCCAAGCAATATGTCGGTCAACCCATCCAATGTTGGGTACCGGCGCAGTTCACGGGCGCCTGGGAGCATCGCCTCACACGGACGCCCGATCTTCTGGCCAAAACGACGCCGCACTATCCGCTGGGCCGTCTGGTCGTGCCTAAGGAAGTGGCGCGCGCGGCGCTGTTCCTGGCGAGCGACGCCGCATCAGGGATCACCGGCGCGGTTCTTCCCGTGGACGCCGGGTTGACCGCCGGAAATCTGCGCTTCGTGCGCGAAGTGATTGCGGGCTAGCGC
Source organism: Hyphomicrobiales bacterium (assembly GCA_025358745.1). Classification (GTDB taxonomy): domain Bacteria; phylum Pseudomonadota; class Alphaproteobacteria; order Rhizobiales; family Beijerinckiaceae; genus Roseiarcus. The sequence goes on along the minus strand of JANYIH010000249.1, from coordinate 5,611 downwards.
AACGCCGCCTTGTCTTCGGGAGGCCACCAGCGGCCGGCGATCACGACGCCGCGCGCATTCAGGCGCTCGCCGGCCGTGACGACTTCGCCGAGCACGTCCTCAAGCGGAAATCGCCCTTCGTCCAGCGACAATATGCTGGCGTCGCCAATGCTTCCGGGTTTCAGCGAGCCGAGGTCCGGACGCTTCAGCGCCGCCGCGGCGTTGACGGTCGAGGCGGCGATCACGTCGCTGAGCCGCATCCCCAGCACGAGGAATTTGGACAGCGTCGTCACCTGATCAAAGGCGGGACCGTTGATGCAGAGCGCGTGAACGTCGGAGGAGATCGTATCCGGCGCAAAGCCCTCCCCCATCATGGCGCGCGCGGTTTTCCAACTGAACGATCCCATCCCGTGCCCGATGTCGAACAAGACGCCGCGTTGCCGCGCGGCGAGCACGGCGGGCTTCACTTTGCCGCGCCCGTCGACCGGCGCATTGGGGAACGGGCGGAACGCGTGCGTCAGCACATCGCCCGGCCGCAGCCGCTCCAACACCGCTTCATAGGAAGGCGGCGGCTCGTCGATGTGGACCATGAGCGGCAGGTTGGTCTGGTCGGCGACCTGTTCGGCGACATCGAGCGGCACGATTCCCGCCGCGCCGCTCGCATTGCGGCCGAGCCGCACTTTGATGCCGACGATGAGATCGCGGTTGGCTTCGACCACGTCAAGGCAATCGCGCGCGGCGAGCAGGCGAATGTCATGGCCTTCGCCAACCATGACACGGTTGGAAAAGCCGTAGATGCCGGCGAATGACACGTGGAGATAGGGTAGGATCCGCACCGCGCTGCGTTCGATCACGTGACGGCGGAAGCCGGCGAAATTGCCGGGTCCGGCGCTGCCGGTGTCTACGCAGGTCGTCACCGCGCTACGCCGCGCATAGGCCTCCGCGTCGACCCCGAGCGAGGTGCCGCCCCAATAGACATGCGTGTGAAGATCGATCAGGCCCGGCGTGACGATACGCCCGGAAACGTCGCGCACCTCGGCGGCGCCCGCCTCGAGCCGCTCGCCGATAGCGGCGACGCGCCCGTCCGCGAAAGCGACATCGACGACCCGGTCGATCCCTTGCGAGGGATCAATCACCCGGCCGTTACGGAGAACGAGATCGTAGTTCATGCCATCCTTCGAGCAAGCGTAGTCCTATGCCGATAAACCGCCTTGGCGCGAATGGCCAGCGGCCTCGAGCGCCGAATTCCTTTTCGCGTTCAGGCCGGCTCGCCCTCGCCAGGCGCAGCGTCCAACTGCTTCTCAGGGAACAGCGCGACCTCGCCTCCGGGCGATATTCGACCGGTCTTTAAGACGCGGCGGTCGCGGGCGGGTCAAAGCTTGGGTGGACCTCATGAACGATTTATTCAGAAGGGAGGCCTTTCAGCACGCCGCGCGGCGACTTTCGGGCTCGGTGATGCTTGCAATGCCGATGTCGGCGCGAATCCTCGGCTCATTCTTCGGCGGCATCCTCGTCACCGCCTTGATTTTCGCCTCTCTCGCGACCTACGCGCGCAAGGCGGCCGTGATGGGATGGCTGGTTCCCGACCTGGGGCTGATCCGCGCCACGGTCCCCTCGGCCGGTTTCATCCGCGCCCTTTCAGTGAAAGAGGGCGACGAAGTCAAAAAGGGCGCGCGCCTCGCCGAAATTCAAGTCAGCACTGTGACGGAAAGCGGCGACGCCGGCGACAACATGCTCGCCCAGCTGCGAGCGGAAGCCGACGCGGCGGCCGCCAATGCGCGGATTCAGATCGAACGCCTGGAGGCGGAGTCGGCGCAGGACGGAGAGAAGGCGAAAAATCGTCGTCTCGAACTCGACCAGTTGCGAAACCAGGCGGAATTGCAGACCCAACGCGTCGAGATCGCGCAGGTTGAAGCCGCGCGCGCCGTCGAGATCGCGGCCAAAGGGCTTCTGCTATTGCGCGAGCGGGACGCGCGCCGCTCGGCGGCTCTGGCTTCGATGCAGGATTTGCAATCCCTGCGGCGGCAGATAGCCGCCTCCGAGAGCGACCTGTCCGGCATCGAGGCGCGTATGTCGACGATCCGAATCGAAAAGGAGGTTGCCGCCGCCGAGGCCTGGGCGGCGCGGGCGGCGCTTCAGCAGCGCCTGATCGACGCGGAATCGCGCCGCGTGCAGGTCGCCGTTTCCCCGGTCGACGGGCGCGTCGCCGCCTTGCCCATCGTCGTCGGCCAGCCAGTCCCGCCCGGGGCAACCATCGCGGTGATCGTTCCCACAGGCGCCGTGCTGGAAGGCGAACTCCTGGCGCCGTCGCGGGCCGCGGGTTTCATTCGCAGTGGGCAGCAGGCGCATCTCATGCTGAAGGCCTATCCGCACGAAAGATTTGGCGTGCTGAAGGGCGAGATTAAGAGCGTCTCCAGCACGATCCTGGACCCGAGCGATCTGTCCATTCCGGGCGTCGATATTCACGAGCCGGTGTTCCGGGTGCGCGTTCGCCTGTCGAGCGACGAAATTCGCACCTACGGCGAGCGCATCCCCCTGCAACCCGGCCTGCTGCTGTCAGCCGATATCGTTTTCGACCGGCGCTCGCTGATCAAGTGGCTGCTCGACCCTCTCTTCGCCGTGGCGGAACGCTCATGAACCTTCCCAATCAACTCAACTTCTCGCATCGCGCGAGATTGCCCCTCGTTCTGGCGAGCGAGGCGCCGGAATGCGGCCTTGCCTGCATGACCATGGTGTCACGCTTCCACGGGCACGACGTCGACCTCAACGCGCTGCGCCAGCGGTTCGCGATGTCGCTCAGCGGGATGTCGCTGCGCGCCCTGATGGGGCTGGCCGACGAGATAGGCTTTTCGACCCGCGCGCTGCGGGTCGAGGTGAGCGCGCTGCCGAAGGTGCGGACGCCCGCCATACTGCATTGGGACATCAACCATTTCGTGGTGCTAAGCTCGGTCCGAGCCGGATCGGCCGTCATCCACGACCCGGCAGCCGGCGTGCGCGCCCTGTCTCTGGCCGAGCTTTCCAAGCATTTCACCGGCGTCGTGCTTGAACTCACGCCCGCGGCGGGAATGCGGCCGGTCGAGGCCAGGGCGTCGATGCGGCTGTCGAGCCTGTGGTCGCGAATGACCGGATTGACGAGTGCGATTGTGCAAGTGATCGCGCTTTCGGCGCTCGCGCAGATTGCCGCCTTCGTCGCGCCATTCCAGGTCCAGCTTGTCGTCGACGAAGCGGTCTACCATGATGACCGCGACCTCCTGATCGTGCTCGCGTTGGCATTCGGCGCCCTGGTTGTCGTGCAAGCGGCGCTCGAGGCGCTGCGCGCTTGGTCGCTCAACGTTCTTGGCCATCTGCTGAGCTTTCAGATCGTCGGCAATCTCGTTCGACATTTGATGCGCCTGCCCGCCGATTTCTTCGAGAAGCGACATGTCGGCGATATTTTCTCGCGCATCGGCGCGGTGCAGCCCATTCAGGACGCCATCACTCGCGGGCTAGTGGGCGCTCTGGTCGACGGGTTGATGGCGTTCATTGCCGCTGGCGTGCTGTTTTCTATTCGGCTCCGATGGCGTCAATCGTCGTCGCGGCGACGCTGCTGCACCTCGGGCTGGTCTTCGCGCTCTATCCAGGCATGCGACGGCGAATGGAGGAGGAGATTCTCGCCCACGCCCGGGAGCAGTCGCATCTGATGGAGATCATCCCCGCCGCGACCACGCTCAAGCTTATGGGACGCGAGACCGAACGCGAGGGCGCATGGCGCAATCTTTATGTCGACGTGGTCAACGCCGGCGTCTCGGTCGGCAAGTTCCAATTATCGACAACGCTCGTGCAAAACCTGCTGACTGGACTCTCCTACGTCATTCTCCTCAATTTCGGCGCCCGACAGATTCTAGGCGGCGGCGGCTTCTCAATCGGCATGCTGATGGCGTTCCAATCGTTCCGACAAACCTTCAACGACCGAGCCATCGGCTTCATCAATCAACTGTTGCAGTTCCGCCTGATGGGCCTGCACCTCGATCGGCTCAGCGACATTGTCACCACGGTCGCCGAACCGGACGCTTCGAACGCGCAGATGTTCGAGGTGAAGGGCGGCATATCGCTGCGCGACCTGTCGTTCCGCTACGGCGCCGCTGACCCGTTCGTGCTTCAGGGCGTCGACTTCGAGGTCAAGCCCGGCGAATTCGTCGCCATCACGGGCCCGTCAGGCGGCGGCAAATCCTCCCTGATGAAGCTGCTGCTGGGGCTATACGAGCCGGTCTCGGGATCGATCGAACTCGACGGCGCCCGAGCGAACCCCGAGTCGTGGCGGGCCAGGCGCAGTCACGTCGGCGTCGTCGCGCAGGACGACCCGTTGCTGTCTGGCACGATCGCCGACAACGTCGCGTTCTTCGATCCGGATATCGATATGACGCGAGTCTATGCCTCCGCCATGGCCGCGCGGGTGCACGCGGACATCATGCGCTCACCGATGCAATATCTCGGGCTGGTCGGCGACATGGGCTCGACTCTTTCGGGCGGCCAGCGTCAGCGAGTGCTGCTGGCGCGCGCGCTCTGTCGTCAACCGCGCGTGCTCTTCTTCGACGAAGGAACCGCGAATCTGGACGAGGCGACGGAAGATGCGATTGCGGATCTCGTCGAGAGCTTGCCGATCACCCGCATCGTGGTCGCGCGCCGGCCGGCATTGGTGAGACGCGCCACGCGGGTGTTTCGCGTCGCCAACCACACCATCGGCGAAGTCTCGCTTGCCGGCCAAGGCCGCGCGACTATCCAAGCGGGACGAATGTAGCCTGCGGCGTCGGGCGACCGCTTGAACCCGCGCGAACTGTAATGGACGCTTGCCTTTTTCGCTCACGACGGGCGTCGATCCGCGAGGTCGGCCCGTCGTGTTCGCCAACTCGGCGAAGCGCCGTTGATCATCGGCGTCAATTTGCGCGATCAGCCCAACACTATCTTACTGCGGGTCGCGTCCGACAGTCAGTTTGGCAGCGCCGCCAGTTCGCCGGTGATCACGTTCTCGACCCCCGCGACCGTCGTTGCCTTCGGATCGATATCGTCCGCGACGATCGCGCCGCGGCGCATCACAACAATGCGATCCACGACCTGGAATACATGATGGATATTGTGGGCGATGAAGACGCAAGAATGTCCCAATTCGCGGGCATTGCGAACAAACCTCAGCACGCCCTGCGTCTCTGCGACGCCGAGGTTGTTGGTCGGCTCGTCGAGGATGATGAGTTCGCTGTCAAAATGCATCGCTCGGGCAATCGCCACCGCCTGACGTTCGCCCCCTGATAGCGAGGAGATGGGAGTAGACGCAGGAATCGCCTTGCCGATCCCGACTTTTCTCAGAAGCTCGCCCGCCACTCGCTCCATCTTTTCGTGATCCAAGCGGTTGAGAAATCGGGGACCCCTGAGCGGTTCTCGACCAAGAAACAAATTGCGTGCAATCGACAATTGCGCGACCAGTGCGGAGTCCTGATAAATCGTCACTATGCCCTGAGCTATCGCGTCGCGCGTGCTGCGGATGTCGACGCGCTGGCCGCGTACATAGATGTCTCCGCTGCTGGCTCGCACCGCGCCGGAGAGCACCTTTATCAGCGTCGATTTTCCCGCGCCGTTGTCGCCCAGCAAGCCGACGATC
>JANYIH010000258.1 GCA_025358745.1 Hyphomicrobiales bacterium | reverse complement strand
CGAAACGCCCTGGCGGAAGACGGCCCCTTCGATCGGCAGGATCGGCTGCCCGGCGAGGTCATAGGCGATGTAATCGCCGGGCGCTTTCAACGCGCTGGCGCGGCCGACGCAGACCCAGTCGCGCGCGAACACGCTTTCAAGCTCAGCCTTCAGGAAATCCTCGCTGGTATAGACGCCGGGCGGCATCGCGCGGGCGCGCTCGAACGGCGCCTGCACGTTTTCGACGAGTTCGCGGACGGGGACGTTGACGCTCATTTGTCTATCATAGCGCCGGAGTTGAGGGTTTGTTAACCCACCAAGCGACGATAGAGGCCCCGATGTCCGATCCCCGCCTGACCCCCGCCCGCCCCGATCTCGCCGCCGCGCATCTGCGCGGGTCGGCGCCAGCCGAGCGTTTCGTCGAAGGCCGCGCCGCCGCGATCATCGCGCCGAGCGCGGCGTTGCTGCGTCGCCCCGACCCCGCCGCGCCGTGGGAGACGCAGGCGCTCTACGGCGAGGCGGCGACGGTCTACGACGAGCGCGACGGCTTCGCCTGGGTGCAACTCGCGCGCGACGACTACGTCGGTTATCTCAAAGTCGATGCGCTCGGCGAGGCGACGGCGCCGACGCACCGGGTCGCCGCCCTGCGCACGCACGCCTACCCCGGCTCCAGCATCAAGCTGCCGCATCGGTTCGCGCTGCCGCTCGGCGCGCGCGTCGTCATCGCGGCCGAGGATGGCGATTTCCGGGTCGATCCGAAGGGCCGCCGGTTCTGGGCGCGCCATCTCGCGACGGTCGAAAGCGTCGAGGCGGACTTCGTCGCAGTCGCCGAAAAATTCCTGCACGCGCCCTATCTCTGGGGCGGCCGCACGTCGCAGGGGATCGATTGCTCGGGCCTGACGCAGGCGGCCTTGACGGCGGCGGGCGTGGCCGCGCCGCGCGACAGCGACATGCTGGAGAAGCTCGGCGCGCCCGTAGAGGCGCAACTGCGGCGCGGCGATCTCGTATTCTGGAAGGGCCATGTCGGCGTGATGCGCGACGCCGAGACGCTGCTGCACGCCAATGGCTATCACATGGCTGTGGTCTGCGAGCCGCTCGACGAGGCTCGGGCGCGCATCGCGGCGAGCGGCGGCGGCGAGATCTTCTCGATCCGCCGGCTCTGAGCGGGCAGACCGTAAGGGGCGTCCGCACGTACCGCGCAGGCGAACGCTGCAACCACGCCGCTCGCGCCGTCGGGCTGTCACAACGCCGCACAAACTTGGAGCAACCCCATGGCAATTGCTTCCGCGCCGCCGTCCGCTGCGGGTCTCGTGAGTTTTGCGGCCGGCGCGATAGCGCTCCTGATCGTCCTCGCGCATTTCTGGGCCGGACCGTTGGCGCCGCAACAGCGCGCCAGCGTCACCGTCGGCCAATTCGCCGCCGAGATGCGCCAGGCGGCCAAACGCCAGTTGCACGATCAGCCCCAACCCGCGCCCGTGGCGGCGCCCTGGAACATCGATCGCGCCGCGAAGTTGGCCGCTTCGGTCTTCGCGGGGCTCGCGGTGATCGCCGGCGCCGCCGGATTGGCGCGCAAGGAGCCATGGCGCCCCGCCGCCGCCGGCGCGGTCCTCGGCGCCAGCGCCATTGTCATTCAAATGTTCATTTGGGTGATCTTGATCGTGGTGGGCGGATTCATCGTCGTCGCGATCATTCAATCCGTCAATATTTTTGACCCGTGACACGCGGTCGAGTGTCCATTCGCCGCGAACCGGGACGCCAATCAAAGCCGCGGGACTTGGCCCGCGACTTTGGCGAGGGGCCGCCGAGGCGCGTCGCGGGCCGTCCTGATCAGAGCCGCTCGACCCTGACATGGGCGATGCCCGCGCTGCGGATGCCAAGCGCGTTCGCCGCGACCGTCGACAGATCGATGATGCGATTGGACGCCGCGAACGGGCCGCGGTCGACGATGGTGACATCGACATGGCGGCCGTTGTCGAGATCGTGAACGCGCACCCTCGTGCCGAACGGCAAGTGTTTGTGCGCGGCGATCATGGAGTGGGGATATCGCGGATGGAAATAGTAGGTTGCGACCCCGTATTCGTCCGCGCTAGCGGCGCCAGACAAAGTCATCGCGCCGAGTAGTCCCAAAATAACAGCTTTCATTACAGATCCCTAACTGAACGCTTTGCGTTACGCCGCCCCTGCCTTGGTCTCCTCCACTGGCCGTTTTACCTCGAAATGCGTCCAAAAATTGACGCCACCGGCCCGACGATGCTTTCGCGCCGGCTGACCTCTCGCGGAGGCGCGGGCCGGGGAGAGCGAATGAGTTTGATTTGCGGTCGCCAAATCGGCGCGAGGGAGTAGCGCCCGGAGGCCGGCGCGGGCTAGTTAGCGCAAAGCCTCGGGAGGAAAGCATGAAGGTTCTGGTGATTGGCGCGGCGGGCATGATCGGGCGCAAACTCGTCGAGCGGCTCGCACGCGAGGGCGCGCTGGGCGGCGCCAAGATTACGAGCCTCGACGCGGTCGACATCGTCGCGCCGACGCCGCCGGCCGCGCCCTTCCCCATTCATAGCGACGCCTGCGACATCGCCTCGCTCTATGTGCCGGGCAAGCTGGCGGCGGGGCGGCACGATGTGGTGTTCCTGCTCGCCTCCGTCGTCTCGGGCGAGGCGGAGGCCGAATTCGAGAAGGGCTACGGCATCAATCTCGACGGCACGCGGATGATCTTTGAGGCGCTGCGCCATCAGCAGGCTTTGTCGGGGGGCGCGTATCGTCCCCGCGTGGTGTTCACCTCCTCGGTGGCCGTGTTCGGGGCGCCCTTCCCCGAGAAGATCCACGACGAGTTCTTCACGACGCCGCTGACCAGTTATGGAACGCAGAAGGCGATCTGCGAACTGCTGCTGTCGGATTATTCGCGGCGCGGTTTCTTCGACGGGATCGCAATCCGGCTGCCGACGATCTGCGTGCGGCCCGGCAAGCCCAACAAGGCGGCCTCGGGCTTCTTCTCCAACATCATCCGCGAGCCGCTGAAGGGCGAGCCGGCTGTGCTGCCGGTCGAGGACGACGTGCGTCATCACCACGCGAGCCCGCGCTCGGCGATCGGCTTCCTGTTGCACGCCGCGACCATGGACCTTTCCCAGCTCGGCGCGCGCCGCGCCCTGACCATGCCGGGCGTCTCGGTGACAGTGGCCGAGCAGATTGAAGCTCTGCGCCGGGTTGGAGGCGAAAAGGCCGTGGCGTTGATCCAGCGCGCGCCCGACGAGACGATCCGCCGCATCGTCGCGGGATGGCCGCGCCAGTTCGACGCCAAGCGAGCGGAGGGGCTCGGGTTCAAGGCGGAGACGGATTTCGACGCCATCATCCGGGCGCATATCGAAGACGAGCATGTCTGAAACGACGGCGCCGCGCGCTCTCGTCGGCGGCGCCCTGTGTTTGGCAAGCTGGGCCGCTTTCAGCCTGCAGGACGCCATCGTCAAGGCGCTGGTGGTCGATCTGCCGGTGCCGGAGGTGCTGTTCGGCCGCTCGCTGGTGATCGTCGCGCTGTCGTTGGCTTTTCTCGGCCGCGCCGATTATCGGGCGCTCGCCGTGCCCGCCAATCTGCGCTCGATCCTGCTGCGCTCCGCGCTGATTCTGATCGCCTGGATCGCTTATTACCGCGCCTCGCGCACGCTCCAGCTCGCCGAACTCGTCACCTATTATTTCGTCGCGCCGCTGTTTGTCATCGCGCTGTCGGCGCCGCTGTTGAAGGAGCGGGTCGGGCTTGGGCGATGGGGGGCGACGCTGCTGGGGTTCGGCGGCGTCGTGGCGGCGG
>JANYIH010000252.1 GCA_025358745.1 Hyphomicrobiales bacterium | reverse complement strand
GAAAAAGTCGGCGACGGACGTTGCTGTCGGGCGGCGGCGATCCATGGCGGGGATCTAGAACATGCGGGTTCTACTCATTGAGGACGACAGCGCTACGGCGCAGAGCATCGAACTGATGCTCAAGTCGGAGAATTTCAACGTTTACGTCACCGACCTTGGCGAGGAAGGCATCGACCTCGGCAAGCTCTATGACTACGACATCATCCTGCTCGACCTCAACCTGCCCGACATGTCCGGCTATGAGGTTTTGCGCTCCCTGCGGGTCACCAAGATCAAGACGCCGATCCTGATCCTGTCCGGAATGGCCGGCATCGAGGACAAGGTGAAGGGCCTGGGACACGGCGCCGACGATTACCTGACCAAGCCGTTCCACAAGGACGAACTGGTCGCGCGCATCCACGCCATCGTCCGCCGCTCGAAAGGCCACGCCCAGTCCGTCATCGTCACCGCCGATCTCGTCGTCAATCTCGACCAGAAGACCGTGGAAGTCGACGGCGCCCGCGTGCATCTGACCGGTAAGGAATATCAGATGCTCGAACTGCTCTCCTTAAGAAAGGGGACGACGCTGACCAAGGAGATGTTCCTCAATCATCTCTACGGCGGAATGGACGAGCCCGAACTGAAGATCATCGACGTCTTCATCTGCAAGCTGCGCAAGAAGCTGGCTTCCGCCAGCGGCGGCCGCAACTATATCGAAACCGTATGGGGCCGCGGCTACGTGCTGCGCGAACCGCCGCCGGGAGATGAACGCGCCGCCTGAAGGTTCCTCCCGCCGCCATTTTCCGCGCTCCGCCGGCTCCCGCCGCGGGGCGTTTTGGTTGTTCACGCCCGGATGCGGGCGAGCATCTGCTCGACGTGGGCGATCGGCGTCTCCGGCAGGATGCCGTGGCCCAAGTTGAAGATGTGGGCGCGCGGCCCGGCGAACGCCTCCAGCGCCGCCTCGACGCCCGCGTCGAGCGCCGCCCCGCCCGCGATCAGCGCCAGCGGGTCAAGATTGCCTTGCAGGGCGAGGCGGGCCGGCAGCATCGCGGCGGCGACGTGCGGATCGGCCGCCGTATCGAGCCCGATCGCCGCCAGCCCCTCCACTTCAGCGAAGCGGCCAAGATGTGTCGCTGCGCCGCGCGGGAAGGCGATGATGGGAACATCGGGCTGTTGCGCCCTGAGGCGCGCCACCAGCCGTCGCAGCGGCGCGACGCACCAGCGCTCGAATTCGGCCGACGGCAGCACGCCCGACCAGGAATCGAAAATTTGCACCGCTTCCGCCCCGGCCTCGATCTGGCGGGCGAGGTAGTCGGCGGACGCATCCGCCAGCCGGTCGATCAGGCGCGAGAACAGGTCGGGATGGCGATAGGCGAACAATCGCGCCGGCGCCTGATCCGGCGTGCCGCGCCCCGCGATCATGTAGCTCGCCACTGTCCACGGCGCGCCGCAGAAGCCGATCAGCGCGGTCTCGGCCGGCAGCCTGGCGCGGACGCCCGCCACCGCGGCGAATACCGGCGCGAGTTTTGCCCAGTCCGGCGCCTCGCTTAGGCGAGCAAAATCCTGCGCCGTCTCGATCGGGGTAAGACGCGGCCCCTCGCCGGTCTCGAAGCTGACGCTCTGCCCGAGCGCGTCGGGCATGACGAGGATGTCGGAGAACAGGATCGCCGCGTCGAAGCCGAACCGGCGGATCGGCTGCAGGGTCGCCTCGACGGCGAATTCTGGCGTGTAGCAGAAATCGAGGAAGGACGGCGCTTTGGCCCGCATCTCCCGATATTCCGGCAGATAGCGCCCGGCCTGCCGCATCAGCCAGACCGGCGGGCGCTTCTGGCGCTGTCCGGCGAGCGCGGCGAGAAAGGGTTTGGTCATGGCGGTCCCCGGTTTGGCGACTGATCCCGCGAAATGGGGCGGCGCGCAAGGGCGGGGCGGGCGCGACAGGACGCGGCGTCGGGCGCTCGGGCGCCCGTTTCTGTCGCGCTCGTCCCGCCGCATGCCCGCAGACGATCGCGGCGCCGGCGGCGCTCACGCTGCGGCGCAGTTCAAGAAAATCGCCGCGGTCGCCTCCCAGGCGACGCCAAGCAAGCTCTACTTTTTATACGGTTTCCGGACGAGACCTCGGCGCCCGAGCGGGCGGGACGCCCGCGCGCC
>JANYIH010000230.1 GCA_025358745.1 Hyphomicrobiales bacterium | reverse complement strand
GAGCGGCCATAGAGCGGCCGGCCGGACAGGCCGCCGGCCTCGCGCGCCTGCGCCGACGTCAGCGTCGCCGGGCGATGCAGGGTCGTGTTCGACACGATCAGCCCGTCGATGCGTCGCTCCAGCGCGACGGCGAGCACGTCTTCGAGCTGCGCCGCGTCGAGATCGGGCGAGATCTTGACCAGCACGGGCCGGGGAACATCCACCCGCTCGCGAGCGGCGAGCACCGCCGCGACGAGCGCCTCGAAATCGTCGCGGGCGTGAAGATTGCGCAGGCCGGGGGTGTTGGGAGAGGAAATGTTGATCGTGAAATAGTCCGCGACCTCGGCGAAGGTTTCGATTCCCGCGACATAGTCGGCGATGCGGTTGGGCGAATCCTTGTTCGGCCCGATGTTGACGCCGACGAACCCGCTTCGCTGCGCGCGTTCAAGCCGCGCCAGCGCGGCGGCGTAGCCGTCGTTATTGAACCCCATGCGATTGACGATGGCGCCGTCCTCGCGCAGCCGGAACAAGCGCGGCATGGGATTGCCGGCCTGGGGTTTTGGCGTCAGCGTGCCGACTTCGACGAAGCCGAAACCGAGCCCACCGAGCCCATCGACCGCTTCGGCGTTCTTGTCGAAGCCGGCGGCGAGGCCGAGCGGATTGGGGAAATCCAGGCCGTAAGCGGCGACGCGCAGGCGCGGATCGAGATCGGCGGCGCGGCGGAGCGGAGAGTGGGCGGCGAGGCCGATGGCGGCTCGATGCGCGGCCTCGGGCGGCAACAGGCCGAGCAGGGACGCCGCGAGCCGCATGCGATCGTCTTAAAGTTCGATCAGCGCGGCGAGCGCCTGAGGGTCGCGCGAGGAGAACGGCTGGGCCCAGACGATCTGGTCGAGCGGCAGGGCGGAGTAGAGATGGGGAAACAGCGCGCCGCCGCGCGAGGGCTCCCATTTCATCGCGGGGAACGCCTCGGCGTCGAGCGCGATCAGCAGCAGGTCGTCGCGGTCGGCGAAATAGAGCGAGACCGTCTTGAGCAGTTGATCGGCGCCCGAGAGGTGGATGTACCCGTCCTTGAGGTCAATTGCGGCGCCGCGGAACAGGCCTTCGCGCTCCGCCGCCGCCCATTCCTCCCGCCCGACGACCTTGTAGACGCGCGTCAAGCTCTCACTCCTGCAACATGTTCTTGAGAAGCTCGATCTCGTCGTGCAACTGAGCGTCGGTCTTGTAGAGATTGTCGATCTTGCGGACGGCGTGCAACACGGTTGTGTGGTCGCGGCCGCCGAAGCGCCGGCCGATTTCCGGCAGCGAGCGCAAGGTCAGCGATTTCGCCAGAAACATCGCGATCTGGCGCGGCATCACCACCGCGGCGGTGCGGCGTGACGACAACAGGTCGGCGCGCGATACATTGTAATGGCTGGCGACGCGCTTCTGGATGTCCTCGATCTTGACGCGCTTGGGCTCCCGCGACCGAATCAGATCGCGCACCGCGACCTCGGCGGCGGCGAGCGTCATCGGCGTGTTGGCCAATTGCGCATGGGCGACGAGACGATTGATCGCCCCTTCGAGATCGCGGCCATTCGAGACGATGGCGTTGGAGATGAACAACAGCACTTCTCGCGGCACGTCGAGCGTGGGATGGGCGAGCTTGGCCGAGGCCAACCGCGCCTCCAGAATCTTGAGCCGCAGGCTTTCGTCGAACCCCAGCATTTCCACGCAGATGCCGCCGGCCAGGCGCGAGCGCACGCGCTCGTCGACGGATTCGAGTTCGGAAGGCGGGCGATCGGCGGCGATCACCACCTGTTTGCCCGCATCGATCAACGAATTGAGCACATGGCCGAATTCGGTCTGGATGACGCGGCCTTGCAGGAATTGCGCGTCGTCGAAGATCAGCAGATCGATCGAACGCAGGGATTCCTTGAAGGCGATCGCCGACTGGCTGCGCAGCGCATTGACGAAGCCGTACATGAAGGTTTCGGCGGTGAGATAGACAACCGACCGGCTGCGCGCGAGCGCGACATGGGCGATCGCCTGCACGAGATGGGTTTTGCCGAGGCCGACGGCGGCGTGAAAATAGAGCGGAGACATCGTCGCGTCGGCGCCGTCCGACAATTTGCGCGCCAGCGTCAGCGCGAGCTGGTTGGCGCGGCCGGCGACGAAAGTCGAGAAATTCAACCGGCGGTCGAGCGGCGACCCCACCGGCGCTGCGGCTGTGGGCTCGATGCGGCGCCTGACCGGAGCGGCCCGCGACGGCTCGCTGGCGACGGGTTCGCCGGCCGGGGCGACTTGGGCGGGCAAGTTCTCATCGCGCGGCGAAGCGAGCCGCACCACCGAGCCCTGCATCGAGCGGGCGAAGATCTCGATCGCATTGATGTCTTCGCATTCGGCGGCGAGCGCCGCTTTCAGCTTGTCCTGATAATGGCCTTCGATCCAGCTCTTCAGAAACCGGGTCGAGACGGAGAGACGGGCGCGGCCGCCGACGACTTCCTCCAGCTGCAAACTGCCGAACCAGCTGTTGAACACGTTGTCGCTGAGCGTCGCGCGCAGCCTTTCGGCCGCCCGTCGCCAGATCTCGTTGACAGCGAGAGGCGGAGCTTTCGGCGGCACGCGAAGGGGTCCTTTGGCGCTCACGAGTTTACGACTCCGCGAAATAGGGGGGAGCGAGAAAGCATGTTTGCTCGTCTTCGGGGTTTGTTGCATCAGGGCGACTTGGCGCGGCGGCTCGGCGTTGCGGCGAGGCAAAAATTACAAAAGAAGCGCGGCCTTAATCGCCCTTGCGATGACCGCAAAGGTTCCGTTGGGGCAACTCCCAACAGATCGCGTCCGTTCTCTAATACAAGAAGAATAAGGCGCTGGATTTCGCATCATGAAGCCACAACCGTTCGTTTCGAGGTGAACTCGACACAAAATTTCGACAACACATCAAGTTTGAAACGCGCCAGTCGCCCAAACGATCCTCCGAAGGAAAGCTCCAACGGTGATCGGTGTTAGCGCAGCGGACTAGAAAACGCCGACCGTAAATATAATCGCCGACGTCGAAGCTGAATTTTCAGCCACAATACCAAAGTTGACTTCACCCCGCGTGGCAAGGGTAAGTCTATAAATACAATAATATTTGGAATGATGCATCATGTTCGGCCCGCCCTGCCGAGTTTCCTAGGCGTCTATATGGCACGGCCGATGAGACGCGGCAATGAAAATTGGCTGCGGCGCCATAGGCCCGACGCGCGCCCGCGAGCAAATGGTTCTTCAGTGAACCGATGGATTATCTCCAAGGCCTTGATAATCGGCTCGGCTCGGCTCTCGGCATGTAATGTTTGGGGACAAAACATCTGATCGCGATGGCGCCAAAAAAGCGACACGGACGCCGCCGATCCGGCCGCCGACAACTGCGGAATCCGTCGCTTTGACGATAAACCTTTGAGTCAACGAAAGGTTTACTGTGCTTCCCAATTCTCCGTCGCGTCACGATTGTGTAGCCGGAATGTCACGCGCGGGGCTGGAAGAAAGTCTTCCCGAGCAGCAAATGACGGTCAAGGTTTTGCCCTGCGAGAATAGTGGGGTAAACGAATTTACGCTGATTTCTCCCGCTTGGGACGTCTCCTTGATCGCCGAATCCCACGCCGAGTCCTCCGCCGAACGCGCCCGGACGAGGATGCGGCGGCGCGTGTTGTTCGTGGCGGGGTTCGATCCGCGCGGGGTGAAGGGCTACTACCAAAGAATGAGCGAGGCGATGGCGCCCTACGCGTCGGCGGGACCGATGGAGCGCCTGGGGCCGTTCGCTAGCGGTTGGCGATGGCGCGGCAAGGACGGGGCGACCGAGACGGCGTTCGAGTTCCTGCATTGGGACGACATCGTCGACCGCCATTGGCGCGCGAAGGGCCGGATCGGCGCCCAGATCGCGGCGATGCGGGCGCTTTGGGTCTATGCGCGTTGCGGCCTGCTGGCGCGCGCGCGAGATGGCGCGCGCGCGGTGCGCTGGGCGTTGCTGGCGATGGGGCTGGCGCCGCTGGTGTTCGCCGGCGCTGCGCTCGGCTTCACATTGGCCGTCGGGGCGCTCGGGGCGCGGCTGTTGCCGCATGGGGCGTGGCTCGCGGCGCCGGCGCTGGCGGCGGGGCTTTACGCCAGCGACCGGGCGTGGCGGACGCTCAATCTGGAATGGCTCGCCAAGGGTTTCGCCTGCATCGTCGAGACCGCGCAGGGCGAAGCGCCCAGCTGGGAGGCGCGTTGCGACGCCTTCGCCGAGCGCATCGCCGAGGCCGCGCGCGAGGGCGAGGCGGACGAGATTGTGGTGATCGGCCATAGCCTGGGCGCGATTCTGGCGATGCTGTCGGTGCATCGCTATCTCCACTTGAGCCCTTCGCCACGCCCGATCGTACTGGCGACGCTGGGCAATATCATACCCTTCTACACCTGGATCGAGCCCGGCCGCGCGGCGATGCGGGCGGGCGAAGCGGTCGCCGCCTCGCCCGCGGTCGAATGGATCGACGTGACGTCGGGCTCCGACCCGGCCTCGGCCTGTCGCATGGGGCCGCTGGTCGGCTCCGATGTCGAGACGCCGCGCTGGGACCCGGAGTTTCACCGCATCCTGACGCCCGAGCGGTTCCGCTACATCCGCCGCCGGCCGCTCGACTTCCATTTCCAGTATTTGAAGGGGGCCGATGCGCCGGATGGTTTTGACCTGCCGCGCCTGATGGCGTCCGCGACGCCGTTTTTCGCGCAAGGGCCGAAATGACCCCGTTCGTTCCGCCGCGCCCCGCCGCGCATGAGCGCAAATCCTCGTGGCGCGCGCGGGCGCGGCAATTCTTGAACTCCGGCCTCTCGCTGTTCCTGCGAGGCTCCTACGATTTCATCGGCGTCAGCCGGCATCCGCTGCCCCATCTGCCCGGCCGGCCGCCGCGCTTTGCTTATATGGTGCGCGAACCGGAGGCGATCCGGCAGGTGTTGGTCAGCGATTCCGCACGCTACCCCAAGGCGGGTTTGATGGATTCGATGCTGCGCGCGCTGACCGGCTACAGCATTTTCGTCTCCAACGGCGAAGCGTGGCGGCGTCAGCGCGCGATCATCGATCTGGCGTTCGAGAACGCGCGCGTGCGCGAAGTGTTCGGTCTGATGCGCGACGCCTCCGACGCTCTGCGCGACCGGCTCGAAGCGCTGATCCCGTCGGGCGGCGAGATCAGCGTCGACGTCGATATCGAAACCATGCATTTCGCCGGCGACGTGATCTTCCGCACCCTCTATTCGCAGCCAATGGGCGAGCGCGACGCGCGCGACATCTTCGCCTCATTCGAGCGGTTCCAGCGCATCGCCTATGCGCATGGGTTCCTGTCGCTGGTAAGCTTCCCCACTTTCCTGTTGCCATCGAACTGGCGCGGCCGGCGCGATGCGGCGATCATCCGCCGCGCGCTCAACAGGCCGATCGCGCAGCGGCTCGCAGCGATCGCACGCGGCGAAAAGACGCCCGACAGCGACATTCTCGCCACCCTGATCTCCGGCGTCGATCCCGTCACCAACACCCGGTTCGACGCGACGGAATTGCTCGATCAGGTGGCGATGCTGTTTCTGGCGGGGCATGAGACCTCGGCCGCAGCACTCGGCTGGGCGCTCTATCTCATCGCCAACCGCCCCGACGTGCAGGCGCGGATGCGCGCGGAAGTCGATGCGGCGCTGGGCGACCGGGCGCCGGAATTTTCCGACATGCGGCGGATGCCGTTCGTGCGCGACGTGTTTCAGGAGACGCTGCGGCTCTATCCCCCGGTCGCCTTTCTCGCCCGCGACGCGGCGAGCGCGACGGAACTTTGCGGACAGGCGATCGCGGCCCATTCGCAAACCATCGTGCCGACCTGGCTGATGCACCGGCACGGAATTTACTGGAAGGACGCCGATCAGTTCGATCCCGACCGCTTCGCCGATCCCGCCACGAAGTCAGCGCGCGCCTGCGCCTTCCTGCCGTTCAGCATGGGGCCGCGCGTCTGCTCGGGCACGGCGTTCGCGTTGCAGGAGGCGACGCTGGCGCTGGCCGAACTGGTGCGCCGGTTCGAGTTTTCGCCGACGCCCGGACACACGCCGGAGCCGGTGTCGCGGCTGACGGTGCGCTCGGCGAACGGGATTCCGCTGAAGGTCACGCGGCGGCGGGATCGCCCAGCCGCTTGATCTCCCACTCCAGTTCGACGCCGCTCGACTCGCGCACCCGCCGCCGCACTTCCTCGCCAAGCGCCTCGATATCGGCGGCGGTGGCGGCGCCGCGGTTGATGAGGAAATTGCAGTGCATCGTCGAGACCTCGGCGTCGCCGACGCGCAGGCTGCGACAGCCGGCGGCGTCGATCAAGGCCCATGCCCTGAGACCGGGCGGGTTCTTGAAGGTCGAACCGCCGGTCTTTTCGCGGATCGGCTGCGAGGCTTCGCGCGCGGCCGTGATGCGCTCCATCTCGGCCTCGATCTGCGCGCGCCGGCCGGGCCGGCCCTGAAAGATTGCGCGGGTGAAAATCACATCCTCGGGCGCGTCGCTGTGGCGATAGCTGTAGCCCATGTCGGCGGCGGCGAACCGCACGGGACGGCCGGCGCGGTCGAATCCGTGCGCTTCGACCAGCGTGTCCTTGACCTCACCGCCGTGCGCGCCCGCGTTCATCCGCAACGCGCCGCCGATCGCGCCGGGGACGCCGCGCAGGAAGGCGAGCCCGTCGATCTCAACCTGCGCCGCCGCGCGCGCGACCTGCGCATCGAGCGCGGCGGCCCCGGCGATCACGCGATGATCGGGAGTCGTCTCAATGGCGCCGAGCGCGCGGCCGCCGAGCCGGATCACGACCCCGCGCAGGCCGCCGTCGCGGATGATGAGGTTGGAGCCGACGCCGATTACGGTGACAGCAATTTCAGCGGGCAGGGCGGCGAGGAGATAGGCCAGATCTTCCGCGTCGGCGGGCGAGGCGAGCGCGTCCGCCCGGCCACCGACGCGGAACCAGGTGTAAGGCGCCAGCGGCGCGTCATAGCTGACACGGCCGCGAAAGGCGGGGAGGTCGAGCGCTTTCACGCCGCGCTCAGCTCCTCGGGCAGCGCATAGGCCCATTGCGTGATGTTGCCGGCGCCGAGGAAAACGACGTAATCGCCTGGCTTGGCGAATTCGCGCACCAGCCCCGCGAGTTTTTCGGGGCCCAGCAGCGCCAGCGCATGTCGATGGCCGTGCGCGTTGATCGCCGCCGTCAGCGCCTCCTTGTCGATTCCGGGGATCGGCGCTTCGCCGGCGGGATAGACGTCGGCGACGATCACCGTGTCGGCGTCGTTGAAGCAGCGCGCGAAGGCGTCGAACAAGGATTGCAGGCGGGTGTAGCGATGCGGCTGCACGATGGCGATCACCTGACCCTTGGCCGCGCCCCGGGCGGCGCGCAAAACGGCGGCGATCTCGACGGGGTGATGGCCGTAATCGTCGAAGATCGCCACGCCGTTCCATTCGCCGGT
The DNA here is from genome assembly GCA_025358745.1 of Hyphomicrobiales bacterium. Lineage (GTDB taxonomy): Bacteria > Pseudomonadota > Alphaproteobacteria > Rhizobiales > Beijerinckiaceae > Roseiarcus. Next base: position 2,771 of record JANYIH010000230.1, on the reverse strand, counting down.
GCGGGTGAAGCGGCGCTTGACCCCGCCAAAACCCGATATCGCCTTGCGGATGGTGGCGACCGAGGCGCCCAGTTCATGCGCGACGGCGATCGCGGCGGTGGCGTTGAGCGCATTGTGATGGCCGGGCATCGGCAGCGCGAGCTCGTCGACATAGGTCGCCGCGCCCGTCTGGCGGTCGCGGATCAGCACGTTGAAGCGGGTGACGCCGCCGGTGAGATCGACGTCGAGCAGGCGCACGTCGGCCTGCGGGTTCTCGCCATAGGTGATGACGCGCCGGTCCTCGATGCGGCCGACCAGCTCCTGCACGGTCGGGTGGTCGAGGCACATGACGGCGAAACCGTAGAACGGCAGGTTCTCGACGAAAGCGTAGAACGCGTCCTTGATCGCGTCGAAAGTCTTGAAATGATCGAGGTGTTCGGGGTCGATGTTGGTGACGATGGCGACGTCGGCGGGCAGTTTCAGGAACGTGCCGTCGCTCTCGTCGGCCTCCACCACCATCCAGTCGCCGGCGCCGCGCCGCGCGTTGGTGCCATAGGCGTTGATGATGCCGCCGTTGATGACGGTGGGGTCGAGCCCGGCGGCGTCGAGCAGCGTCGCCACCAGCGAAGTCGTCGTGGTCTTGCCATGCGTGCCGGCGATGGCGACGCATTGCTTGAGCCGCATCAGTTCGGCCAACATTTCCGCGCGACGCACGACCGGCACGCGCTTTTGCCGCGCCGCCGTCAGTTCCGGATTGTCGCGCTTGATCGCCGAGGAGACGACCACCACCGCCGCGTCGCCGATCTGCTCGCCCTTGTGGCCGACGAACACGTTCGCGCCGCGCTCGCGCAGACGCTTGGCGTTGGCGTTCTCGGACGCGTCGGAGCCCTGCACCTTGTAACCGAGATTGAGCAGCACCTCGGCGATGCCGGACATGCCGATGCCGCCGATGCCGATGAAATGGATGGGGCCAAGCTCGCTCGGCAGTTTCATGGGATCTCCGCAGAATGTGACGGCCCGACATAGAGCGATTCGGGTGATTCGGCCACAGCAGGGAACCACGCGGCCGGCTCGGCGTTGATTCGGGCATGCCCGTTCGACGGGCCCACCATTTTTTCGACAACAGGAACTCTCGATGAAAACCCTAGCCCTCGCCGCCGCCCTTACTCTGCTCGCCACGCCATCCTTCGCACGCGACCACGTCAAAATCGGCCGCCTGCAATGCGAGGTGGCGGCCGGTCTTGGCATGATCATCGCTTCGTCGAAGGAGATGGAGTGCCGCTTCGTCTCCGCGAAAGGCCACTCGGAACTGTACCACGGCCGGATCAAGAAGTTCGGGCTCGATATCGGCGGAACCGATCGCGGCACTTTGACCTGGGACGTGTTCGCGCCGACCGACGGCACGTTGCGCCATGCGTTGGCGGGCGACTATGCAGGCGTGGGCGCATCGGCGACGGCTGGCGTTGGCCTTGGCGCCAATGCGATGGTCGGCGGCTCGGAGCGTCAGATCAGTTTGCAGCCGCTGTCGGTGCAGATTCAGACCGGACTCGACATCGCCGCAGGCGTGGCCTCGATGGAATTGCGCCCGGGGGCTTAACGCACGATCGCCTTCCATCGCCGTGCGCCAAGCGACCGGCGATGGAATGGTTCCTACCTCTGCTCGTAATCCCAAATGGAGCCCCGTTTCGGAGCAACGAATTCCGTCACACGGTCGTCGTTGAGTTCGATGAACGCCATGAATGGATATAGGTGAATGCTGTTCACTCTGGCCTGAAACGGGTTTGACGCGCCCGCCAGGCTCCTGTTGTTGTCATCTTTATTCTCTTTGATCGTTTTTGAATCATTGAGTCTATGTGACAATTTGTGCACGTAGGATGCAAATTCATTTGGAAATCCGTGTATATCTTCGCAACAATAAACGCCGCCCGGCCGCATGTGCGGCAATAATTGATCCAGCGAGACACGTTGCTGTTCCGGGGTGTGACCGCCGTCATCGATGACAATGTCGAATTTGGGAACCTGCTCCTTCACCCCCTCCCAAAACATCGGGTCGGCCTGGTCGCCGATGAAGACCCGCGTTCCCTCCTTTTCGCACGCCTTGCAAGCGTCCTGGATGTCCACGCCATACAAATTCGTTCGTGGTCCAAAGTAATCCCGCCACATCTCCAGGCTTCCGCCAGCGTAAATCCCAATTTCTAAAATATTAACTTCCTTCCCTCTAAATCTGGAGAAATGTCTATCGTATGTATCGAAATAGTGATTCCATTTCCAGATGCCAGAACCTTGAGTGTGTTCATCGAAATATTTACGCAAAGGGTTGGTCATGAGTTCTCTCTGCCGTTGGCTCAGAATTATGCACGAATAGATGTGAAGTCTACCTCATTTGATTGTTCGGTCTCCTGTCAACTTGACGCGATAAGCAGAATTTTCGACCGACCGCTGGATTTCTGGCCAAGGGCCTGCACTTGCCCTGGCTCAGGACTCCGCCCGCCGCGCGGCGGCCAGTTCCGCCTTGGCGACCTTGCCGGTCGGCGTCAACGGCAGTTCGTCGATCACCGTCACTGTGAGCGGGGCGAGATCGTAGGGCGTCTTGCCGGCGATGTCGTCCTTCAGCCGGCCGCCGACGAGATGGCAGCCCGCCTCCAGCGTGACATAGGCGGCGGTGATCGGCCTGCCCGACGCGGTGCTCGGTGCGAGGCCCGCAGCCTATGTCACGCTGGAGGCGGGCTGCCATCTCGTCGGCGGCCGGCTGAAGGACGACATCGCCGGCAAGACGCCCTACGATCTCGCCC
>JANYIH010000228.1 GCA_025358745.1 Hyphomicrobiales bacterium | reverse complement strand
CTCGCCGCGCGAGATCGTCGGCCTCAAACATATGAACGACGTCGCGACCGAATTGCTGAAGGACGTGCTCGACGCCTATGCGCAGCGCGACACCGAGCGCGCCCACGCGGTGTGGGAGCGCGACGTCGAACTCGACGCGCTGGAGGACAGCGTGTTTCGCGATCTCCTCACCCACATGATGGAGGACCCGCGCAACATCTCTTATTGCGCGCATTTGCTGTTCTGCTCGAAGAACGTCGAGCGCATCGGCGACCACGCCACCAATATCGCCGAGACGGTGATTTATCTGGTGACGGGCCAACCGCTGCTGGGTGAACGTCCCAAGGGCCACATTGAGCCTTCGGCGATGGCCTCGGAGGCCAACGCTTGAACGAAGTGCGACGAGACCCCGCCCGCGCCGGCGGCTCGAAGCTGCCGCGCATTCTCGTCGTCGAGGACGAGGCCGATCTCGCTTTGCTGCTGAGCTACAATCTCGAAGCCGAGGGCTATTCCGCCGAGACGGTGGCGCGCGGCGACGAGGCGGAGTTGCGCCTGGTTGAATCGCCGCCCGACCTGCTGATCCTCGACTGGATGCTGCCGGGCGTGTCGGGCCTGGAAATCTGCCGCCGCCTGCGTGCGCGCGAGGCGACGCGCACGCTGCCCGTCATCATGCTGACCGCGCGCGGCGAGGAGACCGAGCGCGTGCGCGGCCTGTCCGTCGGCGCCGACGATTACGTCGTCAAGCCGTTCTCGGTGCCCGAACTGATGGCGCGGGTGCGCGCGCTGCTGCGCCGCAGCCGGCCGCAGCGCATCGCCGAGCGGCTGGTCGCCGGCGACCTCGACCTCGACCGCGAAACGCGGCGGGTGCGGCGCGGCGCGCGCGACCTGCATCTGGGGCCGACCGAGTTCCGGCTGCTCGAATATCTGCTCGAACGTCCGGGCCGCGTGTTTTCGCGCGCGCAACTGCTGGACGGCGTGTGGGGGCAGTCGGTCGAGATAGACGAGCGCACGGTCGACGTTCACATCGGCCGCCTGCGTAAGGCGCTGTCGCGTGGGCGCGAGCGCGACCCGATCCGCACGGTGCGCGGCGCCGGCTATTCCTTCGACGAGACTTACGGCAAAGCTTAGCGCTCGGGCTGCCAAATCCGGCTCGCCCGTGTTAGATGACGCCCCCGCGCTACGAGGGCAGAATGTCGACGACTCCTTCCGTGATTGAAGCCATAGGCCATACGCCGCTGATCCGCCTCAAGGCCGCCTCCGAGGCGACCGGTTGCGAGATCCTGGGCAAGGCCGAATTCATGAACCCCGGCGGCTCGGTCAAGGACCGCGCGGCGCTGGCCATCATCAACGACGCCGTTGCGCGCGGCGAACTGCGGCCGGGCGGCGCGATCGTCGAAGGCACCGCGGGCAATACGGGGATCGGCCTTGGAATGGTCGCCTCTGCGATGGGCTATCGCACGGTGATCGTCATCCCCGAGACCCAATCGCAGGAAAAGAAGGACATGCTGCGGCTGTTCGGCGCCGAGCTGGTCGAAGTCCCCGCCGCGCCTTACGCCAACGCCAACAATTACGTGAAATATTCCGGGCGGCTGGCTTCAGCCCTGGCGAAGAGCGACCCCAACGGCGCGATCTGGGCCAACCAGTTTGACAATGTCGCCAACCGGCGCGGCCATAACGAGACCACCGGCCCGGAAATCTGGGAGCAGACGCAGGGCCGGATCGACGGCTTCGTCAGCGCGGTCGGCTCCGGCGGCACGCTGGCCGGCGTCGGCATGGCGTTGAAGGAGCGCGACGCCAACGTGAGAATCGCGCTCGCCGATCCGCTCGGGGCGTCGCTCTATTCTTTCTACACGACCGGCGTTCTCAAGTCGGAGGGGTCGTCGATCACCGAAGGGATCGGCCAGGGCCGCATCACCGCCAATCTCGAAGGCGCGCCGGTGGATGTCGCGTATCAGATCGGCGACGAGGAGGCAGTGCGCATCGTGTTCGATCTGGTCGAGCACGAGGGACTGCTGCTCGGCGGCTCCTCGGGCGTCAATATCGCCGGCGCGATCCGGCTCGCGCGCGAACTGGGGCCTGGACACAGAATCGTGACAGTGCTGTGCGATTCCGGCGCGCGCTATGCGTCGAAACTGTTCAACCCCGCGTTCCTGCGCGAGAAGAACTTGCCGGTCCCGCGCTGGTTGACGCAGGGCGCGACCGCGCCCGACGTCAGCGCCTAGGCGGCGAGCACTTCCTCGCGCATCTCGACGTCGATAACAGCGTAATCGACCCGGTAGAAGCCGCACTCGTCGAAGATCACCGCGTCGGGGCGCAGTTTGAGCAGGTCTTGCGCCATCACGCCGATATAACGGGGCCCGCCCCAGACATATTGGAAGCTGTAGATCGGCAGGCCGCTCGGCGAAGCGCCGAGCCGAACGATGTCGCGCTTCAGCCGCCGGTCCGACCAACCCCCGCCGCCACCGCCGCCGCCGCCGCCGCCACCGCCGCCACCGCTAACAAGCGCGCCCGAGTCCGTGGCGGCGCTGCTACGCGCGGAGCCGAATGAGGCCGAATCGGCGTTCGCGGTGTTCGCCGGCGCCATCTGCGAGCGCGGCTGATCGATGGACTTCGCCTTCGCAAAGGCGCGACGGGCCGCAGGGCGCGCCACGTGGGCGCGAGGCGGCGCCTGAGGCGCTACTTCGGGAACCTCGCGTGTGCGTGCAACGTGATAAGGCCTCGGACGGAATTGACGCTCGGACTCACGCGCGGGCTGCGGCTGAGGCGCCGTCGCGACCTGCTCACAGTACCAACCGTGCGGCGCGGGATGATATACGCCGCCCGCCGGGCAATAGCGGTTCACCTCCGCCACTTCGGGCTGGCAATAGCCGCCAGCGTCGGGGTGATAGCCCGATCCGCAGGCGCCGGAAGATTGCGCCTCGGGCCCACTCCCGGACGCCGCATAGGCGTCAGCGGCAAAACCCGTCAGGTACGAAGCGGCCAGCGCCGCGAAGAGATTGACAGTTCGCATGGACTATCCTCGCCTTTCGGGACTGCGCCGGAATAACGCTCTGGCGCCCTGCGTCAACTTTACGGTCTGCTTCGAGCTGGGGGTTGGCGGCTCCAGCAAGTCCGGCGACCCTTGCATTTCGGAGGGCTTGAGATGCGGCGAGTCAGACATGGGTTCACTTTCTGCGCCGATCCGACGCCTCAGATTGCGGTCTGCGCTCAGAACAGATCGAACCGCGGGTTGCGGCTTCGCCAGGCGCGGGCCTGGGTCTCGATCAATTGCGCCTCGACGGTTGCGCCAGGCGCGATCGCCTCGGAACCGAGCGAGGCGGCAAGCTCGTCCAGGGCTTTCTTCAACTCCGCCTGAGGCAATTTTTCGAGCGCTTTTTGCGCCTCCAAATTGGCGTCGTAATTGTCATCCTGACGGTTGAGCGCTGCCGCGAGCGCAAGGAATTTGGCGGCGACGGGCGTGTCGCCCTCGATCCGCGCGCGATCCAACGCGCCCCAGTAGTCGCCACGCTCGGCGGCCAGATCGAACCAGCGCTGGGCGGCGCGCAAGTCTTTGGCTCCGCCGATGCCGTCGCGCGCCATGCGGCCGAGATTGGTCGGCGCATAGGGGTGCCCCCCGGCGGAAGCGCGGGTCAAGTAGCTCAGCGCCTTGGCCGGATCGGCGGGCCGGCCAAGCCCGCGCAGATAGACGAGGCCAAGGTTGTTGAGCGAGTAGATGTCGGTGCGCTCGGCGCCGGCTTCGTAGAAGCGAATGCCGCGCTCGGCGTCGACCGGCTGCCCCTTGCCATAGAGGAAGATATAGCCGAGCTCGTTCATCGCATAGGTGTGGCCGAGCGCGGCGGCCCGCAGCATCAATTCGAGGCCCGTCCGCGTGTCCTGCGCGACGCCGCGGCCGTAATAGATATTGCGGCCATAAGCCAGCGCGCAATAGGCGTCGCCCGCGTCGGCGCATTGTTTGTAATAGGAATTGGCCTTGGCGAGATCGGCGGGTCCCAACGCGCCGAACGTTTCGAGATTGCCAAGCTCCCAGGTCGCGCGCGTGTGCCTTGCGCTCGCCGCCTTTTCGATTTCGCTCCTGGCCTGCGCCGTCTTGCCCGCCGCAAGCAGCGCGCGGCCGAGTTGATAGGCGAAGCGCGCCACGCCGGGATAGGCGGCGACGGCGTTCCGGCAAGCCTGCGCGGCAAGGACGGCGTCAATTTCGTTGGGCAATTTGCCCGGGCCGACGCCCTGCAAATCGAGAGGGCTGGCCGCCTCGCGGTCGCAGGCGTCGAGCGTCGGCGCCAACGCCACGGTGGCGCTCGCCTTGCTCGCGCCGACCAGCGTCAAGGCGAAGCTGTCCTTGCGGCCCTCCGAACCGACGCTGGGTTGATAATCGAGTTTGGCGAGATCGGCGAAAGCGAATTGCTGACGCGCGCTCAACGTGCGCTCGCCCAGCCGCAACACGCCGAGCGCGGGCGCGCGTTCGACGACCACCGCCGGCGCGCCCTCGATCTGGCTGGCGTCAAGCCGAAGGTTGACCGGCCCTACGGCGACGGTCGGCGCGGCGCTGCGGTTTGCGAGTTTGGTCAGCGCGGCGGCCGCCTCGGCGGCGAAATCGCGCGGCGGCGGCGCAGCGGGACTGCCGGTCTCGACCGTGATCGCGGCCATCCCCCGCGCCGTTTGCGACCACTTGTCGGTCACCGAATAGTTCATCAGCGCGATCGCGCCGGACGACAGCCCGTTCGCGTCGAAAGACAGGCGCGAGAACTCGTCCAAGCTCAGGTCTCGGGCAGGCAGCGGCTTGCCGTCGAGCGATAGTTTCCCATGATCGGGCGGCGCGTCGATGCGGATCGAAAGCCCCTCGTCGCTTGAGCGCGACGGCGCAGGCATGTTCAACGCCATGCGCTCGCCGGGCGGCGCGGTCAAACGCACCATCTGCGCGACCTTCGGTCCCGGCGGCGATTGCATCAAGTATAAGTCGTCGACCAGCGCGGAATTTTCCCACGGCACCTGCATGCCGTCGGTCGCCTTGATCACCTCGCGGCGCACCAGCGTCAACGCGCGCCGGATTTCCTCGTTGGGCGCCGTGATGTGGCGCACCAGCGCCGTCGTGTAAGGGCTCAACGCCGTGACGCCGTCGTAGGCGACGGCGCCAGGCTCGGTGGAGAACGCGATCAGACTGCCGACGCCGTAATTGGCCCGCGCGAGCCCGGCCTTCGCGTCGGCCTTCTTCAGAGTGTCGCCGATCCAATAGCGGTTGGCCTTGAACGGATTGTTGCGGCAGGCGTCGAGAAAGATCAGCTGCGCGCGCGAATGGGCGGCGAGATAGTTGAAGATGTCGCCGACTTTGAACGTCTGCTGTTCGATATCGTAGGGCGTCGCCAGCTTGGCGTCGACCGGCACGATGAAGTTGTCGCCGGCGACCTGCACGCCATGGCCGGAGTAGAAAACCGTCGCGATATCGGCGTTGTCGGCGTCGCGGAAGAATTTACGCAGCAGGTCCTCGACCTGCAGATGCGTGAGATTGGCGCCGTAATAGGTCTCGAACCCGGCGTCACGCAGCGTGTCGCGCATTTTCTCCGCGTCGTTGACGGAATTTTCCAGCGCGGGCAGCGCGCTATAGGCGGCGTTGCCGATCACCAGCGCGACGCGCCGCGCGACGGCTTCGGCCGAGAGACCGCTGGCGGCGTAAAGCGCGGCTGCTACCGCCAGCGCTTTCCCAGAGAACAATTGTCTTGCCATTGCCGGACCACTATATCCCGAGAGTTTACGCTGCGCCACATGAGGGCGGCGCATCGACTGCGGGTTTACGGGATGGCGCGCTCCATTGCGTCCCCCTCGACTTGATTAGCCTAGTTGTTAAACCGCAATGCTAAGATTGGTAAAATCTGTCAATCTACTTTTTCATTGGCTTGACAGCATATTCGGCTATGCGCCATGGTCGCGGCCTAAGCGGAATTTTTGCGGGAGGAACTGCCGATGAGGGCCGGATCGCGACGCCCGGGGCGCGCGCGCGGTGCTTGAAGCGCGTGACATTTCCAAGCGTTTCGGCGGCACGCAGGCGCTGAACCGCGTCTCGATGAGCGTCGGGCGCGGCGAAGTGGTGGCGCTCCTTGGCGAGAACGGCGCCGGCAAGTCGACGCTGATCAAGATCCTCGCCGGCGTCTATTCCGCCGACTCTGGCGCAATCGCCTATCGCGGCCAGGACGTAACCCATGCAACGCGGCGCATGCCCGTCAGTTTCATCCATCAGGACCTCGGCCTGATCGACTGGATGACGGTGACGGAGAATATTTGCCTGACGCTCGGTTATTCGCGCCGCTTCGGCATGATCGATTGGGGCTGGGCGCGCAAACGCGCGGCGCGCGCACTGGCCAAGCTCGGCGCCGACATCGATCCCGATCTGCGCATTCAGGACCTCAGCCGCACCGAGAAATCGCTGGTCGCGATCGCCCGCGCGCTGATGACGGACGCCGAGATCCTCGTGCTCGACGAGCCGACCGCGAGCCTGCCCGCCGACGAGGTCGCGCGTCTGTTCGACGCGCTGCGGCGCCTGCGCGGCCAGGGCGTCGGCATGATCTATGTCTCGCACCGGCTCGACGAAGTGTTCGAGATCGCCGACCGGATGGTGGTGCTGCGCGATGGCGAGGTGGCGGGCGAGCGGGTGGTGGCGCAGACTTCGCCCGACGAAACGATCCTGCTGATCGTCGGCCGTGAGCCCAGCCAGGTGTTTCGCCGTCCCGCCGAACGGGAGGGCGCGCCGCGGCTCGAATTCGCACGCGCGACGTTCGGCGAGGTCGGGCCGCTCGACGGTCGCCTGCACGCCGGCGAGATCGTGGGGCTCGTCGGCCTGCGCGGCGCGGGACAGGAGAAGGTGAGCCGAGCGCTGTTTGGCATGGAGCCGCTGACGGAGGGCGAAATCCGCGTCGACGGCGCGGTGACCCGCATCGCCTCGCCCCGTCATGCGATGGATCTCGGCATCAATCTCGTCTGCGCCGACCGCGTCGGCGAATCCTTGGCCCCCGGCCTTTCCGTGCGCGAGAATTTCTTTCTCAACCCGCTGGCGGGCGGGCGGGCGCTGACCTCCTGGCTGTCGCCGCGCCGCGAGAGCGCGGCGTCGCGAAAGCTCGGCGAGACGGTCGGCCTGCGCCCCAACGATGCGAGCCTCGCCATCGAATTGCTGTCGGGCGGCAATCAACAAAAGGTCGTAGTGGGCCGCTGGTTGGCGCTAAAGTCGAAGATCTACGTGTTCGAGGACCCGACCGCCGGCGTCGACGTCGGCGCCAAGGCGGAGATCTACAAACTGTTCGATCTTGCGTTGCAGGGCGGCGCGGTCATCCTGATCGTCTCCACCGATTTCGAGGAAGTCGCGAAAGTGTGCCATCGCGCGCTGGTGTTCGACCGTGGCCGCGTCAGGCAGGAACTGCACGGCTCCGATCTGTCGATCAGCAATCTGCTCGCCGCCGCATCCGCCAATATCGCGCGCATCGCGCAAGCCGAGACCGCTCATGCAATCCATTAAGTCCAACGCGCTGGAGCCGACCCGGGCCGAACTCGCCACCCTCACCACGGGCCAGACGATCCTGCGCCTGGCTCCGATCTATGGTCTGCCGCTGCTGACGCTGTTCCTGATCGTGCTGTTCTCGATCCTATTGCCCGACACCTTCCCGACCTGGCTCAACATCCGCTCGATCCTGGCGGACAAGTCGATTGTCGCCCTGCTCGCGCTCGCAGCGACCTTGCCGATGATGGCCGGCCGCATCGATCTGACGGTCGGCTTCGGCATCGTCATGTGGCATATTCTGGCGATCAGCTTTCAGGTCACCTACAACATCCCCTGGCCGATCGCGATCCTCCTGGTCGTGCTCTGCGCCGGCTTCGTCGGCTTCATCAACGGCCTGCTGGTTGAAGTCGCGCAGGTCGACGCCTTCGTCGCCACGCTTGGCACCGGCACCATCCTGTATTCGCTGGCGTTGTGGCACACCGGCGGGCGGCAAGTGGTCGGCACGATGTCGAAGGGGTTTCTGGCGATCAATTCCGCTTCGATCTTCGCCATTCCCATCCCGGCCTTTTACGTGCTCGGACTGGCGATCATCCTGTGGATCATCACCGAACGGCTGCCGATCGGCCGCTTCATCTACGCCATCGGCGCCAACGAGAAAGCCGCGGCGCTGAATGGCATTCCGGTGCGCGTCTATGTCATCGGCGTGTTCGTCGCCTCAGGCGTGATCTGCGGTCTCGCCGGCTGTGTGCTGGCGGCGAAACTGCGCATCGGTCAAGCCAATGTCGGCCTCGACTTCCTGCTGCCCGCGCTTGTCGGCGCCTTCCTCGGCTCGACCACGATCAAGCCGGGTCGCGTCAACGTCTGGGGCAGCGTGTTCGGCATCCTCATACTCGCCGTCGGCATCTCCGGCATTCAGTTGTTCGGCGGCGCCTTTTTCGTCGAACCTTTGTTCAACGGCACGACGCTCGTCGTCGCCATCGCGCTCGCCGCCTTCGCGCAACGCCGCCGCGCGGTCGTGAAGCCGCCGCGCGATGCGGCGAGCGAATCAGCAAACGCAGCCAGGGCCATCCAGAGCCCTTGAGCGTAAATGCCGGTCGCCGACGCAGCCGGTCAATCAGGGAGGAAAACGCATGACCAAGACAACTCTTTTGGCCGCGAGCGCCGCGTTGGCGCTATCGGCGGGGCTCGCGCGCGCCGACGACGCCGCCTATATGGCGAAGGCCAAGGCCTTCCTCGCCAACGTCGCAGCGCCGGTCACCAAATGGGACGGCCCGACGACCGGCCCCAAGGGGGTCGGCAAGAAGCTGATCGTCATCGTCTCCACCGACGGGCGCAACGGCGGCGCGCAGGGCGCGGCCGACGGCGCGGCGGAAGCCGCCAAGGCGCTCGGCTGGGACGTGCGCATGCTCGACGGCCAGGGGACCGTGCCAGGCCGCGCGACGGCGCTCACCCAGGCCCTCGCCATGAAGCCCAACGGCATCCTGAACGCCGGCATCGACTCGAAAGAACAGGAGCCGCTGTTCGAGCAGGCCGCCGCCGCCGGCATCAAGGTCGTGGGCTGGCACTCCGGTCCCAAGGCCGGCCCGGACCCGGCCATTCCTTCCGTGTTCACCAATGTGACGACCGATCCCAAAGAGGTCGCCGAGTCCGCTGGCTACGAAGCCGCCGTGCATTCGGGCGGCCATGCGGGCGTGATCCTGTTCACGGATTCGATCTACGCCGTCGCCACCGCCAAGACCAATCTCAGCAAAGGCGCCTTCGAAGGCTGCGGTGGCTGCACGGTGCTGGAAGTGGTTGACACCCCAATCGGCGATCTCTCCAACCGCATGGGTCAGTTGACGACTTCGCTGCTGTCCAAATACGGCAAGAAGTGGACCTATTCGATCGCCGTCAACGATCTCTACTACGACTTCTCGGCGCCTTCGCTGGGCTCGGCCGGCATCGACCCCGCGACCGGGACCCCGCTACAGATTTCGTCCGGCGACGGCTCCGTTCCCGCCTTCAAGCGCATCCGCGACAAGCAGTATCAGCTCGCCACCGTCGCCGAGCCGCTCAACCTTCAGGGCTGGATCATGGCCGACGAGATGAACCGGGCGCTGGCCGGCGACAAGCCCTCGGGCTTCGTGCCGCATGTGCATCTGTTCACCGCCGACAACGTCGATAAGGACGGCGGCGCGGACAACAAGTTCGATCCCGGCAACGGCTATCGCGACGAATACAAGAAGATCTGGGGCGCCAAATAAGCCCTATGGCGTGAAAACCCCGAAGGCCGGCCGCAAGGCCGGTCTTCATTTTACCTGAACCCCGACGAAGAGGCCCAACCATGAGCGATCTTCCCAAAGCCGATTATTCCACGCCCAACATGCGCCTCGTCGGTCACAGCGATCAGGCTGGCCGCTGCGACGGCGTGCAGATCATGGTCCACAACGGCTTCGCCTATGTCGGCCATATCTTCTCCAAGGGCTTCACCGTGATCGACGTGCGCGATCCCGCGCACCCCAAAACCGTCAACTACGTCGCCGCGCCGCACAACACCTGGACGCTGCATCTGCAAGCCGCCGAGGACAAACTGCTCGTCATCCACAACAAGGACATGTTCGCGCAGGCCGAACTTGCCGACGAGAAGAACTATTACAAGGGCTCCGTCGATAACCACGCCGAGGAGAAGCACGCCAAGCGCGATTGGTCGGCCGGCATGGCGGTGTACGATCTGGCCGACCCCGCCCATCCCAAACAGATCGGCTTCATGGCCGTAGAGGGCACGGGCCTGCATCGCATCTTTTGGACGGGGGGACGCTGGGCCTACGCCTCCGCGCTGCTGGACGGCTTCACCGACTACATCATGATCGTGATTGATATGGCCGACCCGACCAAGCCGCAACTGGTCGGCAAATTCTGGCTGCCCGGCATGAACAAGGCGGCTGGCGAAACTGCCAATTGGCCAACCAAGAATGGCCGTTTCGGCCTGCATCATCCCACCATCCAGGACGACATCGCCTATTGCTCCTGGCGCGACGCGTGCCTGGCCGTGGTTGATGTGAAGGATAAGGCGAACCCGAAGCTGATCACCCATAAGATGTGGGCGCCCCCGTTTGGCGGCGGCACGCACAACGCTTTGCCGTTGAAGAACCGAAATCTGCTGATCGTCGTCGACGAAACCGTGCTCGACGATCAGGAGGACGGCTTCAAGCCGATCTGGGTGTTCGACAATCAGGTCAAGTCGAACCCGATCAGCGTCTCGACCTTCCCCGCGCCCTCGGACAAGGATTACCTGAAAGTTGGCGGCCATTTCGGCCCGCATAACGTGCACGAAAACCGCCCCGGCAGCTTCTACAGCGAGGAGATCATCTTCGCGACCTATCAGAACGCGGGCTTGCGGGTATATGACATCAAGGACCAGTTTCGGCCCAGGGAGATCGCCGCCTTCGTGCCGCCGCCGCCGACCAAATGGGTCGATCCGCGCCCCAACCGCCCGATCGTGCTGCATTCGGCCGACGTGTTCGTCGACAAGAACGCGCTGTGCTACGTCACCG
>JANYIH010000212.1 GCA_025358745.1 Hyphomicrobiales bacterium | reverse complement strand
GCCCGCTTCCTCGACCGCCGCATGAAGCGAGGCGAAATGCGATTGTCGGGTTGACAGTTTGTAGCCGACGATCAAGACGTCGGTGCGCGGATAACCCTTGATCTTCACCCAACTCCGGCTTCGATGCGAGACGTAAGGCGCCGTGCGGTCCTTGGCGACAATGCCTTCCGCGCCCCCCGCCACGGCGCGCTCGAACACCTGGCTGCCTTCGCCCTCGATGTGGTTGGCGACGCGGATATGCGGCAGGTCCGTGGCGACCATCTTGCGCAAAATAACCTGTCGCTCGGCGAGCGGGCGTTTGCGAAGATCGACGCCGTCGCGCGCGAGACAATCGAAGGCGACGAACTGGATTTCGGCGGAGCGCTTGTTCTCCAGCGCGGACACGAGCTCGGGGAACTGGCTGACGCCTTTTTCGTCGAGCACGACTGCCTCGCCGTCGATCAAGGCGCTGCGGCATTTGACAAGAGAGGCGTCGGCCGCGACGGCTGCGAATTTCGTGCTCCAGTCAAGACCGGAGCGGGTGTAGAGCCGCGCCTCGCCGTTGGCGATGGCGAGTTGCAGGCGATAGCCGTCGTATTTGAGTTCGTAGATCCAATGCTCGCCCTCGGGGGGCGTCTGCGCGATGGTGCAGAGCTGCGGCGGCGTGAAGGCGGGAAACCGGGTTGACGCTTTCGACTTAGCAGGTCTGCTCGTCTCGATCTGCTGGCGGGAGCGCTGCGTGCTGACGGAATTGGGGAAACGCGCCGTCAGGCCGTCCTCGCTCTCCGCGAATTCGTCGCGCTCCTTGATCAGCAGCCAGTTCTCGCGTTTCTCCCTGGCGCGCATCCGCACCAGAACCCAGCCGCCGCGCATTCTCTCGCCGTGCGCGACGAATTTGATCTCGCCCCTTTTCAGCGCTTTCGCGGGGTCGCCATTGGCGGGTTCGTAGCGCCCGTACTCCCACAGGATGACCGTGCCGCCGCCATATTCGCCCTTCGGGATCAGGCCCTCGAAGTCGGCGTAATCGAGCGGGTGGTCCTCGGTGCGCACCGCCAGACGTCGGTCTTTCGGATTGGCGGAGGGGCCGCGCGTGACCGCCCAACTGGCGAGCACGCCGTCGATCTCCAATCGCAGATCGTAGTGGTCGCGGGCGGCGAAATGGTGCTGCACGATCAGGCGCTGGCCGGCTGCGACCGCGCCGCCTCGCGGCTCGCGCGTCCGCGCGAAATTGCGCTTGGCGCGATAGGGGGCGAGACTTTTCACGCCCGCCACGTCAGCCGGCCTTGCGCTTGGGCGCGGGCTTGCGTCTCGCAACCGGCTTGGTTGGGCGTTTCGCAGCTTTGCCCGGCTTCGCCGGCGCCTCGCCGCTCGGCAGCGAGCGCTTCAGCGCCTCCATGAAATCGATCACCTTCGCGCCCGGCGCGTTCTCGCTCTCGACCGGCACGGAGCCGCCGCTCGCCACCTTCCGCTTGACGAGATCGCGCAAAGCCTCGGCGTAATGGTTCTTGAAGCTCGCGGGATCGAACGGTTGGCTGCGGCTTTCGATCAGTTGTTTGGCCATGTCGAGCATGTCGGCGCGGGGTTTCTGCTTGCCCAGCGACGAGAACACTTCGTCGGCGTCGCGGATTTCGCTGTCATAGCGCAACGTGTCGAGCACGAGGCCCGCGCCGCCGGCGTAGAGCGCGACGAGGTTTTCCCGCCCGCGCAGCGTAAGCTGGCCGATGGCGACCTTTCGCGCCGTGCGCAGGGCGTCGCGTATGACGACATAGCCTTCCTCGGCGACGTCGCCATCGGGAAGCAGGAAATAGGGGCGCTCGAAATAGAGCGGGTCAATGTCGTTGGCGTCGACGAATTGCGTGAGTTCGATGGTGTGGCGCGTCTCCAGCCGCACGGCGTCGAGTTCGTCCTTCTCCAGCAACACGTAGTTGCCGGGCTCGACCTCGTAGCCCATCACGATGTCTTCGTTGGCGACCTTCTTGTCGCCCGCCGATACTTTCAGGTAACGGATGCGCTGCTTGGTCTTGCGGTCGATCTGATGGAATTTCGGCGTCGCCTCGGCGCGCTCGGCCGCGACCAGCCGCACGGGGATCGCCACCAAGGCCAGCCTGAGATAGCCCTTCCAGAAGGTGCGAATGCTCTCCGCCATCACGCGATACTCCCGAACGCCCGCGACTCGAACACGCGCGCGGCGCTCCAGTTCCCAGAACGGCGCCGTCTTTTTCTCAGCCGAAGCGCCGGCGTCGCCAATCGAGGATCGTCGCGCTCACTTCCTCGGGGAATTCCTGCTGCGTCCAGTGGCCGCTGCCCAGGACGAGATGGCGTTCGAGATCGGGGATCAGTTTTTCCATGCCCTCCGACATCGCGGGCGGCAGCACTGCATCGAGCTCGGCCGCGATCATCAGGCAGGGCACGCGAATCGTAGGATCGAGGCTGACCGACTTCTCCCAGTTGCGGGTGAAATTGCGATACCAGTTGATGCCGCCGGTGAAGCCGGAGCGGCGGAACGCCTCGACGAAAACCGCTTTCTCCTCGGGGCTGACGATCATGGGTCGGGGATCGCGCGCGGGGTCGTAGTTGGCGACGATAGTGGGGAAATCGAGATTGATCGGCCCGCCGCCGTCCCGCGACGGCGGCGGCTTCCTCAGCATGAAGTCGAACAGCTTTTCGACATGGGCGGCGAAGATGCGGTCGGGCTCGCGGGCGGGGTCCTGAAAGCGCACGATATACATGCTGTCGCCGAAACGCTGGCGGAAAATGGCGATGGGATCGACGGGCGGGCGCGCCAGATGCGGCGTGTTAATCCCCACCACGCCGGCGGCGCGCGAGGGATGGCGCAGCGGGAAACCCCAGCCGACGATGCCGCCCCAGTCATGGCCAACGATGATCGCCTTGTCGATTTTGAGATGATCGAGCAGGTGAGCGACATCGCCGGTGAGATGGTCGAGATCGTAGTCTTCAACCGCCTCGGGGCCCGGCGTCGCGCCATAGCCGCGCTGATCGGGCGCGATCACGCGAAAACCCGCGTGCGAGATCGCCTTGATCTGATGTCGCCAGGTGAAGGCGATCTCCGGCCAGCCGTGCAGAAGGATGATTGGCGTCGTGTCGCTCGCCGGCCCCGCCTCGTAATAGCCCATGCGCAGGCCCTTGAGATCGGCGAATTGCAGCGGCGGCATGTCGAGCATCGAAAAAACTCCGAACTGCTCTCTCGAAGAGGCGCTACCATTGTCGCAGCCATTTCGTCATATTTCCACTCGGGAATTAGGCGGCGCCGTTCCTTGAAGGTTCATCCTGCCCCAGGGCTCGCCTATGATGAATGCGACAGGCAAGGAGGGTTCAGATGAGCGTGGAGAAATGGAGGCTCGACGACTGCGAAGCGCTGACGCGTTCGGGCATTATATCCCGTCAGTTGGTCTGGCCGAAGAATTGTCCCCAGGCTCAGTCGACCGTCACGCAGGTCACGATGGCGCCCGGCTCGGTCTCCGAGCGCCACTCCCACAAATCCTGCGAACAGATCTGGATCGTCGTGCAGGGCGAGGGCGCCTTGCTGCTTGAGAACGGAGGCTGCGACGTTCTACGCGCCGGCGAGATTGTGCGCACGCCGGCAGGAGACGTACATGGGATCATGAACAGCGGAGGCGAGCCGCTCGTGTATTTCGCCGTCACGACCCCGCCGCAGGATTTTACCTACGCCTACAAGCCGACGCCCTCGGCCGACAGCGGCTAGCGGCCGCTCCGCCGCTCAATTTCCCCCTTCGAGCAACCGCCGCGCGATCACCTGCGCCTGAATCTCCGCCGCGCCCTCGAAGATGTTGAGGATGCGCGCGTCGCACAACACGCGGCTGATCGGATATTCCAGCGCGAAACCGTTGCCGCCGTGGATTTGCAGCGCATTGTCGGCCGCCGCCCAGGCGACGCGGGCGCCGAGCAACTTGGCCATGCCGGCCTCCAGATCGCAGCGCCGGCCGGCGTCCTTGGCTTGGGCCGCGAAATAGGTGATCTGCCGCGCGATGTGGATTTCGACCGCCATCAGGGCGAGTTTGTCGGCGACGCGAGGGAATTTGATCAGCGGCTTGCCAAACTGGATGCGGTCCTTCGCATAGCGCAGGCCCAGTTCGAACGCGCTCTGCGCGACCCCGACGGCCCGCGCCGCCGTCTGGATGCGCGCGCTCTCGAACGTCTCCATCAGTTGCTTGAAGCCCTGACCTTCGACGCCGCCGAGCAACTGGCTTGCCGGAACCTCGAAGCCGTCGAACGCGATCTCGTATTCCTTCATGCCGCGATAGCCGAGCACCTCGATCTCGCCACCTGACATGCCCCTGGCGGGAAACGGCTCGGCGTCGGCGCCGCGCGGCTTTTCCGCCAGCAGCATCGACAGGCCCTTGTAGCCCTTCTCGTCCGGGTTGGTGCGCACCAGCAGCGTCATCAGGTCGGCGCGCACGGGATGGGTGATCCAGGTCTTGTTGCCCGTCACCTTGTAGACTTCGCCGTCGCGCACGGCCCGGGTGCGTAGCGAGGCCAGGTCGGAGCCGGTGTTGGGCTCGGTGAACACGGCGGTTGGCAAAATTTCGCCGCTGGCGATTCGGGGCAGATATTTCGCCTTCTGCTCCGCTGTGCCGCCGACCAGGATCAGTTCGGCGGCGATTTCGGAGCGGGTGCCCAGCGAGCCGACGCCGATATATCCGCGCGAAAGCTCCTCCGAGACGAGGCACATCGCCACCTTGCCCAGTCCCATGCCGCCGTGTTCCTCCGGGATCGTCAGTCCGAACACGCCCATTTCGGCCAGACCCGAGATCACTTCGAGCGGGATATAGCTGTTCGAGCGATGCCAGCCCTGCGCGTGAGGAATCACCTCGGCCTCAGTGAAGCGGCGCATTTGCGCGCGCATCGCCTCCAGCGTCTCGTCGAGGCCGGGATCGCCGATCGCGCCGTCGGGCGCCTGTTCGATCAGCGCGGCGAGCCGGGCGCGGTTCTGGG
>JANYIH010000201.1 GCA_025358745.1 Hyphomicrobiales bacterium | reverse complement strand
CCGCCGCCCTCACACGAACGCCTTCTCGGTCCAGCCTGCGCCCGGCGAGCCCAGATTGGAGACGCTGCGCACCGCGGCGTCGTTGAGATCCCAGGGGGCGTAGGCGCCGGTCGTCGTGTTCTCAAACAGGATCGAGGATTGGTGATTGCCGAAGATGTCGGCGATCCCCTTGAACGCCCAGGCCGCGCCGGGATTGCCGATCGCCGCGCCGCCGACGACGCCGTTGTTTCCAATCAACCATTCCGAATAGTCGACGCCGTTCTTGAACAGAATGTCGCTCGTCCCGTCGCCGTTGAAATCGCCCATTCCCCGGAAGGCGAAGCTTCCGCCGGGATTGCCGATCGGGCCGCCGCCGGTGATGGTTGAGCCGTTGGTCTGCCAGGTCGCATAGGCGCCGCCAGCGTCCTGGAACAGAACGTCGGGCCGCCGGCATTGACGCCGCCCTGCACGTTCCACGCCGCGATGGTCCCGCTCGCGTTCTGGAAAAACACCATGCCGGGAAGTTCCTGGCGCGCGGCGGGCGAAGCGCCCTGCACACTCCAGGCCGCGCCGTGCGTCCCGATGCCGCCCGCGCCAACGAGGCTCGTGGCGTTGGCGCCTGACTCCCACGCCGAATATTGGCCGGTGACGCTGTTGTAGAACAGGATGTCGCTGTAGCCGTCGCCGTTATAATCGCCCATGCCCCTGATTGACCATTGCCAACCGGGCGTGCCGACATTGCCGCCGCCGATGTTCGTGGTGTCGTTGATAAGCCAGGTGGCGTAGGCGCCGCTGGAATTCTCGAACAGAATGTCGGCATTGCCGTCGCCGTTTCAGCCGCGACGGCAAATATTCGCAAGTTCCCGGCGCGACAAAATCCACCGGCGCGCAAGGCTCCGAACCTTGGTGCAGGTTTACGGGATGGTGTGGTCAATCGGCGGCGAAAGGAGGCGCCTGCGGCCCGGCGGTACATCCGCGCCGGGCCGCAATGCCGAGGGCGAGCCGAAGCTGGCCCTCTCACGGATATGACCGCGAAATGTGAAGATAGGCTGACACGCCTGCGCCGGGCTGACCGCCACGCCTTGGTCCAGATTGCGGACTAGCCGAGGGAGAGGTTTTCGAGTGATCGACCAGCCATGATTCGCGCTTCTCTCGCTGCCGCCTTCTGCCTGCTCGCCGGCCTCGCCGCCGCCCGACCCGCCATGACCGCCGAGGATGCGACCATGCGCGCGGCGCCCAGCCGCCATGCCCGCGTGGTGCAGCGCATTCCCGCCCATGCGCAGATCGACGTCAGCGACTGCGGCGAGGACTGGTGCGCCGCCTCCTGGCGCGACATCGACGGGTTCGTCCGCGTCGAGGCGATCGGCCCGAACGAGGCGCCACTTTACCGGCCGCGCCGCTATTACGGCGGGCCGGTGTTCGGCCTGGGCTTTTATCATCACTGGTGAGGCGGCGTTGAGCGAACCCCTGGTCCTGTGGGATCTCGAAGTCGCGCCCGATTGGGTCGACTACAACGGCCACATGAACGACGCGGCCTACGCGCTCGTGTTCAGCCGCGCCGGCGACCGCTGGATGGAGCGCATCGGGCTGGACGCCGAAACACGGCAGGCGAGCGGCTACACGCTGTTCACCTTGCAGATCATGCTGCATTACCTCAACGAGGCCAAGCTCGGCGCGCCGTTGCGCGTCGTCGGCCGGTTGCTCGAATTCGACGCCAAGCGCGCGCGGCTGTGGATGGAGATGCGCTCGCCGCACGACGGCCCGGCCGTAGCCGCCACCGAGCAGCTTTATCTGTCCGTTCATCAGGGCGAGACCACGCGCTCGGCGCCGTGGCGGGATGAAACGCGCGCGCTGCTGGAGGCGATGGCGCGAGACCACGCCGCCCTGCCTGTTCCCCCGCAGGCCGGCCGGGGCGTCTCGCTCAAGCGCGGATAGACAGGCGGCGCATCGGGGGCTAGAGGGGCGCGAACGTCACAAACCTCAGGAATAGCCCATGCGTCCGTCCAAACGCGCCGTCGACGAGATGCGCAAGGTGAGCTTCGAGCGCGGCGTGGCGCGCTACGCTGAAGGGTCGTGCCTGGTCCGGTTCGGCGACACGCACGTGCTGTGCGCCGCCTCGCTCGAAGACAAGCCGCCGCCGTGGCTGCGCGGACAGGGGCGCGGCTGGGTCACCGCGGAATACGCTATGCTGCCGCGCGCGACCTCCACCCGCACCCGGCGCGAATCCTCGACCGGCAAGGTGTCCGGCCGCACGCAGGAGATCCAACGCCTGATCGGCCGCTCGCTGCGCGCGGTGGTCGATCTGCCCAAACTCGGCGAGCGCCAGATCACCATCGATTGCGATGTGTTGCAGGCGGACGGCGGCACCCGCACCGCCGCCATCACCGGCGCGTTCATCGCGCTGCGCGAGTGCCTGGCGTGGATGGCGGGCCGCTCGATCCTGAAGGACATTCCGCTGAAAGATCACGTCGCGGCGGTGTCGTGCGGCGTGCATCAGGGCGATACGGTGCTCGATCTCGATTACGCCGAGGATTCCACCGCCGAGACCGACGCCAATTTCGTCATCACCGGCTCGGGCGGCCTCGTCGAGGTGCAGGGGTCGGCCGAAGGCGCGCCGTTCTCGGAGGCGCAATTGCTCGCCATGCTCGGCCTCGCCCGCAGCGGCGTGGCCGATCTCGTGCGGTTGCAGAAAGCGGCGCTGGCCTGACGCGCCGCGCGGCGGATCGGCGCGTACGCGCCCATGTCGAAGCTTAGGTGCGATGGCCGGTGCGCGGCGCGCCGGTGGGGGCGGGCTTGCGCTCGCGGGCGCAAAGCGGCATGACGCGGCGATGTTTGCGATGGCTCAGCCCCGCGCGCGACGGCGCTTGTGCGCCCTTGCCGTTTTGCCCCTCCTGCTCGCCGGCTGCGCGACGCCGCCCGAAGCGCCTGCGCCGCAGGCGGAACTCGCGCCGAAGGGCCCGCTCGATGAGCGTATCGCGCATTACGCCAGCCTCTACGAGGTGCCGGAATCGCTGGTGCATCGCTCGATCCGGCGCGAGAGCGGCTACAATCCGAAAGCCCGCAACGGCCCCTATTGGGGCTTGATGCAGATCCGCGTCGACACCGCGCGGGGCATGGGTTTTCGTGGCCCGCCTCGCGGCCTGCTCGACGCCGACACCAACCTCAAATACGCCGTCGCCTATCTCTCCAACGCCTATCTCGTGGCGGGCGGCGATCCGGATCGCGCGATTTCGCTTTATGCCGGCGGATATTTCTACGAGGCGCGGCGCAAGAAACTTCTCGAACGGCTGCGCAAGGCGCAAGACGATTAGCGCCGGCAGGGACCCCGTTGCGCGGGAAAATACGTGCGGTCCTCGACGCCGACGCCCGTTACGGATCGGGCCGCAAGTTCCCTACGCCGCAAGGGCGGCGCTATCGAAACGGCGGCCCCGCTGGGATGTTCGGCGCGGCTTGAATTCGATTTCGGCCTATAAGGGGGCGCGAACGCAACCGGGCGCCACAGGGAGCACGCCGCAACGACATGCGCATCTTGATCGTCGAGGACGACGACGAAACCGCCGCCTTCGTCGAGGCGGGCCTGGCCTTGCGCGGCCACAGCGTCGAGCGCGCGCGCGAGGGCCGCGAGGGCCTCGCCCGGGGTCTGGCGCGGCCCTACGACGTGCTGATCCTCGACCGCATGATTCCCGGACTCGACGGCGTGGCGATCATCTCCCGCCTGCGCGAGGAAGGCGTGGCGACACCGGCGCTGTTCCTCACCTTTCTTTCCGGCATTCAGGATCGCGTCGACGGGCTTGCGGCCGGCGGCGACGATTATCTCGTCAAGCCGTTCGCGATCGACGAACTTGCGGCGCGGGTGGAGGCTCTTGCGCGGCGGCCGCAACTCGGCGTCTCGCCGACCAGACTTGCCGTCGGCGTCTTGGAAATGGACCTTGTCGCGCGCAAGGTCCGGCGCGGCGGGCGCGAGATCGAGCTTCAGCCGCGCGAATTCCAGTTGCTGGAGTATCTGCTGCGCAACGCCGGCAAGGTCGTCACGCGCAAAATGCTGCTCGAACACGTCTGGAACTACGATTTCGATCCGCACACCAATATCGTGGAGACCCACATGAGCCGCCTGCGCGCCAAGCTCGACGCCGATGGGCGCTCCGGGCCGATCCGCACCCTGCGCGGCGCCGGATATAGTCTGCGTGTCGAGGGTTAGGCTTCTCTCGACGGCGAGTTTTCGCCTCACCGCCCTCTATCTGTTTCTATTCACGCTCTCCGCCGTCGCGATCGACGGCCTGACGTATTTTCACATGCGACGCGCACAGGAGCGCGCCTTCGCCGATCGGATCGAAGAAGAGACCCACGCGCTCGAACGGCTCGACCGGACCGATGGCCGCACGCGGCTCCTCGCCAATATCGCCGCCCGCTCGACGATCGGGAGCTCGCTGGTCTATGGGCTCTATGCGCCTGACGGCGCCCGGCTCGCCGGGCAGACGCCATTGAGCGCCTTCGCCAACGGCCAACCCGCCGCGGGTTGGACTGAAAGCCCGGAATGGGAGGGGCCGGAGCCGGACGAGGCGACGCCCGACATCGTTCGCATGCTGACCACGCGGCTAGGCGACGGCGCACTGCTTGTGGTCGGCGACGAGCGCACGAGCGTGGATATGGTGTTGCGCGGCGCGACGGTCGCCTTCGCCTGGGGGCTCGCGGCCACGTTGGCGCTGGGTCTGGCCGGCGGACTCTGGCTCAGCCGGCAATTCCTCAATCGTCTCGAAGCCATGCGCAGCGCGGCCCAGTCCGTGATGGAGGGAGACTGGCGGCGGCGGATCGCGGCCTCCGCCATCGACGACGATCTCTCCGCGCTCGCAAAAACCTTCAACCGTCTGTTCGACCGGATCGAGAAGCTGCTGCTCGCCCAGAAGCACGTGGGGTCCGACATCGCCCACGAGTTGCGCCGGCCGTTGGCGAAAGTGCTGCGCGAACTGGAGCGCGGGCGCGACGATCCGGCGGCGGTCGCGCGCGCGATGGCGGGCGTTGAGGACGTGCTGCGGACGTTCGAAGCACTGCTGCGGATCAGCGAAATCGAAAGCGGCGCCCGCAAGGCCGCGTTCGTGGAGTTCGAACTGGGCGAAGTCGCCGCCGATGTCGTCGAGGCGTTCCGCCCCGCCGCCGAGGAGCAGGGCCGCGCTCTGACAGCGCATTTCGAGGCCGGGATGCGGATGTGGGGCGATGCGGCGCTGATGAAACAGGCGATCGCCAACCTGATCGACAATGCGCTGCGCCATACCCCGCCGGGCGTGGCGATTGAAATCCACGGCGCGCCGACGCGGGAGGGCGCGCGGTTGGAGTTCGCCGATCGCGGCCCCGGCGTAGCCGAACCGGATCGGTCAAGACTGTTCCGCCGCTTCTTCCGCGCCGATGCAGCGCGGAGCGCGCCGGGCAGCGGATTGGGATTGGCTCTGGTGGCGGCCATCGCCGACCTGCACGAAATGGAAGCCGAGGCGATCGACAACCGCCCCGGCCTCCGCATCGTCTTGCGCTCGGTCGCGCGTCGCCTATAAGCCCGCGGCGCGTTACGCCACTTCTTGGAGGCGCGGGCGCTGCATCGCTTCGAGTTCGCGCATCGCCTCGTTGCGGCAGCGCGACATGATCTCGACCGCGTGAGAAACGTTCTCGCTCGTATGCTTGGCCATCACCTGCATCCGGAACCGCGCGGCGCCTTTGCCGACGGCGGGATATTCCACCAGATTAGCCAGCAGACCGGCGTCGTGCAGGTTACGGCTGACGAGACGCGCCAGACTCTCCGAACCCATCTTGACGGCGACGATGGCGGAAGGGTCGCCGTAGTAGTCGAGCTTTTCGGCCGCCAACTTCGTGCGCAGGTCGAGGATATTGGCCATCAGTTCGCCCCGCAGCGTCTCGCCTTCGGCGGAGTCGACGATCTCGAACGCCTTATGGATGACAGCGGCCTGCACCTGGCTCAGCGCATTGGAGAAGGTGGTCGTCGGGCTGTAGAACTTCAAATATTCCTTCACCGCCCGCGAGCGGCTCGCCACGAAGCCGCCGTTGGAGGCGAAGGTCTTGGAGAAGCTGCCCATCACCAGATCGACCTTGCCGAGCATGCCCGCCGTCGCGATGTGGCCGCGCCCGCCCGGCCCCAGGGCGCCCAGATCGTGGGCGACGTCGACCATCAGCGTCGCGTTGAATTCGTGCGCCGCCGCCTGCAACGCGGCGAGATCGGGCGTGTCCGAATCCATCGAGAACAGGCCCTCGGTGACGATCATGATGCCGTTCTCGGTGTCCTTGGCGCGGATCGCCCGCAGCCAATGGCGGCAATGCTCGACGTCGAGATGGCGGTGCATGTAGATGTTGCGGGTGGCGGCGTTGGCGCCCTCCTGCAGGCAGGTGTGGGCGAGCGCGTCCATCACGATGTGATCGGCCGAGCGGACAAGCCCGCGGATCACGCCATAGCCGGCCGCCCAGCCGGTCGGATAAAGCGTCACATGCTCCATATCGACGAAATCGGCGATCTTGCGCTCCAGCGCCAGCGTCAGCGAACTGTTGCCGACAAGCGCGGCCGAACCGGCGCTGTGGACGCCGTATTTCTCCACCGTTTCGAGCGCGGTGGCGCGGATGTCGGGGTGGTTCGACAGGCTGAGATAATCCTGAGAGGCGAAATTGATGCCGGTCATCGCGCGTCCGGAATCGTCCTGCGCCATCACGGTCGACTTCGGCCCCGTGACCGTGGCGCGCGAGAACGGCCACAGCCCATTGCGACGACGCCCGTTCTGCCAGTCGAAGAATTCCCCGACGCGCGCCAGCAGGTCGGTCCCCTTCGGCACACGGAAATCTCTCATGCTGCCGGAGAGTGCCGAGGCGGGAGCGGAACCGGGGACGAACTCAGACATCGATAACTCGCTGGTTGAACGCATTGGGCAGTTTTGCTGCAACGTATTTGGCGCCAGACGCGTTAAGGAGCCTTTCTGTTATGTGGTTTCCGGAGCCTTACGGGGCTTCCGCCGCGGGAGATCGTTACGGGTCGGAAAATATTGGTTTATCGAACTGCGTAAAGCCTTATCTAATTCCGCTGACGGCGCCGCTCAACCCGAATGGGCGGCGGCGTCCTCGGCGAGCTTTATGAGCAATTTCGCGATCTCGTTCGCGGGCACCGGCATTGAGTAGAAACGGCCCTGAAGCTCCGAACAACCCTTCATGATCAGACAATCGATCTGGTCTTCCGTCTCGACGCCCTCGGCCACCGTCGTGATGCCGAAACTTTGCCCCAACCCCGCGATGGCGCTCACGATGGTCATGCTGCGGCCGTCGCGCGACAGGCTGCGCACGAAAGATTGGTCGATCTTGATCTTGTCGAACGGGAAGGTGCGAAGATAGCTCAAGCTGGAATAGCCGGTGCCGAAGTCGTCCATCGAGATCTTCACCCCGAGTTCGCGCAGGCTTTCCAGCGTGCGCAGATTGCGGTCCGTCTTGTCGAGCAGCACGGTTTCGGTGATCTCAAGCTCCAGTCGGCCCGGCGCCAGTCCCGCTTCCGCCAATGCGCTGACCGCGGTGGCGACGAGGGAACCGCGCTGAAATTGCACCGGCGACAGATTGACCGCCACCTTCACGTCTTCCGGCGAGCGCGTCGCATCCCGGCACGCCTCTCTAAGGACCCAATCGCCGATCTGTACGATCAGGCCCGTGCTTTCCGCCAACGGCAAGAACACATTGGGACCGAGCAGCCCGAGTTGCGGATGCTGCCAGCGCACCAGCGCCTCGAAAGACATCACCTTGGACGATTCCGCCGACACGATCGGCTGATAATGCAGGACGAATTCGTTGTGACTCAACGCGCGCCGCAGGTCGCTCTTCAGCTTCAGCACGCTCTGGGCGGTTTCGTCCATTTCGGGATCGAACATGCGATAGGCGCCCGGACCCGACACGCCGCGCCCGTCCTCCTTGGCGCGATACATCGCCAGATCCGCGCATTTGAGCAACTCATCCATCGTGTCGCCTTCGCCGCGCGAGACGGCGATGCCGACGCTGGCGGCGACGTTCAGCGGATGGGTCTCCACCTGCACCGGCGCGGACACCAGCTCGATCAATTGATTGGCCAGCTTGATCGCCGCCTCGACCTCGGTGCAGGGCGACATCAGCACGCCGAACTCGTCGCCGCCCAGACGCGCGATGTTCACGCCGTCGGGCAGCTGATCGCGCAGACGAACCGCCAGGGCCTTCAAGAGCCCGTCGCCGACCGAGTGTCCCAGCGTGTCGTTGACCGCCTTAAAACCATCGAGGTCGATGAAGAAAATCGCGAACTTGTCTTGCGTCACCCGCGTCACGTCGAGCGCGCGCTGCACGCTTTCGCGAAACATGACGCGGTTGCCCAGGCCCGTCAGCGCGTCATGATAAGCAAGGTACATCGTGCGCGCGTCGGCCTGCTCGCGCTGGGCGATCTCGCGTTGCAGCCTGTCGTTGATGGCGCGCAGCTCCAGCGTCCGCGACGCGACGCGCCGTTCGAGATCGAAGTTGGCTTCGTAGAGCGCCTGATTGGCCGCAGCGAGCCGAACGCTGGCGAGCCTGCGCTCAACCTGCGCCGTCACGCGCGCCAGCAGAACGGGAAAGTCGATCGGCTTGGAGACATAATCGTTCGCGCCGGCGGCGAGCGCGTCGACGACGTCGGCGCTCGCATTGTTGGCCGTGCACATGATGACGGGAAGATCGGTCTGCGACTTCGTGCTCCGCACGCGGCGCAGCACTTCGAGCCCGTCCATGTCGGGCATGCGGATATCGAGCAGGACAAGATCGAACGACTCGCTCTCCAAACGTCGCAGCGCGTCGAGGCCGCCGACGGCCTCGGTCACCGCGAAGCCTCGCCGTTGCAGACGCCGCGCCAGGATCTCGCGATTGTCGGGGATGTCGTCGACGATCAAGAGCCGCATGGCGGCCTCCGGCGTGCGCTCGGCGCTCACCGGGGTGGTGTCGATCCGTGCCAGTTCAGTCATGGCCAGTTCCTATGCGGCGACGTTTTCGAGATGAGGTTCGGCGTTGGCGTCCTGCTCGGCGCGCAGCGGCAACGAAACCTGGAACCGCGCGCCACGCCCTGGCTCGCTCTCGACCGAGATCTGGCCTCCCATCAACAAACAAAAACTGGCGCAGATCGAAAGCCCAAGGCCCGAGCCGCCGAACAGCTTGGCGGTCTCCGCCGAGGCCTGCTGAAAATTCTCGAACAGCCGCGACTGATCCGATTTGGAAATGCCGATGCCGGTGTCGGAAACCGCGAATTCAACCCGATCGCCTTCCGCCGTAACGCGTCGATCGACGCTGACGGTGATCACGCCGTTGCTGGTGAATTTCGCCGCATTGCCGATGAGGTTGAGCAGGATTTGCCGCAACTTCACCTTGTCGCACTGCATGTCGTCGATGCGGGCGAACTTGCGCAGCACGATCTGGTTTTTCTTCACCCTGGCCAGCGCAGCCGAGGTTTGCATCAACTCATCGAGCAGCGCATCCACGTCGATTCGTTCGCAATGCAGTTCGACTGTGTCGTTCTCGATCTTGGTGATGTCGATCACGTCGGTGACCAGCGAAAGCAGGTGCTGCCCGGCGTTGTTAATTCGCGTAAGGTCGGAGCGCTTCATCTCGTTGTCCTGACCGGGGTCGAGTTCATCGATCAGGATCTCGCTGTACCCTATAACCGCATTGAGCGGCGTGCGCAGTTCGTGGCTCATGCGCGCAAGGAACGCCGATTTGCCGCGGCTCGCGCGCTCCGCGATCTCATTGGCCCGCCGAAGTTGATCGGAGGTTTCGCGATGCCGCTCGGTCTCGCGTTCCAACTCCGAGCGCACCGACATCATCTCTGCATAAAAGTTCGCCATCCACGACATGTATATGAAGGCGCCGAGCACCGAGATCCAGCCAACCTGCGACAGCTTCTCCGACGAGACAAGTTCGGGAAAACCAAACACGCCAAACGCCAGCGCGAACGCAGCGATGTCGCCGGCGACCAGCGCTGTGACCACGCGCGGCCGATCGGAAATGTAGAAATAGCCGAGCAACACCGCCACCAACAGCCAGGGCAGGAACGGCGAACTGACCCCGCCATAGTTGAACGCGCCGAACAACGAGGCGAAGCAAAGCAGTTGCACCGAGAGGAACGCGCTCTTGATCAGACTGCGCGTGTATTTGAGCACGAACGGCAGCGTGAGAAAGCCGAGAATGGCGATGATCATCGTCCAGCACGCAAACCCGTGGTGGCGGTCGGCGCGCCACAGGAACAGGCTGATCGCCTGGGAAAGCACCGGCCCGGCGATATGCGTGAAGATGAAGTTGCGCCACACCGGCAATTCCGTGCGGTCGGCCCTTATCTCAGCGGGAATGAACCAGTCGATAACTCTCAGAATCGTTTTGAGCATGCGGGTTCCCGTCGCGCCGATCTTGCCGCTTTAACCCTCAAACAGGTAGTGTGAAAGAATTAACGCTGCGTTTCTCGGGGCATGCCCCGCAGCTTTCGGCCTGCTTATTTCACATTTTCGGCCCGCCCTCCGTTGTACTGACGGCCGGCGTCAAAAAAGTGACGAATTCGCAACAATCCCGTGCGTAAGAAAGTCGGCGCGGCCCCGGGCGCCCGGTGAGTGATTCATGGCCTTCACGAAATACGCAGACTACGCGACCCAGATCGCCGACTATTTCATCCCGCCCTCGCTTGCCGCCGACCGCGAGGCGAAGAAGCGGGCGCGCATCTTCCTTTATAGCCACCTGTTCGGCCCGTTCATCGGCTCGGCGGTGCCGCTGGCCGTCTTCGCCTTCGATTCGGCGCCTGATTACAAGGCCGGGGTGCTCCTGGCGTCGATCCTGAGTTTCTGGGTCTTCCCATTCCTGCTCAAATACACCGGCGCCTATCGCACGCTGGCCTTCGTCTCGATCCAGACCCTGATCTTCTCCATTCTCTGGAGCTGCTACTGCTATGGCGGCGTCCGCTCGCCGACGCTCGCATGGGCGCTCAATATTCCGCTGCTTTCCTTTCTCTACATCGGCCCTTCATCGCGGCTTCGTCTGGCGCTTGCCGCGCAGTTCGTTGTCAGTGCGCTGATCTTCTTCGGGGTCAACGAATTCTTTGAGCCGCCGCCGCTGACGATGTCGCCGATTGCGATTCAGGCGCTCGGACTGATCTCCACCGTCGCCGCCGCACTCTATGTCGTGATGATGGCGCTGTTCTACGCCAACGCGCTCGCCTCCCAGGTCGAACTGAAGGCCGAGATCGAGGGACATCTGCGCACGACCGCGGATTTCGTGGCGGCCACCGAGTCAGCGCGCCGGTCGAGCGCTGCGAAGGCCGAGTTCATCGCCAAGATGAGTCACGAACTTCGCACGCCTCTCAATGCGGTCATCGGCTACAGCGAAATTCTGCTGGACGAGGCGGAAACCGAAGAGGACGCTCAAAGCGCGGCCGATCTTCGACGCATCCACGGCGCCGGCGTGCATCTGCTCAAACTGGTAAATGAAATCCTCGACCTTTCGCGCATTGAAGCGGGCCGTATGGAGACGTTGCCGGAGTTGGTGGATTGCGGCGACCTGCTGCGTTCGGTCGCCGGTCGTTTCGCTGAGGCCGCTCGCCAGAGTGGAACCAACGTCGTCGTGGACGCCGCGGTCGCGACAGTCCTGGTTGACGGAGCAAAGCTAAGTCAGATTGTAGAGCAGCTCCTGGAGAACGCCATCGCATTCACCGACAAGGGGCAGGTGCGGATCACCGCCGAGCGCGCTTCCGAAGGAAACAATGACCGCCTGCTCATCTGTGTCGCCGACACCGGATGCGGCATTGCCCAAGACCGTCTGGAAGGGTTTCTGGATCGTCTGGAGACGGTGGAGGAGGCGGATGGGCGCCAGGAAGGCGGCGCCGGCGTCGGTCTCCTGCTAAGCAAGCGGCTGTGCGAATTGATTGGAGCGACCCTTTCGCTCGAAAGCGAGTTGGGCAAAGGCACGCGCGCGACGGTCGCTCTTGTCATGCCCGCGGACGCAATCGAGCGCGTGGATAGCGAGCAGTCCCGCCTGGCGACGGTTGCGGCGCGAATGCGGCGCGTGGATAGCGAAGCGCAAGAAAGGCAGGTCAATGCAAAAGCTGTTGTTGGTTGAAGACAATGAAGCCAACCGAGACATGTTGAGTCGGCGTCTGATCCGTCAGAAATTCGAGGTCGTATGCGCGATCGACGGCCCCTCAGGCGTCGCCGCGGCGCGGCGCGAGAAGCCGGACCTGATCCTGATGGACGTCGCGCTCGGCGCGATGGACGGTTGGGAGGCGACCCGTCAAATCAAGGCGGCGTCGGAAACGGCCGATATTCCAGTAATTGCGCTGACGGCTCATGCGCTCGAAAGCGATCGCGCCAAGAGCGTGTCCGTCGGTTGCGCCGATTTCGACACCAAACCGGTCGATCTGCGCCGCTTGCTGCAAAAGATCAACGCCTGTCTGGAAGCGCGCTAGGACCTCCAACCAGAGCCCGGCCGCCAATAAGGGCGATCTGCGCTGTGCAGATGCCGCCCAACTCACTTCGCAGCCGCGCGACCAATCAGCCCCGCCCCCGAAGCCGTCGAGAGCGGCGGCACGGGTGATCGCCATGCGGCGTTTCGCTCAACCGGGGACGAAGTCGAATGCGCGATGAGATAAATGCGCGCCGATTCGACGCGTTCGGTATACCTTTGATAATACGGCGCTATAGGCCGCGTCCCGCTCCACTGACGGCGCTGGGGAATTCTTGCATCGGCCGGGGCGACACCTTGCTCATGTCTTGACGCTCGCCCGGCAGGCCGTTACGCAACCGCTGTTGGCGCCGGAGGGCTAGCCTTGGCGCGGCGACGGGAATGGCCCCATTGTCGGGTGTTCTCGGAGCGGGCTCGCTGAGTCCTGAAACACGAGGGAGCGGAATAGCGATGAGATTGTCCGGCAAAATCGCGCTCATCACCGGCGCCGCCCGAGGCATCGGCAAGGCGATCGCTGAGCGTTACCTCAAGGAGGGCGCGAAGGTTGTGATCGCCGATCTCAACCAACCCGGCGCGCAGGCCGTCGCCGCTGCGCTGGGCCCGAACGCCCTTGGCGTCAAGCTCGACATTGCGGATCAGACTTCGATCGACGCCGCCATAGCGCAGACCGTGGCGAAATTCGGCGGTCTCGACATTCTTGTCAACAACGCCGGCCTGTTCGATCTCGCGCCAATCGTCGAGATCACGCGCGAGAGCTATCGACGCGTCTACGCCGTGAATGTGGAAGGTCTGCTGTTCATGATGCAGGCGGGCGCCAAACAGATGATCGCGCAGGGGCGCGGCGGCAAGATCATCAATTTCGCGTCGCAGGCTGGGCGTCGGGGCGAGGCGCTGGTCGCGGTCTATTGCTCGTCGAAGGCGGCGGTGATCAGCCTGACCCAGAGCGCCGGACTCGATCTGATCAAACACCGCATCAACGTCAACGCCATCGCGCCCGGCGTTGTCGACAACGAACATTGGGAGCACGTGGACGCCATGTTCGCGAAGTACGAAAATCTGAAGCCCGGCGAGAAGAAGCGCATTGTCGCCGCCTCGGTGCCGTTCGGCCGCATGGCGCGGCCCGACGAGATTGGCGGCCTGGCGACCTTCCTGGCCAGCGAGGACGCGGATTATATCGTGGCGCAAACCTATAACATCGACGGCGGCAACTGGATGAGTTGAGCTATGGTTGACTTCGCCAGGGTCGGCTGCATCGGCGAATTGCTGGTGGAATTCGTCTGCACGAGCCGCAACGGGCGCCACAGGCGGGCGGGCGAATATCTGGGCCCCTACCCCTCCGGCGCGCCGGGCATCTTTATTGATCAGGCGGCGCAGGTCGGCGGCCGCTGCATCTTTGTCGGCGCCGTCGGCGACGACGCGTTCGGCGAAGTGACGCGGCAGCGGCTGATTCAGCACGGCGTCTCGCCGCAGCTCATTCGCGTCGTCAAAGGCGCAGCGACCGGTTCGGCTTTCGTCAGCTACAACGACGACGGCAGCCGCGATTTCGTTTACAATATCGCGCATTCGGCTGCTTCGCAGTTCGACGTCGACGACGCGACCGCGACAGCCCTGCGCGATTTCCGGCTCGACGTCATGCATGTTTCCGGCTCCGCTCTGGGCGATCCCGATATGGCGGCCAAGGCGCTTAAGGCTGTGCGTGGATTGCATGCGGATGGGGTGGCGATCTCGTTTGATCCCAACGTACGCAAAGAGTTGGTTGGACACCCGGCGTATCTGGGCGCCGTCAAGGAAATGATCGGCATGACTTCGATCTTCCTGCCGAGCGAGGAGGATGCGGAAGCGTTGTTTCCCAGGCGCGCGCTCAATGATGTGGCCGACGAATTCTTCGCCGGAGGCGCGCGCGCGGTGGTTCTCAAGAAGGGCGATCGGGGCGCGGAAGGCGTTACGCGCGACGGCGAGAGGGCGAGCTTCGCCGCGCATCGCGTCGAGGCGCGCGATCCCACCGGCGCGGGCGATTGCTTCTGCGCCACCTTCGTCACCCTCTGGGCCAACGGCGCATTCAACTTCCACGACGCGCTTGCCCGCGCCAATGCCGCCGGCGCGCTCGCGGTGACGAAAGTGGGGCCGATGGAGGGCAACAGCGATCTGGCGACGATCGAGGCCTTGCTGCGAGCGGCGGCGTGAACGCGCGCGACGTCTTCGCCGACCTCATCGAGGCCAATCGCGCCGGCGCGCGACGCGGGATTCCTTCCTGGTGTACAGCGCATCCGGAAACGCTGACCACGATCCTTTGCGCCTATCGCGACAGCGATCAACCGATCCTGATCGAGGCGACCTGCAATCAGGTCAATCAGGACGGCGGCTACACCGGCATGACGCCGGCCGACTTTCGCCGTTTCGTTGAAAGTCTTGCGCAAAAGGTCGGAGTCGACCCGTTGCGACTCATCCTCGGCGGCGACCATCTCGGGCCCAATCCATGGCGGCGTCTGCCTGCGCGCGAGGCGATGGCGCGCGCCTGCGATCTGACCAGAGGCTTCGTCGAGGCGGGTTTCGCCAAGATTCATCTCGACGCCAGCATGGCCTGCGGCGACGAAACCCACGTCGCCGAGGCGACGATCGCCGAGCGCGCCGCCGCGCTTTGCGCCGCCGCCGAGTCGGTGGGCGCGCGCGACGCCTGCATTTATGTGATCGGCACTGAGGTTCCGATCCCCGGCGGCGAGCTTAAGCCGCTCGACGCGCTCGCCGTGACGGCGCCGGAAGCGGCGCGCCGCACCTACGACCTGCACAAGGGCGCGTTCGCCGCGCGCGGCGTGGCGGCGGCGTTGGAGCGCGTCGTCGCGCTGGTGGTGCAGCCCGGCGTCGATATGGGCAACAACCAGGTGTTCGACTACGACGCGGGCAAGGCGGCGCGGCTCAGCGCGGCGGTAGCGGAGATTCCGGGCGTCGTCTACGAGGCGCATTCGACCGATTATCAGAGCGAGGCCGCGCTTGGCCAACTCGTCGCCTCGCATTTCGCCATTCTCAAAGTCGGGCCGATGCTGACCTTCGCGTTCCGGGAGGCGGTGTTCGCCCTCGCGGCGATCGAGGACCAACTTAGGCCCGCGTCTCCGTCCGGAATCGTCGCGGCGCTGGAGCAAGCCATGGACGCACGCTCTGGGGATTGGCGCGGCTATGTCGCGGCCGACGGTGCGGAACGCGTCACCCGCCTGTTTGGGCTGAGCGACCGCATCCGCTATTACTGGCCGCAATCGCAGGTGCAATCGGCGTTGCGTCGGTTGTTCGCCAATATAGACGCCGCCCCGCTGTCGCTCGGCCTGGTCTCGCAATTCGCCGGCGACATGCTGCGCGAGCGTCGCGAGACGAGCTTGTCGCAGCGCGTCGTCGCCGCCAAAGTCGAGGCGGTTTTGGAGCGCTATCGGCGCGCCTGCGGCGCGCGATAGCGAGGAAGCGACATGTTGCGACGCACGACGACCTACGACGAACTCGTGAGGAGGTTTGGTTGGTCGATCCCGGAGCGCTACAACATCGGCGTCGACGTTTGCGACAAATGGGCGGCGCTGAAGCCGCAGGCCGACGCCCTGCTCTATCTCGACCACCAGGGCCGTCTTTCGCGGGTGTCCTTCGGCGACCTTCGCGCGTTTTCCAACCAACTCGCCAACGCCCTGCGCGCGGCCGGCGTCGCGCGCGGCGATCGCGTCGGCATTCTGTTGCCGCAAGCGCCGGAGACGGCTTACGCGCATATCGCGGTTTACAAACTCGGAGCCATCGCGCTGCCGCTGTTCACGCTGTTCGGTCCGGATGCGCTGGAATATCGGCTGCACGACGCCGGCGTGGCCGTGCTCATCACCAACAGCGAGGGTCAAGCGAAGGTTGAAGCCCTTCGCGCTCGCTTGCCTAAGCTCAAAACCGTCTTCAGCGTCGACCCTGACGCGCCGTGCAAACTGAGCCTGCGCGAGGCGATGGCGTCTTGCAGCGAGATTTTCGACGCCGTTGACACGTCGGCTGAAGATCCCGCGCTGATCATCTACACCTCGGGCACCACGGGCAAGCCGAAGGGCGCATTGCATGCGCACCGAGTGTTGCTTGGACATCTGCCGGGCGTCGAGATGAGCCACGATTTCTTTCCCCAATCAGGCGATCTCATCTGGACGCCGGCCGATTGGGCCTGGATCGGCGGGTTGCTCGACGTGCTGCTGCCGGCCTTGCATCATGGCGTTGCCGTGGTCGCGCATCGCTTCGCGCGCTTCACTGGCGAGGCCGCCTTCGCCATGATTCGCGAGTTCGGCGTGCGCAACGTCTTCCTGCCGCCCACGGCGTTGAAGTTGATGCGGGCGGCGTCGAGTCGCGACGCTTCGCTCAAACTGGCGCTGCGCAGCGTGGCGAGCGGCGGCGAGCCGTTGGGGACGGAGCTGCTGAACTGGGGGCGCGAGACGCTCGGCGTGACGATCAACGAATTCTATGGTCAGACCGAATGCAACATGGTCGTCTCGTCCTGCGCGACGCTCGAAGCTGCGCGACCGGGGCGCATGGGCCGCGCCGTTCCCGGTCATGCGGTCGAGATCGTCGATGCGGAAGGGCGCGTGCAACCGCCTGATGTTATCGGGGAAATTGCGGTGCGGCGGGGAGATCCGGTGATGTTCCTCGGCTATTGGAACAATCCTCAGGCGACGCGCGACAAGTTCGTTGGCGATTGGTTGTTGACGGGAGACATGGGCGTCAAGGACGAGCATGGCTGGTTGAAGTTTGAAGGGCGCAGCGACGACATCATCACGTCGGCGGGTTACCGGATCGGCCCTGGCGAAATAGAGGATTGCCTGATCACCCATCCCGCCGTGCAGATGGCGGGCGTGATCGGCAAGCCCGACGCCGAACGCACCGAGATCATCAAGGCCTATGTCGTTCTCAAGCCGGAGATCGCGGCCACCGACGCGCTGGCGCAGGAGATTCGGCAATTCGTGCGGGAAAGGCTGGCCGCGCATGAATATCCGCGCGAGATCGCTTTCGTCGCCGAATTGCCGATGACGGTCACGGGCAAGGTGATCCGGCGCGAATTGCGGGCGCTGGCGGTCGCCGAAAGTCACCGGCCGATCTGAGGCGAAGCGGCGCGCCACGGACGTCCGATTCGTATTTACGCGCGGCCCTCGGCTGCGTTATATGCCAAGCAGCATAGCGGTCGATCCTCTTGTCCCGCGCGCCGTTTGAACTGGGGAGTGTCGGGTGTTTTATCGACTGTTCGCGATTGGGTTGGCGTTGCTTCTTGGGCCCGCCGCGCTCGCGGCCGAGACCCATGTCGCGGTCGCCGCGAACTTCACTGAGCCGGCCCGCGAGATAGCCGCGCTGTTCAAGAGATCGACCGGCGACGACGCCGTGCTGAGTTTCGGGGCCTCCGGACCGCTCTCACAGCAGATATCGCAGGGCGCGCCGTTCCAGGTCTTTTTGTCGGCCGACCAGAAACGTCCGCGAGAGCTTGAAAAAGCGGGCCTCACCGCGCCCGGAGGCGTGTTCACCTATGCCGTCGGCAAACTTGTGTTGTGGAGCCGGTCGCAGGATGTGACGCAGGGCGAGACCGTCCTGAAAAGCAACGGGTTTGCAAAGCTGGCGATCGCCAATCCCTCGGGCGCGCCCTATGGGACGGCGGCGGTGGAAACGCTGCAGTCGCTGAAGCTCTACGACACCATTGCGCCGAAGATCGTGCAGGGCGCGAGCATCGCGCAGGCGTTCCAGTTCATCGACACCGGCAATGCGCAGCTCGGCTTCGTCGCGCTGTCACAGCTCAAGAGCGTGGAAGCGGGAACGCGCTGGATCGTGCCGCAAGACCTCTACACGCCCATTCGTCAGGACGCGGCGCTGCTGAAGTTGGGCGCCGACGACGCGGTCGCGAAAGCCTTCGTCGCATTCCTTAAGGGGTCTCAGGCGCGCGAGGTCATCGCGAAATACGGCTACGGGCTGGAATGACTTCGTCCAACTGGCAGGCGATCGTCCTCACCGGCGAACTCGCGGCGACGACGACCTTTATCCTGATGATCGTCGCCATCCCGCTGGCGTGGTGGCTCTCCCGTTCGCGCGCGTGGTGGAAGGAGGCCATCGCGGCGGTGGTGGCGCTGCCGATCGTGCTGCCGCCGACCGTGCTTGGCTTCTATCTCCTCGTCACGCTCGGACCGCACGGGCCCGGCGGCGCCCTCGCGCGGACCTGGGGCGGCTCGACGCTCGCCTTCACCTTTGGCGGGCTCGTGATCGGCTCGGTGATCTACTCGCTGCCGTTCGTGGTTCAGCCGATCCGCAACGCTTTCGCGGCGATCGGCGAAGGTCCGATTGAGGCCGCCGCGACCTTGCGCGCACCGCCGTGGCGCGCGTTCTTTTCCGTCGCCTTGCCGCTCGCCAGTCCCGGCGTGCTCACCGGCGCGATGCTCGGCTTCGCCCACACCGTCGGCGAATTCGGCGTCGTGCTGATGATCGGCGGCAACATTCCCGGCCGCACCGCCGTCGTCTCGACCACGATCTTCGACTATGTCGAGAACTCGCAATGGGAACAGGCGAACGCGCTCGCTCTCGGCATGGTCGGTTTCGCCCTCGTCGTGATACTTGCGATGATCGCGATCGAGAAGCGCTTCGCGTGGGCGCGGGCTTGAGCGAGCCGCGCGTCATCGAAGCTCGCTTCAAGGGCGCTGTCGGCGGTTTCGCGCTCGACGCCGCCTTTACCGCGCCGGGGCGCGGCGTGACGGCGCTGTTTGGCCCGTCGGGCTGCGGCAAGACGACGGTGCTGCGCTGCCTGGCCGGACTCACGCGCCTGCGCGACGGCTATTGCCGCGTCGGCGGCGCCGTGTGGCAGGACGGCGACGCGGTGTTTCTGCCGACGCATCGCCGATCTCTGGGCTATGTGTTTCAGGACGTGCGCCTGTTTCCCCATCTCTCCGTCCGCAACAACCTGACCTTCGGCGCGCCACGCCAGGGCAGCCCGGTGGCTTTCGACGAGGTGGTCGATCTGCTGGCGCTGGCCCCGTTTCTTGGCCGCGCGCCGCGCCATTTGTCGGGC
Organism: Hyphomicrobiales bacterium; assembly: GCA_025358745.1. GTDB lineage: Bacteria > Pseudomonadota > Alphaproteobacteria > Rhizobiales > Beijerinckiaceae > Roseiarcus. The sequence continues at coordinate 1,039 of JANYIH010000201.1, read as the reverse complement.
GGCGAGCGCCAGCGCGTCGCGCTCGGACGCGCGCTTCTGTCGCAACCCGCCCTGCTGTTGATGGATGAGCCGCTGTCGGCGCTCGACGCCGCCGCCAAGGCGGAGATCCTGCCGTTCCTCGAACGCCTGCACGACCGCCTGTCGCTGCCCTCGATCTACGTCACCCACGATATGACCGAGGTCGAGCGGCTCGCCGATCATCTCGTGTTGATGGACGCGGGTCGCGTTATCGCGTCGGGGCCGTTGGCGGAGTTGCAGAGCGATCCGAGCCTGTCGCTGGCGGCCGCGCGCGGCGCCGCCGTCAGCCTCGACGGCCAGATCGACCATGTCGATATCGCGGACGGCCTGATGAGCGTCGGGGTGCGCGGCGGAGCGTTTCTGGTGGCGACCGTCGGCGCGGTCGGCGAGCGCCGCCGCCTTCGCATCCTCGCCGGCGACGTCAGCCTGGCGCGCGAGACGCCACGGCCAAGCTCTATACTCAACGTGCTGCCCGCGCGAATCCTGTCCGCGCGCGCGCTCGACCCCGGCGAGACGCTTGTTCTGCTGGGTCTCGGCGCCGACGGGGCGGGCGAGCATATTTTGTCGCGCATCACGCGGCGCTCGTTCGAGCGGCTGAGCTTGGCCGTCGACATGCCGGTGTTCGCCCAGATCAAAGGCGTCGCGCTGTCGCGCAGCCCCGCGCCGCAGTGAGGCGCGCTACTGTTTGGTCAAGCTTTGCCGCAACTGATATTTGAGGATCTTGCCGGTCGCGTTGCGCGGCAGCGCGGCGACAAGTTCGAGCCGTCGCGGCAGTTTGTAGGCGGCCAGCCGTTCCTGCGCGAAGCCGCGCAGTTCATCGAGCGTCAGCGACGCGCCCGGTTTGAGCGCCGCCACCGCGACGACCCGTTCGCCCCAATGCGCGTCCGGCTCGCCGATCACCCCGACCTCGGCGATCGCGGGATGGCGCATCAACTCGCTCTCGATCTCGGCGGGATAGACGTTCTCGCCCCCCGTTATGATCATATCCTTGATGCGGTCGCTGATGGTGAGAAACCCCTCC
>JANYIH010000186.1 GCA_025358745.1 Hyphomicrobiales bacterium | reverse complement strand
GGTGATGTAGGTGATGCGCCCGCCGCTTTTGAGCAGCGGCACGGCGCGGTCGAGGATTTCGGCCTGCTCCTTCTGACGCTGTTCCAGCGCGCCCGGCCGTATGCGCCATTTGGCGTCCGGATTGCGTCGCCACGAGCCGGTGCCGGTGCAGGGCGCGTCGATCAACACCAGATCGATCTTGCCGTTGAGATCGTCGATCTCGCCGCCCACGGATTTGGGCGTGCGCACCTGAACATTGCGGGCACCGGAACGTGCCAGTCGGTCATGAATCGGCGCCAGCCGCCGCTTGTCGTCGTCGGTGGCGAACACCTGCCCTTTGTTCTGCATCATGGCGGCCAACGCCAGCGTCTTGCCGCCGGCGCCGGCGCACAGATCGAGCACCTGCTGCCCCGGCGCCGCGCCGCTCAAAAGCGCTGCGAGTTGCGAGGCTTCGTCCTGCACCTCGATCTGGCCTTTGACATAGCCGGGCTCCGCGCTCAGCGCCGGGCCGCGCCCGTCGCCCTTGACGGCGATGCGCAGGCCGACTGGCGAAAACGGCGTCGGTTGCGGCTCCAGGTGAGCCAGCGCCTCCAACATCTTGTCGCGATTGGCTTTCAGCGTGTTGATGCGAAGGTCCACTGGCGCGCGGGCGGCCAGCGCCCTCCCGGCCGCCGCCGCCTCAGACCCAAAGCTTTCGGCGAAGGCGGGGGCGAGCCATTCGGGATAATCGCCCTTGACATGATCAGGCGCGTCGTCGAGCTCGCCCGTGGCGAGTCGCGTGCGCTCGCTTTCCGTCAATACCTCGGGCGCGTGCTTCTCGCCGTTGAACAGCGCGCCGATCTCGTCGACGGAATGGCCGCGCACCGACGCCAGCGCGCCCAGCATATGCGCGCGGGGGCTGTCCTCGCCCAGTCGAAACGCGGACGAAGCCTTTCGTCGTAGCGCGTCATAGACGAGACTGGCGATGGCGGCGCGGTCGCCGGACCCCGCGAAGCGATGCGCGAGGCCCCAGTCCTTGAGCGCCTCGGCGGCGGGTCTGCGGCGAGTTTCGATATCGGCCAGCGCTTCGAGCGCGGCCTGGACGCGTGCGGGGGGGATCATGCCTCGCTCTACCGCGAAAGCCGCGCGATATGCAAAGAAGGTTGCAGCCCGCCGCACCGTCGCGAAAGATTGAAGAGGGAAACCGGTTCGCTTCACATAGGATTATTGCAACGGCTTGAAGATTGCGCGAAAGCCAAGGGGTCGCGCAGCGGACAATGGACGGCGTCACAATTTTATGACCTTAGACCTCGACGAGCGGCAGCTTCGTCTGGCGCTGGAAAACGTCCCGCTGCCGTTGCTCGCCCACGACGAGACCGGGCGCGTGCGCTACGTGAGCGGCGAATGGCTGCGTCTCACGGGCTACGGCCGCGAGCAACTTCCGACCTTTCGCGCCTGGCTGAACCTGGCCTATGGCGATCCCACGGTCGTCGAGCAGGTGCTGGCGGCGCACCGGACCGGCTATGGCGTCGAGTGCCGCAAATTGAGCAACGGCGGCGAATATAACGTCCGGATCGCTGACGGCTCGCTGCGAACCTGGATGTTCCGCGCCTATTCGATTGGCCGCGACGAGAAAGGTCTGGCCGTCAACGTCAGCATCGCCGTCGACGTCACGGACGACCGCGCCAACGTAGGCGCGCTCGCCCGCAGCGAGTCGACCCTGCGCCAGGCGTTGCGGGTCGGCGGGGTCGGCAGCTTCGAGCGCGATTTTCGTGACCGCGTCACCGTTTTCTCCGACGAGGCCTTGGCCATCAACGGCCTGCCTGAGGCTCGGCGGCGCGAGACGTTCGAGCAATGGTACGCGCGCATCCATCCCGCCGATCGCGGCCGGGTGGTGGCCTATGCCGAAGGCCTCGCCGACGCCGGCGCGCCGCTGGCGGTGGAATATCGCGTGGCGCGGTTCAGCGACGGGGCGTGGCGACGGATCGCCGAGCGCCGCGAAGTGCGGCGCGACGCCGACGGCGGGCCGGTGGGATGTATCGGACTGCAAAGGGATGTGACGGAAACCCGGGCGGCCGAGCAAGCCTTGCGCGACAGCGAGGCGCGGCTGCGGCTGACGTTGGAAATCGGCCAGATCGGCACGTTCGATTGGAATCTCCTGACAGGCGAATTGATCTGGGACGAACGGGTGCGCGAAATCTGGGGCCTGGACCCGGACGAGCGGGCGCCTTCGGCCACGTTTTACGATTGCCTCCACTCCGACGACCGCGAACGCATCCGCGAGACCCACGCACGTTCGCGCGATCCCAGCGGCGACGGCTTTTATGAATGCGAATATCGCGTCGTGAACCGCCGCGACGGCCGCGTGCGGGCCGTCTCCGCGCGCGGGCGCACTCTGTTCGAGAACGGTCGCCCGGCGCGGATGATGGGCGCCGTGCGCGACGTGACGGCGTTGCGCGACGCGGCGGCGGTGATCGAGCGCGACCGGGCCGAACTCGAACGGTTGGTCGAAGCGCGCACCGCGCAACTGGCCGAGGCGCAAACCCGGCTCGCTCACGCGCAGCGCATGGAGGCGCTCGGCCAGCTCGCCGGCGGGATCGCTCACGACTTCAACAACGTTCTGCAAGCGATTGAAGCTGCGTTCGATTTGATCGAGCGTAGGCCGCAGGCCGAAAACCTGCCGCGTTATCTGAAAATGGCGCGCGAGGCGACGAAGCGCGGCAGCGCGATTTCTCGCCGGCTGTCGTCGTTGTCCCGTCGTCCCGAATTGGAGCCCGAGTCCATCGAAACGGCGCGGCTGATCGACGAAGTGGCGGCCGTGTTGCGGCGCACTTTGGGCAAGGGCGTGGAGGTCAAGGTGGATTGCCCGCCCGACTGCCCCGACCTGCTAGCCGACCGGTGGCAACTCGAAACCGCGCTGCTCAATCTGGCCGGCAATGCGCGGGAAGCGATGGCCGGGGTTGGCGCGCTGACGCTTGGCGCGCGGCGCGAGAGCGATGTCGAGGCGCGGCGACCGCCCTTCGAGGCGCAGTTGCGCCCCGGCGCCTACGTCAGGATCGAGATTCGCGACACCGGGCCGGGCATGGAGCCGGCGGTGAGCGCGCGCGCGACCGAGCCGTTCTTCTCCACCAAACCGCGCGGTCAGGGCGTCGGGCTCGGCCTGTCGATGGCCAAGGGCTTCGCCGACCATTCCGGCGGCGCGCTGCGGATCGACAGCCAACCCGGCGCCGGCGCGACGGTCGCGCTGTGGCTGCCGGTGGCGCAGGCGGTCGTCGAGGAGCCGCGGGCGAAGGAGCTGGCGGGCCGCGGGCGGCTGTTGCTGGTCGACGACGACCCGCTGGTGCGCGCGCTCGTGAGCGAGCAACTGCGCTGCGCGGGCTACAATGTGACGGAATGCGGCGACGGCGGCGCCGCCATCGCCCGACTCGATTCCGGGCTGGCGGTCGATCTGCTGCTGACCGATTTCGCCATGCCGGAAATGAACGGCGTGGCGCTCGCTCGGGAAGCGCGCAAGCGCCGGCCGAAGCTGCCGGTGGTGGTGCTGACCGGCTATCCCAGCGAAGCGGCGGACGCCGCCGGCGAGGCCGATTTCGCGCTGCTGCGAAAGCCGATCGACCGGGATGCGCTGATTGGCCGCGTTTCTTTGATGATCGACGCCCGCTGACCCCGCGTCAGGCGATTGACGGCGCCGCGCGATGCGCTAAGACCGAACCGCCCCGCCAGCATCAAAACGACAGATCCGAGAGAGGCCGCCTATGCCCGAACCCTCCGTTTCGCACGACAGACTGGCGAACGCGATTCGCTTTCTCGCCGCCGACGCGGTGCAGAAAGCCAATTCCGGCCATCCCGGCATGCCGATGGGCATGGCCGATGTGGCGACGGTGTTGTTCACCAAATTTCTCAAGATCGACCCGCAAAACCCGAAATGGCCGGACCGCGACCGTTTCGTGCTGTCGGCCGGCCACGGGTCGATGCTGCAATATTCCGTGCATTACCTGCTCGGCTACGCCGACATGACGATCGACCAGATCAAGAATTTCCGCCAGTTGCACTCCAAGACGCCCGGCCACCCCGAATACGGCCACACGCTCGGCGTCGAGGCGACCACCGGCCCGCTCGGTCAAGGGCTCGCCATGTCGGTCGGCATGGCGATCGCCGAGGCCGCGCTCGCCGCCCGCTACGGCGCCGATCTCGTCGATCACCGCACCTATGTTCTCTGCGGCGACGGCTGCCTGATGGAGGGCGTCAGCCACGAGGCGATCGACCTCGCCGGACACCTCAAGCTCAACAAGCTGATCGTGATGTGGGACGATAACCGCATCTCCATCGACGGCTCGACCGCGCTCTCCACCTCGATGGACCAGCGCAAGCGGTTCGAGGCGGCGGGCTGGCGCACCAGCGCCGTCGACGGGCACGACCCCAAGGCGATCGAGGCGGCGTTGCAGGAGGCGCAGGGCTCGGATTGTCCGAGCCTGATCGCCTGCCGCACCACGATCGGCTTCGGCGCGCCCCATCTCGCGGGCTCGGAAAAGACCCACGGCGCGCCGCTCGGCGCCGAAGAACTCACCGCGACCCGGAAAAACCTCGACTGGCCCTATCCCGCGTTCGAAATCCCCGCCGAAATCTTGAATGTCTGGCGCAAGGCAGGCGAGCGGTCTCGCTCGGTGCGCGAGGCGTGGGAAGCCAAAGCCAAGGCGCACGCCAAATTCGCGGCCTTCTCGCGCGAGGTCTCGGGCGAACTGCCGGCCGACTTCCTCGGCAAGATGGCGGATTACAAGCGCGGGCTGATCGATGCGAAGCCGAACGTCGCCAGCCGCAAGTCGTCGGAAATGGCGCTCGGGATCATCAATGGCGCGATTCCCGCCATGCTCGGCGGCTCGGCCGACCTCACCCATTCCAATCTCACGATAACCAAAGGGCAAGTTTCGCTGGCGCCGCAGGAATTCGGCGGCAGCTACATTCGCTACGGCATCCGCGAATTCGGCATGTCGGCGGCGATGAACGGCATCGCGCTGCATGGCGGCTTCGTGCCCTATGGCGGCACGTTCTTGATCTTCTCCGATTACGCGCGCGGCGCGATCCGGCTCTCGGCGCTGATGGGCGTGCGCGTCATCTATGTGCTGACGCACGATTCGATCGGCGTCGGCGAGGACGGACCGACGCATCAGCCGGTCGAACAGCTCGCCTCGCTGCGCGCCGTTCCCAACCTCAATCTCTATCGCCCCGCCGATGCGGTGGAGGCTGCGGAATGCTGGGAGCTGGCGCTCGGCTCGACCACCGCGCCTTCGGCGCTCGCGCTGTCGCGGCAGAACCTGCCGACGCTGCGTTCTTCCTCGGACGTGAACCTCTGCGCGCGCGGCGCCTATGTCTTGAGCGAGGCTGACGGCCCGCGCGACGTGACGCTGCTCGCCACCGGCTCGGAAGTTTCGCTGGCGATGGAGGCGGCCAAGACCTTGCGCGAGGCTGGCAAAAAGGTCGCGGTGGTGTCGATGCCGTGCTGGGAGATTTTTGACGCGCAGGACGCCGGCTATCGCGCCGCCGTGCTCGGCAATGCGCCGCGCGTGGGCGTAGAGGCCGCCATCGGCATGGGTTGGGACAAGTACATCGGCGAGCGCGGCGCGTTCGTCGGCATGCACGGTTTTGGCGCTTGCGGCCCGGGGACGGAAGTCTACAAGAACTTCAACATCACGGCGGCGGCGGTGGCGGCGGCGGCGAACGGGCTCATAGTCCCATGAGCGTCAGAATCGCCCCCTCGATCCTGTCCGCGGATTTTGCAGATCTCGGACGGGAGGTGCGCGCCGTTGACGAGGCCGGCGCGGACTGGATCCACCTCGACGTGATGGACGGGCATTTCGTGCCCAACATCACCTTCGGCCCGCCGGTCGTCGCCGCCTTGCGAAAACACTCGCAAAAGCTGTTCGATTGCCATCTGATGATCGAACCCTGCGACGCCTATCTAGAGGCCTTCGCCAAGGCGGGATGCGATCTCATCACCGTCCACGCCGAGGCGACGCGCCACCTCGACCGCTCGTTGCAGGCGATCCGGGGGCTCGGCAAGAAGGCAGGCGCCGCGCTCAATCCGTCGACGCCGCTGGAGACAATTGAATATGCGCTCGACCGGCTCGACCTGATCCTCATCATGACGGTCAATCCCGGCTTCGGCGGTCAGGCCTTCATTCCCGCCATGCTGGAGAAGGTGCGGCGCGCGCGCAGGCTGATCGGCGACCGCCCCATCGAGATCGAGGTGGACGGCGGCGTGACGCCGGAGACGGCGGGAAAGCTGATCGAGGCGGGCGTCACCGCGATGGTGGCGGGCTCGGCCGTGTTCAAGGGCGGCGCGGCGGCTTATTCAGGGAATATCGCGGCGCTCAGGGGGTGAAGCCGCGCTAGGCGGCGAAGCTCGCTTCGCCGCTCACCCCAGCTTGTCCCGAATCGCGATCAGCTCTTTCTTGCGGGCCGCGTCGGGCTTGGGCGTCTCCATCGGCAGCGCAGCCAGCGCGTCGATCAGGATCTGCGAGACATAGAGCCGCGCATTCTTCTTGTCGTCGGCCGGCACGACGAACCACGGCGCGCTGGCGAGACTGGTGGCGGCGAGCGCCTGCTCGTAGGCGCGGCGATAATCTTTCCAGAAGCCGCGCTCGACGACGTCGTTCATCGACGCCTTCCAGTTCTTCTCGGGATCGTCGAGCCGCTCCCGCAGGCGCTTCTTCTGCTCGTCGCGCGAAATATGCAGGAAGATTTTGACGATCGCCGTCCCGCTGTCGGTGAGATGGCGCTCGAAATCACGGATCGCGCGGGAGCGCGCGTCAAAGAACGCGTCGAGGTCGCGAGGCGGTTCGACCCCCTCCGCGCTCAGGAAATGGGGATGCACGCGCTCGACCAGCACGGCCTCGTAATAGGAGCGGTTGAACACGGCGATGGCGCCGCGCTCGGGCAGTTGCGGCTGCGCGCGCCAGAGGAAATCGTGGCGGCTCTCGGTCGCCGAGGGCTGCTTGAACGCGGCGACGCGACAGCCCTGCGGATTGACGCCGCTCATCACATGTTTGATCGCGCCGTCCTTGCCGGCGGTGTCCATGCCCTGCAGGACCATCAGCAACGCGCGTCGGCCGTCGGCGTAGAGCCGCTCGTGATAGGTCCGCAGCGCCTTGACGTGGTTCGCCAGCATCTCCTGATAATCGTCCTTCGACGTGTAGAGCGCGGTCACGCCGGTCGGCCTATCCCCCAGCGAGAGCTTCTCGCCCGGGGTCACGCGCAGGGGGGCGACGTCGATCTTCACAGCCGCCCTTTCCCGTCGTCGCGCCTGGCGATCTTGACGAACTTCTTGATCACGCGGTCGCGCTTCAGTTTCGAGAGATAGTCGATGAACAGCACGCCGTTGAGGTGGTCGATCTCGTGCTGCAACACGGTCGAAAGCAGGCCCTCGGCAAGCTGCTCCTGCGGCTTGCCCGCGCGGTCGACGTATTTTACGCGCACGCTGGCGGGGCGCTCGACCTCCTCGTAATATTCGGGGATCGACAGGCAGCCTTCCTCATAGACGCGCCGCTCGTCGGAGGACCAGAGAATCTCGGGATTGATCAGCGCGAGCGGCTCGCTTGGGCCGTCTTTGGGCGCGGCGTCGACCACCAGCAGGCGAATCGGCTCGGCGAGTTGAATCGCGGCCAGGCCGACGCCCGGCGCGTCATACATGGTCTCGAACATGTCGTCGATCAGCCGGCTGAGATCGGCGTCGAACCGCTCGATCGGCTTTGAGACGAGGCGCAGTTTCGGGTCGGGCAGTGTGATGATGTCGCGCAGCGCCATGGAGGTCTTGTGGGTTGAACCGCGCCCGCCTTAGAGTGCGGCCGGGTCGCGGTCAATTGCGTTCTTATTTTGTTCGCCTTTGGGCGCAATATGTAGTACAGCGGCGACATGAGCGCGGTGCTGTTCGTCGTCGAAGGTTTTCCCGTCAGCGTCGGCGAGGCGCTGGCGGCGGCGGCGGCCGCCTGCGTCGCGCTGACGCTGGCGCTGGGCTTCGCGCTGTTGCGCGGCGGCGGCGCGAGCGAAGCGCGGCTGGCCGAGCTTTCCGGCCGGCTGTCGAGCCTGGGCGAATGGCTCGGCGCGCGCCAGACCGATCTGGCGCGGGCGATGGCGGAGCGGCTCGACGCGCAGACCCGCACCACCGGCCAGACGCTGGGCCAGCTCAACGAGCGTCTCGCGGTGATCGACGCGGCGCAGACCCGGCTGTCCGGCATGGCCGAACAGATGGTGTCGCTGAAGGACATTCTCGCCAACAAGCAGACGCGCGGCCCGTTCGGCCAGGGGCGGATGGAGACGATCGTGCGCGACGCGCTGCCGCCCGGCGCCTATACATTCCAGCCGACGCTGGCCAACAAGACGCGGCCCGATTGCGTGATCCGCCTGCCGGGCGATCCGCGCCCGCTGGTGATCGACGCCAAATTCCCGCTCGAAGGCATCGCCGAGTTCCGCCGCGCGCGCGACGAGGACGCGCAGAAATTCGCCGCCCGGCGCGTGCGCGCCGATGTCGCCCGCCATGTCGCCGACATCGCCGAGAAATATCTGACGCCGGGCGAGACGCAGGACGTGGCGCTGATGTTCGTGCCCTCGGAATCGATCTACGCCGATCTCGTCGAGCATTTCGAGGACGTCGTGCAGCGCGCGCATCGGGCCCGCGTCGTGATCGTCTCGCCCTCGCTGATGATGATGGCGATCCAGGTCGCCCAATCCATGTTGCGCGACGCGGCGGTGCGCGAATCCGTGCATACGATCCAGGCCGAGGTCGGCAAGCTCGTGGCCGACGCCCGCCGGCTCGCCGAACGGGTCGCCAAGCTGGAGAGCCATTTCCGCGCCGCGCAGGACGATCTCGGCGAGGTGATGGTGTCTGCGGAGAAGGTGACGCGGCGGGCGCAGCGGATCGACGCGATGGATTTCGCGAGCCCCGACCGGGCGGTGGGAACATGAGGCGCGGCGCGCTATAAGCCCCGCCGCAGGAGGCGCGCATGAACATTCCGCTGGTCATCACGTTTGTCGGCCCGGATCGCGCCGGCCTCGTCAGCGCTTTGTCCGACGCGGTGGCCGCGGCGGGCGGCAACTGGTTTGAGAGCCGACTGGCGCGGCTCGCCGGGCAATTCGCCGGGGTGGTGCGCGCCGATGCGCCGGAAGGGCGGGCGGAGGCGCTGGAGGCGGCGCTCAGCGCCCTGCCCGGCTTGAGCGTCACCGTCACGCGCGGGGGCGCGGGCGTGGAGGCGCCAAAGCGGCGGCTGCGGCTCGATCTCCTCGGGCTCGACCGACCGGGCATCGTGCGCGACGCCACGCGGGCGCTGAGCGCGCTTGGCGTCAATATTGCGGAATTCGAGTCCGACCTGCGCCCCGCCCCCTTTAGCGGCGCGGCGATGTTTCACGCCGAAGCCGTGCTGGAGGCGCCGGAGACTATTTCGCTCGACGCGGTGCGGACCGCGCTGGAAGGACTGGCGGGCGAGTTGACCGCGGATTTTCCCGCCGACCTGGCCGGCCCGCGCGGGGTGACGCTGGCGGCGGATTAGGCGCCGCCGCCGGCCCCCTCCCCCCATAGGGCGTCGACAGACGCCCGTCGAAAGACGGGCTATGCGGGGGAGGGTTGGGGAGGGGGGGCGCCCCGTCCTGCGTCGAGCCGGTTGATCGCGGCGACGTTGGACGCCGAGGAGCCGTTCGGATCGAATTCCGACGCGAGGTAGGCGTCGGCGATGGTTTTGGCGAGTTCCGGCCCGACGACGCGGGCGCCCATGGTGATGATCTGCGCGTTGTTCGACTTGGCCGCCCGCTCGGCGGAATAGGCGTCATGGGTTTGCGCGGCGCGGATGCCCGGGACCTTGTTGGCGGAGATGGCGACGCCGATGCCGGTGCCGCAGAACAGGATCGCGCGGTCGTATTGCCCGCTGAGCACCGCCTTCGCCACCTCAGCGGCGATGTCGGCGTAGAAGCCTGGCTGGCTCAGATCCTTGACGACGTGGTCCGGTTTGCCGGCGAGATGGCCGGCGATGACGTCGAGCAGCGGCTTGCCGGCGCTGTCGGCGCCCAGAGCGATACGCATGGAGTTTCCTTTACAGCGGCCCGGCCGGCACGATTCCGGTCGGGTTGATGAAACGCAGGCTCTCGTAATAATGGCGCTTGATGTGGTCGAGCCGGATCGTCTCCTCGATCCCCGGCTGCGACCGCAGCGCGCCGAGATAGCGCGAAAGGTTGGGATAGTCGGCGATGCGGCGGATGTTGCACTTGAACAGCCCGACATAGACGGGATCGAACCGCAGCAATGTCACGAACAGCCGCCAGTCGGCCTCGGTCGTCTCGTCGCCGGTTAGGAAGCGGCGGGTGGCGAGCCGAGCTTCGAGATCGTCCAACGTGGCGAACAGCGCCGCCACGGATTCGTCATAGGCCGATTGCGTCGCCGCAAAACCGCAGCGATAGACGCCGTTGTTGACAGTCTCGTAGATGCGCGCGTTGAGCGCGTCGATTTCCGCCCGCAGGGCCAAGGGGTAGTAATCGCCCGGCGCGGCGCCGAGGCCGTCGAAGGCGGAATTGAACATGCGGATGATGTCGGCGCTCTCGTTGCTGACGATGGTTCCGCGCTGCTTGTCCCATAGCACCGGCACGGTGACGCGGCCGGTGTAGTCCGGTCTCGCCTTGACATAGAGTTCGTACAGCTTTTCCGCGCCGTTGACGTTATCGGGGATCACGCCGGGGCCTGGCGCGAAAGTCCAGCCGTCGTCGCCGAGCAGCCAATGGACGACGGAGACGTCGATCATCGCCTCCAGCCCCTTGAGCTTGCGCAAGATCAGCGTGCGATGCGCCCAGGGGCAGGCGTAGGAGACATAGAGGTGGTAGCGCCCGGCTTGTGCGCGGAATTCGCCGTCGGGCGTGATCCAGTCGCGGAAACTCGTCGCCTTGCGGACGAAGCTTCCGCTCGCATCCGTCGTCGCGGGGCCGGCGCGGGTCTCCCAGCGGCCGTCAATCAGTTGTCCCACCATGGCTCAAGTCCTCACAACGCCGCCGCGCAGCGGACGAGGATATCGAGATATCCTTCCGGCGCCCAGGCCGAGCGGCCGATGAACAGGCCGTCGATATGCGGCCGGGCGATCAATTCGGCGCAATTATGCGCGTCGACGGACCCCCCATAGAGACACGGCGGGCGGCGGCCGAGCATCTGCGTCGCCACCGCGACTATCCCGGCCTGACGGGCGTCGGCGTAATCGGGCGAAGCCGGCACGCCCTGCTCGCCGATAGCCCACACCGGCTCATAGGCGAACAGGATTTGCGCCTGTCGCTGTTCGGGGGAAAGGCGAGCCAGCGCCCCCCGTGTTTGCCTTGCCAGCACTTGCGCCGCCTGGCCACTCTCCTTATCCGCCAGGGTCTCGCCGACACAGATCAGCGGGATCAGGCCATGCCGCAAAGCCGCCTCGACCTTGAGACCGACCGTCTCGTCGGTCTCGCCGAAATGCGCGCGGCGCTCGGAATGGCCGAGTTCGACCAGATCGAGGCCGCAATCCCTCAGCATGGGGCCCGAGATTTCTCCGGTCCAGGCGCCGAAATCCGCCCAGTGCATATTTTGCGCGCCCACTTTCACCGAACTCTCGCGCAGGAGCGCCTTCACCTCGCGCGCGGCCGTGAACGGGGGGATGACGAAACGCTGCAAGCGCGGGTCGCGCGCCGCGTCGGCGCCCGCCAGCGCGCGGGCGAAGTCTTGCGCCTGCGCCAGCGTCTTGTTCATCTTCCATGATGTGCCGACCCACTTAACCGTCATTTCGGCTCCCGACTCCGCCTATGCCGCGTCAGCGTGGCGACGCCGCGTCCAGGGCGGGCTGCGGCTACGTCGTCGAGGCCTTTGCCGACGAAGCCGAGAAAGGTCGGCTCGTGGCCGGAGCCGCCGCCGATGACCAGCGCGACTTTTCCCGCGCGCGGTCCGTGGCGAGCGACCACGGCGAGGGGACTGCCTTCGGGGCGATAGTGCTTGTCGCCATGCGCGGAGATTACGCCCTCCAACATCTCGTCGACGACATCGGCGCCGGCGTTGATGAGCTTTTGTGCGTGAGTTGGTCGCTCAACGCCGCGATCCTCTCTGTGCGACCTGAGCGCAATACGCCTTTCCAACCGCCCTGCAAGCCTCAGCAGTGGTTCGCGGTCCCCAAATCCACGTCGCAAATTTGCTCGATTTGTAAGACATCATACTCACCTCTATTCTAGGCAGACTTTATAACGTGTCAAATACGGCGCAATTTGATGAACCCGTGCAAATATCCTGGTATGTAAAATATTGCTCTCATTGCCGCGCGTCGCTTAAATATCTCCATAAGATCATGTTCGGAGAATCACAGATGGGCAGGAAGTATATTCCAGATTCCGTAGACAGCACAATGTTCAACTTGAATGATTTTGGTATTCCAGCCTCCAGTGAAAACACTTCCAATTTTCGATTCAATGTATTGTTGAGAATATTATTGGGTGATCAAATTGTTGTACCGCAGGGTTGGGCGCTGGACTCAGTCGCGCACATCAAGGTAGTAAGCGAGATACAAACTGCCATTAAGTCACTCACACAAAGTTCGAAATACATAAG
>JANYIH010000135.1 GCA_025358745.1 Hyphomicrobiales bacterium | reverse complement strand
GCGAGGTCTCCGTCACGCTCGACGGCGCGACGCACCGTTTCGCCATGCCGCGCGAGGGCCAAAGCGTGCTCGACGCGGCGTTGCAGAACAATCTCGACGCGCCGCACGCCTGCAAGGCCGGCGTCTGCTCGACCTGCCGCGCGAAGGTGCTGGAGGGCGAGGCGGAGATGCTGACCAACCACGCGCTTGAGGATTACGAGGTGCGCCGCGGCTATGTGCTGACTTGTCAGGCGCGCCCGTTGAGCGCGAAGTTGGCGGTGAGCTACGATCAGTAGTTATTCCGCCGCCGCCTTGCGCTTGATGGGCCGACGCGCCATCGCGACCTTCAGATAGGCGCCGGTGTAGCTCTTCGGGTGGCGCGCGATCTCCTCCGGCGTGCCCATCGCCACCACCTCGCCGCCGGCGTCGCCGCCCTCCGGCCCCATGTCGATGATCCAATCCGCCGTCTTCACCACTTCGAGATTGTGCTCGATCACGATCATCGTGTTGCCCTGATCGACGAGCTCGTGCAGCACCTCCAGCAATTTCGCGACATCGTGGAAATGCAGGCCGGTGGTCGGCTCGTCGAGGATGTAGAGCGTGCGCCCGGTCGAGCGGCGCGCCAGTTCCTTGGCGAGCTTGACGCGCTGCGCCTCGCCGCCCGACAGGGTCGTGGCCTGCTGGCCAACCTTCACGTAGCTTAAGCCGACCTGTTTCAGCGTCTCCATCTTGTCGCGGATCGAGGGCACGGCCTTGAACAGGTCGGCCGCCTCCTCGACCGTCATGTCGAGCACGTCGGCGATGGATTTGTCCTTATAGCGCACCTCCATAGTCTCGCGATCGTAGCGCTTGCCCTTGCAGACGTCGCAGGTGACATAGACGTCGGGCAGAAAGTGCATCTCGATCTTGATCACGCCGTCGCCCTGGCACGCCTCGCAACGCCCGCCCTTGACGTTGAACGAGAAGCGGCCGGGTTGATAGCCGCGCTGCTTGGCCTCGGGCAGGCCGGCGAACCAATCGCGGATCGGCGTGAAGGCGCCGGTGTAGGTGGCGGGGTTGGAGCGCGGCGTGCGGCCGATCGGCGATTGGTCGATCTCGATCACCTTGTCGATCTGATCGAGCCCGTCGATGCGGTCATGCGGCGCCGGCGGGTCGCTGGCGCCGTTGAGTTGGCGGGCGACGGATTTATAGAGCGTATCGATGGTCAGCGTCGATTTTCCGCCGCCCGACACGCCGGTGACGCAGGTGAACAGACCGAGCGGAATCGAGGCGGTCACATTCTTGAGGTTGTTTCCTCGTGCGCCGACGATTTTCAACTCGCGCCCTGGCTGCGCCTTGCGACGCTTGGCGGGAATGGCGACGAAACGTTCGCCGGTGAGATAATGGCCGGTGAGCGAATTCGGGTTGGCCTTGATCGCCTCGGGCGTGCCTTGCGCGATGATCTCGCCGCCATGCACGCCGGCGCCGGGGCCGATGTCGACGACATAATCGGCCGCCAATATCGCATCCTCGTCATGCTCGACCACGATCACGGTGTTGCCGAGTTCGCGCAGGCGCCGCAGCGTGTCGAGCAACCGCGCGTTGTCGCGCTGATGCAGTCCGATTGACGGCTCGTCGAGCACATACAGCACGCCGGTCAACCCCGAGCCGATCTGCGAGGCGAGCCGGATGCGCTGGCTCTCGCCGCCCGACAGCGTGCCGGACGCGCGCGACAGGTTGAGATAATCGAGCCCGACGTCGCGCAGGAAAGTGAGGCGGTCGACGATCTCCTTCAGGATGCGCTGCGCGATCTCATTGCGCTTGGCGTCGAGCTTCTTCGGCAGCGCCTTCGCCCATTCGACCGCGTCTTTCACCGAGAGTTGGCTGATCTCACCGATATGGGCGCCGTCGATCTTGACCGCGAGCGCCTCGGGCTTCAGGCGATGGCCGCCGCAGGCGCCGCAGGGCGTGGCGGTCATGAATCGCTCGATCTCCTCGCGCGACCACTCGCTCTCCGTCTCCTTGTAACGGCGCTCAAGGTTGGTGACGACGCCCTCGAACGGCTTTCTCACCTCATAGGCGCGCATGCCGTCATCGTAGGAGAAGCGGATTTCCTCGCCGGCGGAGCCGTAGAGGATCGCGTCGCGCGCCTTTTGCGGCAACTCGCCCCAGGGCTTGTCCAACCGGAATTTGTAATGCTGGCCGAGCGCCTCCAGCGTTTGCAGATAATAGGGCGACGAGGATTTCGCCCAGGGCGCAACGGCGCCGCGCTTCAGCGTCAGCTTGGAATCGGGAACAACCAAGGCGGAATCGACCGTGAGATGACTCCCCAGGCCGCCGCAGGCGGGACAGGCGCCGAACGGGTTGTTGAACGAGAACAATCGCGGCTCGATCTCCGGGATCGTGAAGCCGGAGACGGGACAGGCGAATTTGGCCGAGAACAGGATGCGCTCGTGCGGCGCCTCCGCATATTCGGCGAAGGCCAGCCCGTCGGCCAGCTCCAGCGCGGTCTCAAAGCTCTCCGACAGGCGCGCGGCGATGTCGGCGCGCACGACGAGGCGATCAACCACCACGTCGATGTCATGCTTGAGCTTCTTGTCGAGCGCGGGGGCGTCGGCGATCTCATAGAATTCGCCGTCGATCTTCACGCGCTGAAAGCCGCGCTTCATATAGTCGGCGATCTCCTTGCGATATTCGCCCTTGCGGCCGCGCACCACGGGCGCGAGCAGATAAAGCCGGGTGCGATCAGGCAAGGCCAGCACGCGATCAACCATCTGGCTGACGGTCTGGCTCTCTATCGGCAGGCCGGTGGCGGGCGAATAGGGAATGCCTACGCGCGCCCATAACAGGCGCATGTAATCGTGAATCTCCGTCACCGTGCCGACGGTGGAGCGCGGGTTCTTCGAGGTCGTCTTCTGCTCGATGGCGATGGCCGGCGACAGGCCGTCGATCTGATCGACGTCGGGCTTCTGCATCATCTCCAGGAACTGGCGCGCATAGGCCGACAGCGACTCGACATAGCGCCGCTGCCCCTCGGCGTAGATCGTGTCGAAGGCGAGCGAGGACTTGCCGGAGCCCGAAAGGCCGGTGAACACGACGAGCTTGTCGCGCGGGATCGTCAGATCCACGTTTTTGAGATTGTGCTCGCGCGCGCCGCGCACGACGATCGCCCGGCCGCCGAAAGCCGGGCCACGCGCTGATTTGATCGGCTTGGTCGCCATGCGAATCCTAATCGCGAATCGCGCGGCGGGGGCTTGCGCCGCGATTTCGCGTAAGCTAGAACAAAAATAGAACACGAGCCAGAGCCCCGCGCTTATTTAGTGCGGATCGGGTAGAAGCCAAATGGCGCGGCTGTGGAAAACTGCGGCGGCGGG
This sequence comes from Hyphomicrobiales bacterium, assembly GCA_025358745.1. GTDB lineage: Bacteria > Pseudomonadota > Alphaproteobacteria > Rhizobiales > Beijerinckiaceae > Roseiarcus. Next base: position 6,020 of record JANYIH010000135.1, on the reverse strand, counting down.
CCTTCCCTTCCGCGGCCAGGGAGACGAGGAAGGCGCGCGATAGTGAGATCGAGGAGAACGACATGGCAGGCGTCAACAAGGTCATTCTGATCGGCAATCTGGGCAAAGACCCCAAGGTCAGCAGCCTGAATTCGGGCGACAAGGTCGTCAGTTTCACCCTCGCCACTTCCGAGAGCTGGAAGGACAAGAACTCCGGCGAGCGGCGTGAAAAGACCGAGTGGCACAATGTCGTGATCTACAATGAGAACATCGGCCGCGTGGTGGAGCAATATTGCAAGAAAGGCTCCAAGGTCTATCTCGAAGGTCAGATTCAGACCCGCAAATACAACGATCAGTCCGGCGCCGAGAAATACATCACGGAAATCGTGCTGCAACGTTTCCGCGGCGAGCTGACGCTGCTCGACTCGCGCTCAGGCGGCGAGGGACGGGAAAGTTTTGGCGGCGAGGAGCGCGCGCCCGCCTTCGGCCGCGCCTCGCCCGCGGAACGCCGCCCAGCGTTGGCGGGCGGCGGGAGCGGCGGCGACATGCACGACGACGACATTCCATTCTGAGCGGACGGGCGTCCTCGGCGCAAGGCCGACGCCATGCCGCTTGATCCTGACATCGCCCTGGAGACGTTGGACGGTCGCAAGTCTCGTCTCGGCGATTTCGCCGGCCGCGCGCTGCTGATCGTCAATGTCGCCAGCCGCTGCGGTTTCACGCCGCAATATCAGGGGCTGGAGGCGTTGCAGCGCCAGTTCGGGCCGCGCGGTTTTGCGGTGATGGGCTTCCCCTGCGACCAATTCGGCCATCAGGAGCCGGGCGACGCGGCGCAAATCGCGGAATTCTGCGAGAAGAGCTACGACGTCAGTTTTCCGATGTTCGCCAAGATCGAGGTCAACGGCGGGGGAACGCATCCGCTGTTCGCAGCGCTGAAACGGAGGGCGCCGGGCCTGCTGGGGTCGCAGGCGATCAAGTGGAATTTCACCAAGTTTCTGGTCGACCGCGACGGCGAAGTCGTGCGCCGCTACGCCTCGATCGCAGCGCCGCCCACGATCGCGAGCGACATCGAGGCGGCGCTGGGGACGCCATAGGCGCGCATAAACACCTCGACCGCCGCGTCGACGTTTCGCGCGATCTCTGCGGGAGAGGCCGTGTCCGCCGCGCCGAACAGGCAGGCGGTGAACACGCCGGACTTGCACAGATCGATGAACTGGCGCGCCGCACGGCGCCCGTCGTCGAATTGCAGCACCCCCGCCTGCCGCCAGACCTCCAGCCGCTCGGCCAGCCGGATCTCGCCGAAACAGGGCCCGGATTCGTAGAACGCCCGGCCGAGGCTCGGGAATTTCGCCGTCGCGGCGATGACGATGCGCACCTGCGCGATCATTTCGGGCTGCGTCATCAGCGCGATCAACTGCCGGCCGAAGGCGGCGAGCGGCGCGCGCGGGTCGGCCGCGCCAGCGGGGAACACGATGCGCTCGGCCTGCTGTTTGCGGTCGTCGCGGATCAGCGCCTCGAACAACGTTTCCTTGGAATCGAAATAGACGTAGAGCGTGCCCTTCGAGACGCCGGCGACGCGGGCGATGTCGTTCATGCTGGCGCCGTCGAAACCGTCGGCGAGAAACACCCGGCGGGCGCCATCGAGAATCTGGCGCCGTTTGGCCGGTTCGTGCGCCGCAACCTGCGCGTCGGTGGTGGGCGCTTCCATCTTCGTCTCTCGCCAGCTCACGATTTTTTTTGACCGAACGGTTCGGTTCAGTCTTGCAGTAGCGGCGCGGCGGGTGTAAGTCAAGTCCGTTGACCGAACGGTTCGGTCGGCCCCGAGACAGACCGATGGCCCAGGACGCCGCCGCCGCCACTCCCTTTGTTCGCGCCGCCGAGCCGCAGGTTTCCGCCGCGCCGGCGAAGGCGAAACGCTCGCCGCGTCGCTTCGTGCTGCCGCTGCTCCTCATCGGCGCGGGCGCCTATGGCGCGCATTGGGGTTATGGCTATTTCACCGAAGGGCGTTTTCTGGTCTCGACCGACGACGCCTATGTCAACGCCAACACCGTGATCGTCGCGCCGAAGGTCGCGGGATATATCGCGGAAGTGCTGGTCAAGAACAATCAGGAGGTCAAATCGGGCGATCTCCTGGCCAGAATCGACGCCGGCGACTATGACCTCGCCGTCAGGGCGGCCAGGGACAAGGTCGCCACGCAGGCCGCCACTGTCGCCCGGATCGACCGGCAGATCGAGGCGCAGCGCGCCCTCATCACGCAATCCGAGGCGCAGATCGAAGCGGCGCGCGCCGCCGCCGATAGCGCGGCGGCCGACGAACAGCGCGCCGCGCTGGAGTACGACCGCGCGCAAAAGCTCGCCCAGACCAGCTTCGGCTCGCAGCAACGGCTCGAACAGGCCAACGCCGACAGGAAACGCACCGCCGCCGCCGCGGCCGGCGCGAAAGCCTCGCTCGCCTCGGCGCAAGCCCAACTCGTCTGGAGCAAGGCGAGCAACGACGTGTTGGAAAGTCAGAAGAACGAAGCCGAGCACACCAGCGCCGAATTGCAGACGGCGGTGGCGCGCGCGCTGCGCGATCTCTCGTTCGCCGAAATCCGCGCCCCGTTCGACGGCGTGATCGGCAACAAATCGGTCGAGATCGGGCAATATGTGCAGCCGGGCACGCGCCTGCTCGCCGTCGTGCCGCTCGACAATGTGTTCGTCGACGCCAATTTCAAGGAAACCCAGCTTGCCGACCTCAAGCCGGGGCAGAAAGTCGACGTCGAGGTCGATGCTCTCGGCGGCCGCAAAGTCGAGGGCGAGGTGCGCTCGATCGCTCCGGCCTCGGGCGCGCAATTCTCGCTGCTGCCGCCCGACAACGCCACCGGCAATTTCACCAAGATCGTGCAGCGCGTCACCGTGCGCATCGGTTTCGACGCCGAGGCGATCAAAAGCCACGCGCTGCGGCCGGGCCTGTCCGTCGTCGTTTCGGTGCGCACGCGCGATGAATCGCTGCCCAAGCCTTCACTCATCGGCGCGCTCGGATTGGAGCGGGCGGCGCAGCGGCTCGATGGCTTGGCGCCGATCCTCAGCGCGCTCGGGTTCGAAAAGGCGCGGCCGTGAGCGTGGCGGCGCCGGTCGAGAAGTTCGACAAGCGCAAGCTCGCCGCCTTCATCTTCATGGTGTTCGGCATGTTCATGGCGATTCTGGACATCCAGATCGTCTCGGCGTCGTTGAGCCAGATTCAAGCCGGCCTTTCCGCCTCTCAGGATGAAGTGACCTGGGTGCAGACGAGCTATCTGATCGCGGAGGTCATCATGATCCCGCTGTCGGGCTTCCTGTCGCGGATGCTGTCGACGCGGGTCATTTTCACCATCTCCGCCGCCGGCTTCACGGCAATGAGCCTGATGTGCTCCACCGCCACGACCATCGAGGAGATGATCGTCTGGCGCGCGTTGCAGGGTTTCATCGGCGGTGGCATGATCCCGACCGTATTCGCCTCGGCCTACACGATCTTTCCGCGCTCGAAGCTTCCCATCGTCTCGCCGATCATCGGCTTGGTGGCGACGCTGGCGCCGACCATCGGGCCGACGGTCGGGGGCTATCTCACCGATTTGTTCTCGTGGCATTGGTTGTTTCTCGTCAACCTCCCGCCGGGCGTCATGGTCACGGTCGCGGCCTGGCTCTTGATCGACTTCGACAAGCCGGACTGGAGCCTGGCGCCGCGCTTTGATTGGACAGGGCTGGCCGGGATGGCCGCCTTTCTTGGCGCGGCCGAATATGCGCTGGAGGAAGGGCCGTCGAAGGATTGGCTGGAGAGCCAGCCCGTCACGGCCGCGATCATCATTTCCGCGACCGGCGCGCTGATCTTCTTCTGGCGCGCGCTCACGGCGGCGCAGCCGATCGTCGATCTCTCCGCCTTCCGCGACCGCAATTTCTGGACCGGGTCGATGTTCTCGGCGATCATGGGCGTCGGGCTTTACGGCCTCACCTACATCTATCCCGTCTATCTCGCGGCGGTGCGCGGCTACACGCCGCTGATGATTGGCGAGACGATGTTCGTCACGGGTGTCTGCATGTTCCTCACCGCGCCGATCTCGGGCCGGCTGATGAGCGTGGTCGATCCGCGCAAGATGATCGCGGTCGGTTTCGCCGGCTTCGCCTTCGGCACGTATCTGGCTTCGAAAGTCACGCCGGACTGGGACTTCTACGAGCTGTTGTGGCCGCAGGTGTTTCGCGGCGTGTTCATGATGCTTTGCATGGTGCCGATCAACAATCTCGCGCTCGGCACCATGCCGCTGGCGAAGATGAAGAACGCTTCCGGGCTGTTCAACCTCACCCGCAATCTCGGCGGCGCGTTGGGCTTGGCGGTGATCAACACTGTGCTCGACAAGCGGATGGACCTGCATCTGGAGCGCTTACGCGAATCCGTGGTGTGGGGCCGCAACGTCGCCGAGGAGACCTTGGCCAATCTCACCGGCGCGCTCGCCGCGCGCGGATCGGATGCGGCGCTGGCGGCGACCAAAGAGATGGCGCTGATGGTGCGCCGGCATGCGATGGTGATGGCGCTGGCCGACGTGTTCTTGACGCTGACCGTGCTCTATCTCGGCACGCTGTGGCTCGCCGTGCTGATGCGACGGCCGCAGGCGCCGGGCGGCGGCGGGGGCGGCCACTGACAAGGCCGGGATAAGCCAGCCCGCGCAGGCTTGCCGCCTCACGTCTTGCGAGGAGCAGAAGCCCGATGTCGGCCAGAATGGAAACCGCGCCGCCCATCGGCTTCGCGCCGGTGACGCACGGCGTCGGGCTCGACCAGACGTTCTTCTCGCTCGATGCGCAGGCCGGACGTTCCGCCGTGCTGGCGCTGATCGGCCGGTTGGCGATGAGCGAGGCGCGCGAGGCGCTGCGGGCGCTGCAAGCGCGCGCGGCCGAATTCGCCGCCGTCGAGGCCGATCTGGTCGCGCTGGTCGAGATCGAAATTCCGCACGCCGGCGAGTTCCTGGAACCCGTCGCGCCGGACGTCAGGATCGTGTTCTCGCACGCGGACGTGTTCGCCGCCTGGGGCTTTGCCCATCGCGCGCCCGCGCTGGTCGCGGTCGACCGGGCCGGGCGCCTCATCGACGCGCCCGGCGAGGTTTCCGCCCTGCTCGCCGCGCTGGCGCGCCAACCGCGCGAGGCGCCCTGCGCCGACGATTGCCCCGCGCCGGTGCTGGCGATCCCCGACATTCTGAGCCACGGGCTTTGCCGCGATCTGATCGCGCATTTCGAGGCGGGGCAGCCGCAATTCGGCGGCATGGCCTCGATCGACGCGCAGGGGCGATACACCCACAAGATCGACGTGACGAAGAAACATCGCCACGATCTGGAGCTGGGCGCGCGCGATCCCTTCCTGAGCCCCGTGCTGGCCGGAATTCTCACGCGCTGCCTGCCGGAGATCAAGCGCGCGTTCCAGGTCGAGATCGCCCACACCGACCGCATCTTGCTGGCGCGCTACGACGAGACGGGCGGCTTTTTCAAACGCCATCGCGACAATTCCGCGCCGAGCGTCGCATTCCGGCAATTCGCGCTGTCGATCAACCTCAACGACGATTACGACGGCGGCCATGTGCTGTTTCCCGAATATAATTCGCGCCGCTATCGCCCGCGCGCCGGCGCGGGCGTGGTGTTCTCCTGTTCGCTGCTGCACGAGGCCGGCCCGGTGACGCGCGGGCGGCGCTATTGCGCGCTCACCTTCCTGCACGATGCGGCCGCGCAGTCGCGCTGGATGGAGCTAAATCGGCGCGCGTCTTGACGGCGCCAGCGCCCGCTGCTAACCCGCCAAGCCGATGATGAAGAAAATTCTCTTTTTCTTCAATAGCTTGATGTGAGATTCGGCATGGCGATAAAGTTTCACGAGGGCGATCTGCCCGAAGACTGCGATTTGGGCGCGGCGGTCGCCATCGACACCGAGACGATGGGATTGGCGCTTGGGCGCGACCGGCTGTGCGTGGTGCAACTGAGCCGGGGCGACGGCAACGCCGAAGTCGTGCGGATCGCCGCCGGCCAGCGCGCCGCGCCGCGCCTCACCG
>JANYIH010000092.1 GCA_025358745.1 Hyphomicrobiales bacterium | reverse complement strand
GCCAGACCCACGCGCAGCGGCGGCGCAGACCGCCCGCCTCGGCGCGAGTTCGCCCCGCGCCCCGCCCGCAGCGAAGGCGGCGAGCGGCCGCCCCGGCAGTTCGCCCCACGCCCCGCTCGGAGCGAAGGCGGCGAGCGGCCGCCCCGGCGCGAGTTCACCCCACGCCCTCCCCGCAGCGAAGGCGAGCGTCCCCCTCGGCGCGAATTCGGCGCCAAGCCCGCACGCAGCGAAGCCGGCGAGCGTCCGCCCCGGCGCGAGTTCACCCCACGCCCTCCCCGCAGCGAAGGCGGCGCACGCCCTCCCCGTCGCGAGTTCGCCGCCAAGCCGCCACGCGGCGCAGGCGGCGCAAAGCCCCCGCGCAGCGGCCCGCCGCGCAGCGGCCCGCCGCGCGGCAAAAGCCCGCGAAAGCCTCGCGGCTAAATGCGGGTCGTCGGCGGCCGGCTGAAAGGGCGCGCGATCCTCGCGCCCGAATCGCGTGCGATCCGGCCGACGTCCGACCGGCTGCGCGAGGCGATGTTCGACATACTCTCCCACGCCCACGTCGGGCGGCTCGAAGGCGCCCGCGTGGTCGATCTGTTCGCCGGCTCGGGCGCGCTGGGGATCGAGGCTCTGTCGCGCGGCGCGAGTTTTGTTCTATTCGTCGACGACGCTTCGGAAGCGCGCGCGCTGCTGCGCGGCAATGTCGAGGCGCTCGCGCTCGGCGGCGTGACGCGAATCTGGCGCGCGGACGCTGCCAGGCTCGGCAAGGCTCCGTCCGCGCCGGCGTTCGACCTTGCTTTTCTCGACCCGCCTTATGATCAGAACCTCGCCCCCCCGGCGCTGGCGGGCCTCGTCGCGGGCGGCTGGCTCGCCCCGGATGCGCTGGTCGTGGTTGAAGAGAGCGCCAAGGCGTCTCTGCCCGCGCCGCCCGGCCTCTTTCTCATCGACGAGCGCGTCTATGGCGACACGAAGCTCGCCTTCTTCTCCACCAGCGAGGGAAACGCTTGATCGGCGCGGCTGAATCGGGCATAGGACCGCGCAATCGCAGACCGTGGGTTCTTCCCGCAGCGTCAAAAACTCGGGTGAACCATGAAAGTCCGCAATTCTCTCAAGTCCTTGCGCAACCGCCACCGCGACAACCGGCTCGTGCGCCGCAAGGGCCGCGTCTACATCATCAACAAGACGCAGAAGCGCTTCAAGGCGCGTCAGGGCTGAGGCTCGCTTTGACCGCACTCGCGCGGGGCGCTAGATTGCCCCGCATGAGGCGCTTTTCTATCTTGCTCGCGCTCGCGCTGGGGCTTTCGCCCGTCGGCGCTGTTGCCGGTTCCTACACGCCGCCGCCCGGCTATTCCTCGCCGAATGCGCCTGCGGCGCCGACGGAGCCTGTCGAGACTTCGCCGGCCAAGCGGATTGACCGGCTCTACCAGCGGCTCGTCAAAACCCGCTATTCCGACGAAGCGTCCGGAATCCTCGGCGAGATCGACCGCGAGCGCGCGCAATCGGGCTCCGACGCCGCCGACCTGCTCTATGGCAGGGCGCGCAAGGCGCGCGAGAGCGCCAATCTCCCGCTGGCGCTGCAATTGTTCGACGCCGTCGTGGACCTCAATCCGCAATGGTCGGAGGCGTGGAGCGCGCGCGCCACCGCCCGCTTCCAGTCCGGCGACGTCAAGGGCGCGATGGGCGATATCGCGCAAACCCTGAAACGCGAGCCGCGCGACGTCGGCGCGCTCGCCGGGCTTGGCGCGATCCTGCTCGATTCCGACGACCCCGAAGGCGCCTTGCGCGCCTACGAACGGGCGCTGGCGCTCGCCCCCGCGTTCGAGCCGCTCAAAGAGGCGCACGCCCGCGCGCAAAACAAAGTGTGGAGCCGCTCGCCTTGATCGAGGCGTGGATTGGCGGCGCAGCGGCTCTCTCCTTCAGTTTCACCCTCCTGCTCTGCCTCGACCTGCGAAGACGATTCCCCCCGGTCGGCCATCGCGTAAATGTCGGCCCCGGCCGTCTGCACATCGTCGAGACGGCGGCGAGGGCGCCCGCGCGCGGCGCCGTGCTGCTGGTTCATGGCGCTTCGGGCAATTTCGCCGACCCCCATGTCGCGCTGGCCGAGCGGCTGGCGAACGAGGGTTTCCGCGTATTCGCGGTCGACCGGCCCGGCCACGGCTACAGCGACCGGCTCGCAGGCCGCGCCGCGACTTCGCCGCGCCGGCAGGCGGCCTGGATTCGCGCCGGGCTGGAAAGCCTCGGCGTGCGGGACGCCGTCATCGTCGTACATTCGCTCGCCGGCGTGCTGGGCCTCGCGATGGCGCTCGATTCCCCGTCTTTCACGCGCGGGCTGGTGCTGCTTTCGCCCGTCAGCCATCCCTGGCGCACCGGCGTTTCCTGGTATTACACCGTCGCCGCGACGCCTGTGGTCGGGGCGCTGTTTGGCTGGCTGGTCGCGCCCGCCGCCGGGCTCGCGCTCATGCGGGGCGCCCTGCGAAGCGTGTTCGCGCCCAACGCCGCGCCCCCGGACTACGCGCGCCGCACGCGGCTGGCGCTGCTGTTCCGCCCGTGGCACTTCCGCGCCAATGCCGAGGATTTCGTTGATCTCTGCGCCGAGGCGGCGGCGCTTTCGCCGCGCTATGGCGAGATCGTCGCGCCGACGGCGATCGTGACGGGCGCGCAGGACAAGCTCGTCTCGATCGACATCCACGCCCGCGCCTGCGCGCGCGAAATTCCCGGCGCGACGCTGCAACTCCTGCCCGGCATCGGCCATTCCCCGCATTTCGCGGCGACGGACGCGGTCGTCGCGACGATCCTCGAAGTCGCGGCGCGCGCTCAGGCCGCCGCGCGATCCCATCCGGAGACGGTTTAATGGACATTTCCAGCGCATTCGCCCGGCTCGTCGCCGGGGTCGGCGCGGCGACCATCGCCTGGCGCCGGATGGCGGGCGTCCCCTCCGAGCAAGCCGTCGGGCCGAGGCCCGAGATCCCGCAGGCGCGGCCGCAGGGGATGCTGCCGACGCTGAAAATGCCGACCGCGCGCGGCTGGGAGGCCGGCCAGACGCCGACGCCGGCGCCGGGCTTGAAGGTCAACGCTTTCGCCAGCGGCCTGAAACATCCGCGCTGGCTGCACGTGCTGCCCAATGGCGACGTGCTGGCGTCGCAGGCGCTGCAACAGGACCAGCCGGTGAACTCCCTGTTCGACTACGCCATGGTCACAACGATGCGCCGCGCCGCCGCGCTCGGGATCAGCCCGAACCAAATCACCCTGCTGCGCGACGGCGACGGCGACGGGATTGCGGAGACGCGCAGCGTCTATCTTGAGGGGCTCAACCAGCCCTTCGGCATGGCGCTGGTCGGCGACACGTTCTACGTCGGCAATACCGACGGCCTCGTCGCCTTTCCCCATCAGCCCGGCGCGACGAAACTGGCTGGACCGGGCCGCAAACTCGCCGCCTTCAAGCCGGGCGGCCACTGGACTCGCAGCCTGCTGGCCACGCCTGACGGGGCGGCGATCTACGTCGGCGTCGGCTCGCAGACCAATATCGCCGACGAAGGCATGGAAGCCGAGGAGGGCCGCGCGGCGATCCACCGCTACGACATCGCCTCGGGCGCCTGCGCGGTTTACGCCGACGGCCTGCGCAATCCCGTCGGACTCGCCTTCGAGCCGACGACGGGGGCGCTGTGGACCGTCGTCAACGAGCGCGACGGGCTCGGCGACGAGACCCCGCCCGATTACCTCGCCCGCGTGCGCGAGGGCGGCTTCTATGGTTGGCCCTGGTGCTATTGGGACCGCGCCGTCGACGCCCGCGTGCCGGCCAATCCGGAGAGGGTCGCCAAGGCGATCCAGCCCGATTTCGCGCTTGGCGGCCACACCGCGTCGCTGGGCCTCTGCTGGTTGCCGGCGGGCGTGCTGCCGGGCTTTGGCGCGGGGCTCGTGGTGGGCCAGCACGGCTCCTGGAACCGCAGCAAGCTCAGCGGCTATCGCGTCGTGCATGTGCCGTTTGAGAACGGCCGCCCCTGCGCGCCGCCGCGCGACATTCTCTCAGGTTTTCTCTCGCCCGACGAGGCGTTCTCCTACGGCCGCCCGGTCGGGGTCGCGCTGGGGCCGGACAAATCGCTGCTGGTCGCCGACGACGTCGGCGACGTCGTCTGGCGCGTCAGCGGAGCGTAAGCCGCTGAACTCTAGCTGATCTGCAAAAAGACAGGGCGTTTTTGCGTCCCGTTGCGGCAAACGCCTTGCGGGCGCCGCTCCGCTCTGGCATGTTAGTCCAATCGCCCACGTAAGGGCGGCGCCGACAAGCGAAAAGCCCGGCGATCAAAGGGAGGTCACGCCATGAATTTGCGCGTATCAGCGCTTGCGCTCGCCGCTGTTTTCGCCGCCACCGCGGCTCTCGCCGGCCCGAAGGTCGTCGCCGGCCCCGGCGCGGACGCCGGCTGTTTCAAGCCCTGGTCGGACAAGACCAAGTTCTTCCAGTGGGAGAAGAAGGCCGGCCCCTATCGCATCGCGCTCGTCAACGGCTTCGTCGGCAACATCTGGCGCATTCAGATGGTCAAGACCGCCAAGGCGTTCGCCGAAACGCCCGGCATCAAGGAGAACCTGAAAGAGTTCAAGGTCGTCTCCACCGGCACCGACGTCGCCGCCCAGCTCGGCGCGATGGAGGATTTCATCAACCAGGGCTTTGACGCCATCGTCACCATCGCCGTCGCGCCCGACGGGTTCGACCGCATCATCCGGCTCGCCGACAAGAACAACGTGGTGGTGGTGCCGTTCGACAACATCCTCGACACCGACAAGGTGATGATGGTCAACGAAGATCAACACGCGATGGGCGTGATGTCCGCCCATTGGTTGATCGACCAGATGGGCAAGACCGCCGGCGACATTCTCGAAGTGCGCGGCCTGCCCGGCAATTCGGTCGACCGCGACCGGCACGTCGGCTTCCGCGAAGTGATGGAGGCGGCGCCCAACAAGTTCAACATCACCGAGGTCGTGGGCAACTGGGATCCCGGCACCTCGCAGAAAGTGACCGCCGACGCGCTCGCCGTGCACAAGCATTTCGACGGCGTGTTCACCCAGGGCGGCAGCGACGGCACGGTGCGGGCGATGATGGACGTCAAACATCCGTTCGTGCCGATGTCGGGCGAGGGCGAAAACCGCTTCCGCGTTCAGATCGCCGACTACGCCAAGGACGGCTTGAAAGGCATGTCCTACGGCCAGTCGCCCGCTTTGGTGGCGATTGCGATGAAGGCGGCGATCTCGGCGCTGCAGGGCAATGTGATGCCGCAACTGGTGTCGATCCCGATCCCGGTCGCCGATTACAAGACGCTGAAGGCCGGCGAGAACTACTTCCCCGACCTGAAGGCCGACTTCTTCGCCCCCAACCAGTTCCTGCCCTGCGGCGTGACCTTCACCGCGCCGCAAATCATGTCGCAGAGCGAAGCCAACACCAAGTAAGGCCCGTCGAAGCGGCGGCGGGCGCAGCCCGTCGCCGCCCTCCTCATATAATCGAGCGGCGGCGGGCGCAGCCCGTCGCCGCCCTCCTCATACAATAGAGCGGCGGCGGGCGCAGCCCGTCGCCGCCTCCCCTTCAAAGTTGAAAGCTTGCCATGCCGACCTCGCCGCCGGGCGATTTCCTCCGTCTTGAGCAGATTTCCAAACGCTACGGCGGCGTGCGCGCGCTCGAAGGCGTCGATTTCGCCTGCCAACGCGGCTCGATCCACGCCGTGCTGGGCGAGAACGGCGCCGGCAAGTCGACGCTGATCAAGATCATCTCCGGCGTGGTGCGCCCCGATACGGGAGCACTGACGCTTGAAGGCGTCGCGCGCGATTTCCGCAGCCCCTCCGCCGCCACCGCCGCCGGAATCGTCTGCATCTTTCAGGAATTGTCGCTGATGCCGGACCTCTCGGTGTCGGACAATATCTCGATCTCCGCCCCGCCTCGGCGCCTCGGCCTGATCGACGCGCGCGCGCAGCGCCGGCGCGCCGAGGCGCTGCTGGCCGAGATCGGCTGCGAGGACGTCAACCCGCTCGCCCGCGTGCGCGATCTACCCTTGTCGCGCCGCCAGATGGTCGAAATCGCCAAGTCGATCGGCCACAAGCCGCGCCTGCTGATCCTGGACGAAGCGACCTCCGCACTCACCAGCGCCGATGTCGAGAAGGTCTACAAACTGCTCGCCCGGTTGAAGGCCGAAGGCGTGTCGATCCTCTACATCTCCCACCGCATGCACGAGGTCGAGGCGCTCGCCGACCGCGCCTCCGTGTTCCGCAACGGCCGCCACATCGAGACCTTCGACATGGGCGCGCGCACGACGCCGCAGATCGTGCAACTGATGATCGGGCGCGACATCGCGACCCAATATCCGCCCAAGCCGCCGGCGCGCCCGCGCGAGCCGGCGCTGCGGGTCGCCGATCTGAACTGGGAGACCAGTCTGGCCGACATTTCGCTCAGTGTGGGCGCGGGCGAGATCGTGGGCCTGGGCGGGCTAGACGGCCAGGGCCAGAAAATGCTGCTGCTGGCGCTGTTCGGCGTGCTCAAGAGCGTCAGCGGTCAAATCGAGGTCAACGGCCGCCCGGTGCGGATGCGTTCGCCCGCCGACGCCAAGTCGCCCGATATCCGCATCGCGCTGGTGCCGGAGGATCGCAAGACCGAGGGGCTGATGCTGGCGATGTCGATCGCCGACAATCTGACCATCGCCTCGCTCGGCGATTTCGCCAGCGGCCCTTTCATCGACCGTGCGAAGGAACGGAGCGCGATCGAGGGCGGCATCGAGCGGCTGCGCGTCAAGATCGGCGCGGCGCAGGACGCGGTCTCCACGCTGTCGGGCGGCAATCAGCAGAAGGTGGTGATCGCCAAATGGTTGATGACCAACCCGCGCGTGATCCTGCTCAACGACCCCACCCGCGGCATCGACGTCGGCACCAAACAGGAACTTTACCGCCTGATGCGCGAACTCGCCGATCAGGGCGCGGCGATCCTGTTCTACTCCACCGACTATGACGAGTTGATCGGCTGCTGCGACCGCGTCGCCATCATGTACGACGGCCGCATCGTGCGCGAATTGAGCGGCGCCGACATCACCGAGACCAATATCGTGGCCAGTTCTCTCAACATCGCGCAGGGTGCTCATGTCTGATCTGGCCCTGCGCGCGCGGCAGAATGTCGCCTTCCTCACCGCCGTCGGGCTGTTCCTGGTCGTCTATCTCATCTACCACATGTCGCACCCCAAGGGCTTTTCCTCCGCCGTGCTGGTGCAGAACGCCGACGAGGTGTTCACGCTCGCCATGGTGGCGGTGGCGCAGACTGTGCCGGTGCTCGCCGCCGGGCTCGATCTCTCCGTCGGCGCCTTGATGACGATGGTCGGTTGTTGCGCCAGCTATCTCCTGACCGGCACGACGGCGTCGATGGCGCTGGAAATCGCCGGCTATTCGCTGCCGCTGGGATCGCTGCCGGCGGGCGTGCCGGGCCTGGTTATCGGCATGGTCATTTGTCTGGCCATCGGCGCGCTCGGCGGGCTGATCAACGGGCTCGTCGTCGTCTATGGCCGCATCCAGCCCATCATCGCGACGCTCGCCACCGGCGCGATCTATATCGGCATCGCTTTGTTCCTGCGCCCGCAACCCGGCGGCAAAATCGACGAGGATCTCAACTGGGCGCTGACCAATTCGCTCGGCGATTTCGCCTCGACCGTGCATATCTTCAGCGACGGCGCCGCGCCGTGGTTCGCGCCCTTCGCGGGCATCCCGACGCCGTTCGTGCTGCTCGCGCTGATTTTGCTCATTGTCTGGGTTCCGTTCCGCCGCACGGTGACCGGGCGCACCGTCTACGCCATCGGCTCGGCGGAAGGCGCGGCCTACATGTCGGGCCTCAACGTCAACCGCGCCCGCATCGCCGCCTTCACGCTCGGCGGCTTCTTCGCCGGCTGCGGCGGGTTGTTCCTGGCGATCCAGACCTCGTCCGGCAACGCCGACATTCCGCAGGCCGGCGCCTATACGCTCAACTCGATCGCCTCCGTCGTCATCGGCGGCACCTCGCTGCTCGGCGGCGCCGGCGGCGCGCTGGGCTCGGTGTTCGGGGCGATGATGCTGCGCGTGATCTCGTTCTTCTTCCGCATCTTCGACATCGCGCCGCTGTTGCAGCCCTTGTTCGAGGGCGTCATCCTGCTCGCCGCCGTCAGCGTCGGCTCGTTGCGCGTGTTGCGCGTCAAGAACACTCTGGAGCTGTTCCGGTGAGCGCGGGCGTGTTGAAACTTTCGCGCGACGACCGGCCGATCCTGATCGCCGCGCTGTTCATCGTCGTCATTCTGATCGCCGGCACCGGCTACACGCTGTCGCGCTTCGGCTCGGCGCCTCTGTTGTCGCCCAACTACCTGCTGCAGCAATTGCAGATCGGCGCTTTCCTCGGCATCGTCGCGGCCGGGGCGATGATCGTCATCCTGATCTCGCAGATCGACCTCTCGGTGCCGTGGACGCTGGCGGCGGCCGCGATGATGGCGACCTCGGTCGGCGGCGGCTGGGCGATCCCCGTCGGCCTGGCGGTGGGAATCGGCGTCGGCATCATCAACGGCCTCGGCGTCGCCTACCTGCGCGTGCCCTCGATGATCTTCACGCTCGGCGTCAACGCGGTGATGCGCGGGTTGATGGTGGCCAACACCGGCGGCTTCGCGCCGCAGACCTCGGCGACCGATCTCATGCGCACGCTCGCCTCCGCGCATTGGTTCGGCATCCCCGCCGCGCTCTATGTCTGGATCGGCGTTTCGTTGCTGGTGGCGATCATGCTGCAACGCACTTTGCTCGGGCGCTACATCTACGCCATCGGCAACAAGGAAGCTGCGGCCTATCTCGCCGGCGTCAACACGCGCGCCGTCACGGTCGTCTGCTTTGCGATTTCCGGACTGATGGCGGGGCTCGCCGGCGTGCTGCTGGCCGGCTATTCGCAGAAGGCCTATCAGGGCATGGGCGACGCCTATCTCCTGCCGGCGATCGCGGCGGTGGTGATCGGCGGCACCAACATCCTGGGCGGGCGCGGGCGCTATCTCGGCACATTGGTCGGCGTCATTCTCATCGTGCTGCTCAACAGCGTGCTGTCGATCATGGCGATGCCGGAGGCGGGGCGGCAAGTGATCTATGGCGGCGTCATCATCCTGATGTTGCTGGTCTATGGTCGCGGCGAGCGGGTGACGAGCTGACGGGGTTTCGGATCGGCTCGAACTCTACGCCCGCTCGTCCCCTTGCGCGCGCCCGGAGCGTCGACCTCCAGGTCGACGGCCGCGCCCTCAGCGTCGACCTGGAGGTCGACGATCCGCGATGCCTGCGCAGTTTGATCAAGAACTGCGCCAAGCGCCCGAATTTGCTTAACCCTGAGGCGGATTTCCTCCGAGCGGACGCCGGTTTCCCGAAGTAATCCTGCGAATAGGGAATCCAGGCGCTGCATCGTTGGCTTGGCAAGGTGGGCTTCACCCAGCGTTAAGACCGCGCGGCCAAACTGCCGCCTCCCGCCGAGGCGCCGATGAGCCGAAACGTTTCCTCTTTGCCCGCGCGCCTGCCTGCTCTCGACGGTCTGCGCGGGCTGCTGGCCGTCGTCGTCGTGCTGTGGCACGCCACCTCGCCGATGGGCCTACCTCTGTTCGCCATTCCCGCGAAATTGGCGGTGTTCGGGTTTTTCGTCATGTCGGGGCTGGTGCTGACGCGCGCATGGGACGGGCGGTGGTCGGCTTTTCTCGCCCAACGGCTGGTGCGGCTGTGGCCAACCTATGCGATTTGCCTCGCGCTCGGCTATCTCATCGCCGGCACGACGCCGGATTGGAGCCAGTTCCTGTTCTTTCCGCTGATGACGCCGGACGCGCCGCCGCATATCGACCCGCCGGTGTGGTCGCTGATCGTCGAGGCCTGGGCGATGCCGCTGATGCCGCTGATCGTCTCGCTGGGTCGCGGATCGACGGGTCGCGCCTGGGCCGGCGTGGCCGTCTTTTGCGGCGTCGGACAGTTTCTCGTCCAGGACCCGGAACAGGAGTATTTCCTGGCGCTCGGCTATTTCGTCCTCGGCGCCTATCTCTCCCGCTATACGCCGCGCGTGGGTTGGCTGGAGTCGGCGCCCGCGCTTTGGCTCGGCAAAATCTCCTACAGCCTCTATCTCAGCCATTGGCTGGTGTTCGCTCTTGCCGCCCGCGCTTTTGGCCCGCTCGGCGCGCTCTACGCCCTGCCGCTGGCCTTTCCCGTGGGCTGGGCGTTGTGGGCGACAGTCGAGCAGCCCAGCGTCAACGCTTCGCGGCGGCTGAAGGCCTGGCTCGCCCAACCGCGCCTGGCGACGCAAGTGGCGACCCCGGCGTCGCGAGTGGCGACGCCGTGATCGCCGCCGTCAAGAGCTTGTTGCGCGACGCCGAATGGGCCAACCCGACGCGGCTGCGCAACTATTTCGCCCTGCTGGCGCTGGCCAATCTCGTGGGGCTGGCGGCGCTGGCGACTTACATCAGGGCGGGCGTCGATCCGCGCGGCGAACCGCTCGGCACGGATTTTGTCAGCTTCTGGACCGCCGGGCGCATGGCGCTGACGGGCGACGCCGCCTCCGTGTATTCGCCGCAAGCCCATCACGCTGCCGAGCAAGCTTTGTTCGGCCACCCTATCGACTGGTACGCCTTCTTTTATCCTCCGACCTATCTGCTGTTCTGCCTGCCGCTCGGGCTGCTGCCCTATCTCGCCGCGCTGGCGCTGTGGCTTGGGCTAAGCTTCGCGGCGATGTGGGCGGCTCTGCGCGCTTTGGCGCGGCGCTTCGCCCACCCCATCGTCGTGCTCGCCTTCCCCGGGGTGCTGGCGACCGTCGGGCACGGCCAGAACGCGTTTCTGACCACGGCGCTGTTCGCCGGCGGGGCGAGCCTGCTGGAGCGTCGGCCATGGCTGGCCGGCGCCTTGTTCGGCGCACTCAGTTTCAAGCCGCAACTGGCGGCGGTGATCCCGCTCGGCCTTCTTCTTGCGGGACGCTACCGGGCGCTGGCGGGCATGGCGGCGACGGGCGCGGCGCTGGCGGCGGCCTCACTCGCCGCTTTCGGCTGGGATTCCTGGGCCGCCTTTCTCGCGGAAACGCCGCTGACGCGGGCGACGCTTGAACGCGGTCTGGTCGATTTTTCGAAAATGCCGAGCGTTTACGCGGCCTTGCGCGAACTCGGCGCCGGCTCCCCGCCGGCCTATGTCGCGCAGGGGCTGGCGGCGCTTGTCGCGGTTGGCGCCCTCGCGTTGGCGCTGCGGCGCGAGCGCGACGCGCGGATGCAATGCGCCGCCATCGCCGTGACGACCTGCCTGACCACGCCTTTCCTGCTCGATTACGATCTGACGCTGCTGATCGTCCCCGTCGCCGTCCTCGCGGAGACAGGTCTCGCGCGCGGCTTCCGCCCGTTCGAGGTCAGCGCCCTCGCCGCCGCCTTTCTCGCGCCGGGCTTTGTCCGCCCGCTGGCGCAATACGCGCATCTGCCGGTGGGCCCGCTCGTCGTCGCCGCGCTCGGCGTCGTCCTGGCGCGCCGCGCATTCGGCGACGCGCCCGCCCGCGCGGCCATTTGCCGCCGTGACGCCCTTGCGGCATAAGCGCGCGCGCATTTCCGCGCCAAAGGCCTGAGATGGCGCTGTTTCCTGACGCTTCCCTGCCGCCGGGCGCGCAAGAGCGCGAACTGGTCGCGCTTGACGGCGTGCGGTTGCGCGCGGCGCGCTGGATGCCGCCGCAAGCGAGGGGAACCGTCGTGTTGCTCGGCGGACGCACGGAATTCATCGAGAAATACGCCGAAACGATCGCCGATTTCCTCGCCCGCGGCCTCGCCGTGGCGACGCTGGACTGGCGCGGACAGGGCGGCTCGGAGCGCCAGCTCGGCGACCGCTTCAAAGGCCATATCGACGATTTCTCGCTTTACGAGCGCGATTTCGTCGCCTTCGCGCGCGATGTGCTGCCCGGTTGCCCGCGCCCCTGGATCGGCCTTGGCCATTCCATGGGGGGAGCGATCGCGTTGCGCATCGCCCACGAAGGACGCTGCCCGTTCGACCGGCTCGCGCTGACCTCGCCGATGATCGCGCTCTACGGCCACGCCGAACCGCGCTGGGCGCGCCGGCTGGTGGAGGCGCTCGACGCTCTGGGCCTGGGTGGCCTCTACGCCCCCGGCGGCGGCGGCAGGCCCTATGGCCTGAGCCCGTTCGAGGGCAATGTGCTGACTTCCGATCCCGTCCGCTACGCACGGCTCGGGCAAATCCTGCGCGCCCATCCCGCGCTCGGGCTGGGCGGCCCCACCATCGGCTGGGTCCACGCCGCCCTGCGGCTGATGCGCGAATTCGCCGAGCCCGACTACCCGCGCGCCATTGCCACGCCCATTCTCGTGATCGCCTCCGGCGCCGATCGCGTCGTCGACACCCGCTCCGTCGAGCGCTTCGCCGCGCGCCTGCGCGCCGGCAGCCTGATCGTGATCGACGGCGCGCGGCACGAAGTGATGTTCGAACGCGACGAACTGCGCGATCTCTTTTTCAAGGCGTTCGACGCTTTCGCGCTGGGTGCGACCACGGCGGAGGCGGCGTTTACTTTGCCTTACCGCGCGTGAGGTAGGGTTTCACGGTCAAAGCTAGAGGTTCTCATGTCCACCGCGGCGACGCCGTCCCGCCCGACGCTGTCCGTCATCGTCCCCACCTATCGCGAAGCCGCCAATGTGCCGCGGCTATTCGCCAGGCTGACCGTCGTGCTCGCGGGTCTGCCGTGGGAAATGATCGTGGTCGACGACGATTCCTCCGACGGCACCTATGACGTCGCGTTCGACATCGCCCGCCGCGACCCGCGCATGCGCTGCCTGCGCCGCGTCAATCGCGGCGGCCTTGCCGGCGCCGTGATCGAGGGCTGGCTGTCCTCCAGCGCGGACTATGTCGCCGTGATCGACGGCGATCTGCAACACGACGAATCTATCCTGCCGCAGATGTACGCCGCGCTGGAGAAGGGGGAGGCCAACCTCGTCATCGGCACCCGCGTCGCCGATCCGAGCCAGCCCGGCGGCCTGTCGCCGATGCGCCAGCGCCTCAGCGATCTCGGCAAGTGGTTCTTCGGCCTGGTCGCGGGCGTCGACGTCTCCGATCCCATGAGCGGCTTCTTCATGACGCGGCGCGAGATCGTCTCGCGGCTTGCGCCGAAATTTTCGCCTGACGGCTTCAAGATCCTGGTCGATCTCGTGCTGACCTCGCGCCATGAGCTGAAGGTGGTCGAAGTCCCCTACGTGTTCCGGCCTAGGACCGCGGGCGAATCGAAACTGTCGCCGCTGGTCGGCCTCGATTTCCTCGGCCTCGTCGCCCATCACGCGAGCGGCGGCCTGCTGCCGACCCGGTTCGCACTGTTCGCCATGATCGGCGGCGTCGGCATCCTCGTGCATCTGGCCGTGCTGACGATGCTGATCGATGGCGGCCTGGCGCATGATTTCACCAAGAGCCAGATCGTGGCGACGGTGGCGGCGATGGCCAGCAATTTCGTGCTCAACAACGAGATCACCTACCGCAATCGCCGCTACAAGGGGCTGGGGATCGTCGGCGGCTTCCTCATCTTCGCCGCCCTGTGCGGCGTCGGCGCCGTCGCCAACGTCAACGTCGCCAGCGTGCTCTATCGCTCGCACAGTTCATGGGGACTGGCGGGCTTTGCGGGCGGCCTGATCGGCGTGGTCTGGAATTACGCCGCCAGCAACGCTTTTGTCTGGCGCGCGCGGCGCAAGAGCTGAGGCGCTGCGGGCGGCTCGTACGGACTTTTGGGAACGGCGTTGCGGTCGCTCGAAACGAGCTAGCGATAGACGGTCTCGCGAAACCCGACGAGGTCGGTAGTTTGGAGTGATAGTTTTCGAGAGTGAGTTTCGAGAAGCGTTTTCGCGCGTTTGCGGGGGGATCGCTGAGGGCGACGACTCACTCTCTTCGTTCCTTCCCGAGAGGTTGGGCAGCTTTCAACTCGCCTCGCGCCCATGTCCGCCATTCATTGCCTTACCGCGATCTCATCGGCGCCCTCCATGGCAGCCTTCCCCCTCCCTGGACATCCGCCCCCGTCACGCCCACATGGCGAACGCCATGCTGCAAGACGCCCTCGACTCGCTCAGCGACATTTTCTCAGCCCCCTTTCGCGGCGTGATGGTGAAATCCGTCGCGCTGACGCTGGGCGTGCTGGGGCTCGCCGGCTTCGGGCTCGACCGGTTCGCGCTGCATTTCGTCACGACTTCGCATGGCTGGCTCGCCACGGCGATCTCGGTGCTGATCGGCTTTGGCGTGCTGGCGGGGCTGGTGCTGCTGGCCGCGCCGACCACCTCGCTTGTGGCGAGCTTCTTCCTCGACGACATCGCGGCTATCGTCGAGCGCGAGATCGACCCGCACGGGCCGCCGGGCCGCGCCGCGCCGCTGGTGGAATCGACGCTGGCGGCCTTGCGCTTCGCCGCCCTGACGTTGACCGTCATGCTGGCCGCGCTGGTGCTGTTCTTCATCCCCGGCTTCGGCTTCGCCGCGTGGTTCGCGGCCAACGCCTATCTCCTGGGGCGCGAATATTTCGAACTCGCGGCGATGCGCTTTCGCTCCGTGGCGGACGCGCGCGCGATGCGGCGTTACTACGCGTTCACCGTGTTCCTGAACGGGCTGATCGTCGCCGCCTTCGTCTCCGTGCCGATCCTCAATCTGGCGACGCCCCTGTTCGCCACCGCGTTGATGGTGCGCCTGCACAAGCGGCTGGAGCGTCAGGCGCTGGCCGCCGCTTGACCCAGGAGCCTCTCGCCCATCAGCCGATGCAGCAGGTTGACGCCCTTCAACGGCCGCGCCATCACCTTGAACTCGACGATGCGGCCGCTCGCGTCCCAGGTAATGATATCGACGCCGTTGATCTCGATTCCCTCGACCACCGTCGTGAATTCCAGCACGGCGGAATTTTCGCCCCGCCATTCCCCGACATAGGCGAATTCAGGGCCAAACAGCACGTCGAACGCGGCGGTGAGATATTTCTGCGTGATCGCCTTGCCGCGCTGGGGCGAATGCACCACCGGGGAGCGGAACACGACATCCTCGGCCAGCAGTTCGGCCAAAGCCTCGGCGTCGCGGGTGTGCGCAATCTCCCGCCAGCGCTCGATCACATCCATGGCGCCGCTCCCGATTGCGTTTGACGCCCCGCCGCGTGAGCGTTCATAGCTCAACCATCATCGCCCTGGAGCCACGGAATGTCCATCATGCAACTCGACGCTGGAGAGCAACTGGCGCCCGCTAACGGCTTAAGCCTCTGCTACCAGAGCTTCGGCTCGCCCTCCGACCCCGCCCTCCTTCTCGTCATGGGGCTAGGGGCGCAGATGGTGCTATGGGAGGACGGCTTCTGCCGGATGCTGGCCGACCGCGGCTTCTTCGTCGTGCGTTTCGACAATCGCGACATCGGCAAATCCTCGCGCATCTCCACGCCGCCGCCCGATCTCGCGCGCGTGTTCATGGGGCAAGAGCAACTGCGCGCGCCCTACACGTTGGCCGACATGGCGGCCGACACGGTGGGGCTGATGGACGCGCTCGGGCTCGAAAAGGCGCACGTCGTTGGCGCCTCGATGGGCGGCATGATCGCGCAGGAAATGGCGATCCGCCACCCCGAGCGGGTGCAAACGCTGACCTCGATCATGTCGACCACCGGCGAGCGCGGCCTGCCGCCGCCCAAGCCCGAGGTGTGGGCGGCGATGACCGCGCCGCCGCCGCTGACGGTGGAGGCCTTCATCGAGGCCAACGTCCGCGTGGCGCGGCTGCTGCGCGGCTACGCCGACGCAGCGGAGGAAGCCAACGACCGCGCGAGGTCGGCTCGCGCGGCCGCGCGCGGCCTCAATCCCGCCGGGGGAGCGCGGCAGATGGCGGCGATCCTGGCTTCGGGCAGCCGGGCCGAGGCGCTGGCGGGCGTGAAAATTCCGACCCTGGTGATCCACGGCGCCGACGATCCGCTGGTGCCGGTCGAGGGCGGCCGGGCGACCGCCCGCGCCATCGCGCACGCAAAACTCCTCGTGCTGGAGAAGATGGGCCACACGCTGCCGCGCGCCGTCTGGCCGCCGATCGTCGAAGCCATCGCCGCGCACGCGCGCGGCTAGTCGCCGAACAATTCGCCCATGTCGAAGGCGATGCCGGGCGGATCGAGCCGAACCGCGCCTTCGCGCAATATGCGCGTCTCGATCACGTCGTCGCGCCCGCGACTGTGGTAGATCAGCACGCGCCGGTCCGGGTCGATCAGGAGATAATGGGCGAGACTGGCCAAGCTGAAATAGCCCTCCAGCTTCGCGCCATGGTCGAAGGCGGCGGTCGAGGGGGAGAGGACTTCGACGACGACGAGGGGGGTTGTCGTCTCCATGTCTTTTTCGGGCGCGGGCGGGCAGGTCACAAGCTCATCAGGCACAAACGCCCGTCTGTGGGTAATACGCACCGCCAACCCATCCGCATAGACGCCGCATTCCGCGCGCTTGCGTCGCAACGCAGCCAGCAAGGCATCTCCTGCAAAGGCTTTTACGCGGGAATGATACGCCTGTTCCGCCGCCATCTGGACTGTCACGCCGTCATGCAGCTCCCATTTACCCTCGCGCCCCTCGGCCCACGCGAGGAACTCGTCGACGGTCATGTGTTTGGCGGCGACTTCGCTCATCGCTCAAGTCTAGCACAAGTCCCGCGCGCGTCGCCTTCCCCGATAGCGCAGCGCCTCGATCAACAGCGCCAGCGCCGGCGATTGCTGGCGCCGGCTGGGGAAATAGAGGGGGTAGCCGTCGAACGGTTCGCACCAGTCCTCCAGCACGCGCGCCAGCGCGCCCGTGGCGAGGTCGTCAGCCGCCTGATCCTCGATCACGAAGGCGATCGCTTGCCCGGCGCGGGCCGCCTCCAGCATCAGCGCGCCGCGGTTGAACGCGAGTTGGCCCTCCACCCGCACTTTCAGATTGCGACCGGCGCGGCTGAACTCCCAGGCGTAGAACCCGCCCGCGCTGGCGAGGCGCAGGTTGACGCAGGCGTGTTCGCTGAGATCGCGCGGTTCGCGCAGCCGGCCGCGCGCGGCGAGATAGGTCGGCGACGATGTCGGTCAGCCCGGATTCGACGTCGATCTCGACCTGGATGTCGGGATATTCAGCCACGATCCAGTTCGCCGCCGGCCACAGTAGCGCGCCCGCCGGCAGGTCGCGCGCGCGAAAATGCTGCGAGCCCGCCCTCGATCTCTGCGAAGGCGGGGCGGATAGTCTCCAGCAAACGTTCGCCTGCCTGCGTCAGCGCGACGCTGCGGGTGGTGCGCGCCAGTAGCCGCACGCCGTTGCGCTCCTCCAGCCGCCGCACGGCATGGCTCAGCGCCGATTGCGATACGTTGAGTTTCGCTGCCGCGCGGGTGGATCCGCCCTGCTCGACGACGCTAAGCAGGTTGATGAGGTCGCCCAGATCCTCGCGTCGCATCTCTCGGTTTCCATTTCATGACATGAATTGATAACCCCGTGCGGAATTATCTGTCCAATCGCCGCGCCTCGTCCCGGCTGGATCATGGCCGACCCAAGCCCTAAGGAGATGGTCATGAAAAAGCGCAATCTCGGCCGCAGCGGCCTGGAGATTTCGGCGATCGGGCTCGGCTGCATGGGCCTCACCTTCGGATATGGCCCGGCGACGGAGACACAAGCCGCGATCCACCTCGTCCGCGCGGCCTATGAAAAGGGGGCGACGTTATTCGACACTGCCGAGTGCTACGGGCCGTTCCTGAACGAGGAAGTCGTCGGCGAAGCGCTGGCGCCGTTCCGCGACGAAGTCGTCATCGCCACCAAATTCGGCATCCGGAACGGCGATTCGAAAACCGGCCTCGACCGCCGGCCCGAGCGCATCCGCGCGGTGGCGGAGGCGTCGCTGAAGCGGCTCCGGACCGACCGGATCGATCTGTTCTACCAGCACCGCGTCGATCCCGTCGTGCCGATCGAGGACGTCGCCGGGACGGTGCGCGACCTCATCGCGCAAGGCAAGGGCAAGCATTTCGGCCTGTCGGAGGCGGGGGTGGATTCCATCCGCCGCGCCCATGCGGTGCAGCCGGTGACGGCGCTGCAAAGCGAATATTCGCTGTGGTGGCGCGAGCCGGAGCAAACGATCCTGCCGCTTTTGGAGGAACTCGGCGTCGGCTTCGCGCCGTTCAGCCCGCTCGGCAAGGGCTTCCTCACCGGCGCCATCGATGCGACGACGAGCTTCGACACGACCGATATCCGCAATATCGTGCCGCGCTTTTCGGAAGAAAATCGGCGCGCCAACCAGCGGCTGGTCGATGCGCTCGCCTCTGTCGCGACGCAATTGAAAAAGACTAACGCGCAGGTCGCCATCGGCTGGCTGCTGGCGCAAAAGCCGTGGATCGTCCCCATTCCCGGCACGACGAAACGGCATCGGCTGGAGGAGAACCTCGGCGCGGCCGATGTCGAACTCTCCGCCGCCGACTTGTCCGAGATCGCCGCCGCCCTGGCGGGGATCG
>JANYIH010000064.1 GCA_025358745.1 Hyphomicrobiales bacterium | reverse complement strand
CGGCGCCCGACACTTCCCGTCCCGCGCGGGCAAAGAAGCGCAGGGACCGCTTCAAGTCCTCGGCGCGATAGCCGCGACCAATGATCACCAGCGAATCCATGGCTTTGGACCCGGCGGCGAGTTCCTCGGGCAGAACGACCGGCGCGAGCGCCTGGCCGCCCACGGCCTGAATCAATATCCGGCCCGCCGGCCCGCGCACGACGCCCTTCACGCGCAGCACGTCCGGGCCGCGCGCATAGAGCAGGGCGGAGATCCAAAGGTCGAGCGTGGTCCAGTCGATTGTCGGACCGATTTCAAGCGTCGCAGCGAAAATCTCGGAACGATCGCCCGCCTGCGCGCTCTCCGGCAAGACTTCGGGCGTCGAATCCCCGTCGGGCGGCAGGCCGACCTCGACGCCATGAGCGGAGCCAAAGATCGGCGCCTGCGGATTGAGAAGGCGCAGCGTCGCGATGAGGCGGGCGAGCTTTTCGCGCTGCGCCGCGTCCACTTTGGTCACGACAAGGCAATCCGCCGCCGCGGCCTGCGTTCGACAAAGCGATTCCCGTTGCAGACGCTGAAGGCCATGCAAGGCGTCGACGAGGACGACGACCTCGCCGATGCGGATATGCTGGGAAAGTACGGGGTCGAGGCGGATCGCCTCTGTGATCGCGGTGGGATTGGCCAGGCCGCTCGTTTCTAGGACGAAATGGTCCGGCTCTCGCGCCTCCGCGCGGGCACACAGGTCGCGCAACAACGCGATCAGGCGGTCGCGGCCGATGCAGCAGGCGCAGCCGCCCGCGAGAACCGCGAGCCGCCCCGCGTCGGACAGCAAAATCTCATCCACCGGACTGTCGGCGGCTTCGTTGACGATGATTAGCGCGCTCTGGAAAACGCCGTCGCGAATCTGATGACGCAGCCACGTCGACTTGCCCGCGCCGAGAAATCCGCCAATGATCGTCAGGCGAATTCGCGTTCCGGGGTCGCTCACCGCGCGTCTTCGATGTAGCACGGCGCCAGCGGATCAAGCGGCGCGCCCAGCAGGCGATCAACCAGCGGCCAAAGGTCATCCGCGCCGCGCGAAACCCAGCCCTCGCCGCTCGCCGAGGATAGGCGCACGGAGGACGCCAGCGCCGAAGGCTCGGCCGTCGCGCCGTGGGGCTGAAGGATCGCGCGAAGGATGTTCAGCCGAACGGCGTTCGCGGTCTCGCGGTCGCGCCACGTCAGCGCGCCGGGATCGTCCCCCTCGGTCGCGCCGCGGGCAAAGCCGCATTTCACGCACATCGAAACGATCTCCTCGACGCCGCGCCGCCTTTACAGCGCCAGTCGCGCCCATTTCGCGATCTCGCCGACAATCCCGCGCCTGAACAGCAGCACGCAGGCGACGAACACGGCGCCTTGCATCACGGTCACCCATTGCCCGTATTGGGCGAGGTAGTTCTGCATCGCCACCACCACCACCGCGCCAACCACGGGGCCGTACAGCGTGCCCATGCCGCCGAGCAGGGTCATCAGGACCACTTCGCCCGACATCTGGAAGCCGACGTCGCTGAGCGAAGCGTTCTGCACGACGAGCGCCTTGGTTGCCCCCGCCAGCCCGGCCAGCGCCGCAGACAGCACGAAAGCCATAAGCTTGTAGCGCATGACGCGATAGCCGAGCGAAGTCGCGCGCGGCTCGTTCTCGCGGATCGCCTTCAGGATTTCGCCGAACGGGGAATTGATCGTGCGATAGACGACGAAGAAGCCGATCAGGAACACCAGGGCGACGAAGACGTAGAGCGTGGCGCTGTCAGCGAGGCTGACGAGCCCGAACACGCGGCCCTGCGGCACCGACTGGATGCCGTCTTCGCCGTGAGTGAAGGGCGCCTGGACGCAGAAAAAATAGACCATCTGCGACAGGGCGACCGTGATCATCGCGAAATAGATGCCCTTGCTGCGGATCGCCAGCGCGCCGGAGACGAGTCCCATCGCCGCCGCGACGCCCACGCCGCACAGGATCGCGAATTCGGGATCGAGCCCCCATTCTTTCGCGGCGTGTGCAGAGACATAGCTCGCCATGCCGAAGAACATCGCATGGCCGAACGAGAGCAGCCCGACATAGCCGATCAGCAGATTGAACGCGCAGGCGAACAGCGCGACGCACAGCATCTGCATGACGAAAAAGGGATAGACGAAGAACGGCGCCGCGACGATGGCGGCGATCATCAACACGCCGGCGAGGGCGAAATCGCGCGCGTCGTGTGAGGCGCGCGCCGGCGCGGCGCTGGCGAGCGCGCTCATATCGCGCGCCCGAACAGGCCCGAGGGCCGGATGATCAGCACGATCGCCATGATGACGAACACCACCGTATTGGAGATCTCGGGGTAGAACACCTTGGTCAGGCCCTCGATCACGCCGAGCGTGAAGCCGGTGAGGATCGAACCCAGGATCGACCCCATGCCCCCGATCACCACCACCGCGAACACGACCGCGATAATGTCGGCGCCCATGCCCGGGCGCACCTGGTAGATCGGCGCCGCCAGCACGCCGGCGAAGGCCGCCAGCGCGACGCCGAAGCCATAGGTCGCGGTGATCATCAACGGCACGTTGACGCCAAACGCGCGCACAAGGCTTGGGTTCTCGGTGGCTGCCCGCAGATAGGCGCCGAGCCTTGTGCGCTCGATGGCGAACCAGGTCGCCATGCAGGCGACAAACGAGCACACGATCACCCAGGCGCGGTATTTGGGCAGGAACATGAAGCCCAGGTTGTAGGCGCCGGAAAGTGCCGGCGGGGTCGGATAGGGCTTGCCCGACGAGCCGAATTCGTTCTGGAACAGGCCCTCGATCACCAGCGCCAGACCGAAGGTCAGCAACAGGCCGTAGAGATGATCGAGCCCGGCGAGGCGGCGGATGATCGTGCGTTCGACCAGCGCGCCCAGCAGGCCGACGATCAGGGGCGAAAGAACCAGCGCCGCCCAATAGTTCATGCCGCCATATTGCAGCAGGAAATAAGCGACGAAGGCGCCGACCATGTAGAAGGCGCCATGCGCGAAATTGACGACGTTGAGCATGCCGAAGATCACGGCCAGACCCATGCTCAGCAGGGCATAGAACGAGCCGTTGATGAGGCCGATCAGCAATTGCCCATAGAGCTGCATCGGCGTGATGGAGAGGGTCAGCAGCATGGGGGCGCCTTTTCGTGGCCGCCGTCGTTGCGAGCCAAGCGAAGCAATCCAGCGTTGGGGCCGAGATCGTTCGCATTTGCAGTCAAGCTGACGTCTGCGCAAGTCGTGTGTTCGATTTCAAACCGAGCATTGCGGAGAGGCTGGATTGCTTCGCTTCGCTCGCAATGACGGAGCTTTCGCGCGCCTCTGGCCCGCCCCCCCTCAAACGCCGAGATAGTCATGCAGCTTGTCCATATTGGCGGTGAGATCCTTCGCGGCGAAGGCGTCGATGATCCGGCCGTGCTCCATCACATAGAAACGGTCGGCCAGCGTCGAGGCCCAGCGGAAGTTCTGCTCGACCAGCAGGATCGTGAAGCCGGCCTTCTTCAATTCGCCGATGGTGCGCCCGATCTGCTGGATGATGACGGGGGCCAGCCCTTCCGTCGGCTCGTCGAGCATGAGGAAGCGCGCGCCGGTGCGCAGGATGCGTGCGATCGCCAGCATCTGCTGCTCGCCGCCCGACAGCTTGCCGCCCCCGCTCGAGAGCCGCTCCTTTATGTTGGGGAACAGGGTGAAAATCTGGTCGAGCGTGAGGCCTCCGGTCGGGGCGACGCGCGGCGGCAGCATCAGGTTTTCGCGCACGCTGAGCGAATGGAAGATGCCGCGCTCCTCCGGGCATAGCGCGACGCCGAGTCTGGCGATGCGGTCGGAGGAGAGGCCGACCGTCTCGCGGCCGCCATATTGCGCCGAGCCCTTGCGTTTGCCCACGATGCCCATGATCGATTTCAGCGTCGTCGTCTTGCCCGCGCCGTTGCGCCCGAGCAACGTGACGACCTCGCCGGGGCGCACCTCGAAATTGACGCCGTGCAGGATGTGCGATTCGTCGTACCAGGCCTCCAGCCCGGCGACTTTCAGCGCGGCCTCAATCATGGACGTCGCCGAGATAGGCGGTCTTCACTTCGCTGTTCTCCGAAACGGTCGCATAGTCGCCCTCCGCCAGCACCCGGCCGCGCGTCAGCACGGTGATGCGGTCGGACAGGTTCTGCACCACGTTCAGATTGTGCTCCACCATCAGCACCGTGCGATTGACCGAGACGCGGCGGATCAGCGCGACGATGCGGTCGATGTCCTCGTGGCCCATGCCGGCCATCGGCTCGTCGAGCAACATCATCTCGGGATCGAGCGCAAGCGTGGTGGCGATCTCCAGCGCGCGCTTGCGGCCATAGGAGATGTCGCTCGCCTGCGCGTCGGCGAATGGGGTGAGGCCAACCTCCTCCAGCAACTCGCGCGCGCGGGCGTCGAAGCGATGCAGCACGCGCTTGGAGCGCCAGAAATCGAAATTGTCGCCGCGCTTGCGCTGCAAGGCGACGCGCACATTCTCCAGAGCGGTCAGATGAGGAAACACCGCCGAGATCTGGAACGAGCGCACCAGCCCGAGGCGGGCGACGTCGGCGGGCGCAAGGGAGGTGATGTCGCGGCCGTTATAGACGATGCGTCCCGCGCTCGGCGCGATGAACTTCGTCAGCATGTTGAAACAGGTGGTCTTGCCGGCGCCGTTCGGCCCGATCAGCGCGTGGATCGAGCCGCGCTTCACGCGCAGGGAGACGTCGGACACGGCGGCGAAATCCCCAAAGGATTTGCCAAGCCCTTCCGTCACGAGGATGTCGTCCCCGTCGCCCTGCACGTTCCCCTCCAAATGATCGTGTCTGAGCTAAAACCATCGCGGGCCGCAGAAGTAAAGGCCCGCGCGGCATAACCCCTGGATCAGCGGCGCACGGCTTTGGCCGCGTCGACCAGTCCGGCGCCAAATTCGTGGGCAGGGCCTGCGAGCGGCGCGGCGGTCGAAGTGAGGCGTTGGCGGATTTCGTCGGGGCTCATTCCGGGTTTGCGCTCCAGCATCAGCGCGACGACGCCGGCGATCAATGCGCTCGAAACGGACGTGCCGGTCTCCATCGCATAGCCCCCGCCGGGGGCGGGCAGCAGCACGTCGACGCCGGGCGCGGAGATCGCGACATAGGGGCCGACATTGGCGCTGGCGTAGAGCTTGTCGTCGGCGTCGGTGGCGGTGGCGGCGATCACATGCGCGTCGGCACCGGGATATTGCGGCGGGGCGGCGCGGCCGGCGTTGCCGGCCGCGCCGATCAGCGCGATGCCGCGCGCATTGGCCGCCGCGAGCGTATCGCGCAGGGTAGGATCGTCGGGGCCGGCGAAGCTCATGTTGATCACCTGCGCCTTCTGTTTGGCTGCCCAATCCAGGCTCTTGACGATGGACAGCGTCGAGCCGAGCGCGCCGCCGGCGCCGTCCACGTCGAAGGCGCGGGCGGACAGGAGTTTTACGCGGGTGGCGACGCCGCGCAGGCGGCCGTTGCCGGCGATGCCGCCGGCCATCGCCGTGCCGTGGCTCCTGGAGACGACCTCGCCGCCGATGGCGTCGAAGCGCTCCGCGAGCGCACCGGCGAGATCGGGATGGGTCTCGTCGACGGCGGTGTCGATCACGGCGACGCGGATCGGCGCAACGGTGGAATCCTCCAGTGTGGCGTCGACTTTCATCTTCACCAGCGCATATTGCGCGCCCGTGACGCTGGCGGCGATTTCGTCGGCGGCGGCGAAGAGATAATTGGGCTGGATGCGGACGAGCGCGGTCTCGCCCCCGAGTTCGGCCACCACCGACGCCGCGCTGCGCGCGTCGTCGATGCGCCAGCGACGAAGCGAGAGCTGAAGCAGACCGACGTCGTTCGCCTCGACCTCGGTCAGCCGGTGGCGGGCGAGCACGTCGGCGACGCGCGCCGGCGGGGTCGTCAGCGAAACTTCGACCAGAACTTCGTTCAGGCGGTAGCGGATTTCCCCCAGCGGCAGGCGCGCGCGGGGCAGGGTGACGATCGGCGTAGTCGGCGGCGGCGGCTTGGGCGTCAGGCGCGAGATCGCTGGCGCCTTCTGCGTCGGCGTGGGGCGGGCGAACTTTAATTTGGCGGGCGTGAAGACCGGCGTCGGCGCGGGACGGGCGACCGCGGTCGCTGCCGGCTTGGGATACGCCGCGCGCCGCCTTCGCATCGGTGATTCCTGCGCGGGCTCGTCGTCTGCGGGGTCGATCCAGACCGGATGAGGCCGCCGGCGCGGCGCGGGTTCGTAGTCGTCGGGCGGCTCGTCGGGAAATAACAAGGCCGGCGGGCCAAACCCGAAGCCGAAGCCAAATCCCCCGCCGTGACCGCCATAGGCCGGGCGGGCCGCGCCGCCGTTGTTGCGAAAGGCCTGCGCCACGGCCCCGTCGCAAAACAGCGCCAGCGCCGCGCCGAGCAACACGCCGATCCGCGCTATTCGCCAAACTCCCGACATGTCAGGCCCTCCGCAAGCTTGGTCGCCGCGACGCGCGGAAAGGTTCAAACGCCGCTGAACTCGCCGTCAACATAAGCCCGCGTCGCCGCCAAAACGCAATAGTCAGCGCGGATCGGCGGCAAGCGCGCGGATCGCCTCGTAGACCAGGCGCGCGGCCGGCGAGAGCGGGCGGCGGCGGGCGCGGATCAGGCTGTAGGGCTGCACGACGAGCGGAAACCGCGTCGGCAGCATGGCCAGCGCGCCGGGCCCGAGGCCCTCGCAGGCGAAACGCGCGACCTCGTGGCTCAGCGCCGCGACGGCGTCGCCGCGCGCCACCGTCATCATCGTCAGCGTCAGCGAGGTGGTGGCCAGGATATGGCGTGGCGGCGGCAGCCGCGCTTCGACGAACAGCCGCTCCAGCGCGCGCCGCAGCGGCGTCCCGCGCGGCTGGGTGACCCATTCGCAGAGCGCGAGATCGGCGAGTTTGGCCGGCCCCCGCGCCAGCAGCGGATGGCCGCGCCGCAGCACCAGCCGCGCCTCCTCGACGCCGGCGGGAAAGGCGTCGAATTCGCCGGCGTCGAGATCGTCGGGCACGCGCGCCAGCATCATGTCGAGCCGGCCGCCCAGCAGATCGCGCGCCAGCACGTTGGAACTGTCGATTTTCACTGACAGTTCGATCTCGGGCGCCTGTTCGCGCACCTCAAGGGCGGTCGCGGGCATCAGATCGAACGCTGGGCCGCTGACCGCGCCGACCGACACCGCGCCGCGCCGGCCCTCGCTGAGATCGGCGAGTTCGCGCTCGGCCTCCGAAAGCTGCAACAGCACGGTGCGCGCATGCCGCGCCAGCGCCGCCCCCAGCGGGGTCAGCCGCACTCCGCGCGCCAGCCGCTCGCACAGCGGCGCGCCGAACGTCGCTTCCAGTTCGCCGATCAGCCGCGAGGCGGCCGGCTGCGACACGTTGAGCGCCTCGGCCGCCGCGCTGACCGAGCCGCCGTCCTCGATCGCCGCGATGAGCCGCAATTGCCCCAGCTTGAGCCGGCTGTGGGGCGCGATTTTCGCGATCTCTCTGTTCATGACGGAACCTATATCAAAAGCGGATGGCTTGCGTCATTCAACGCATTTGACTGTCATACCAAACTCTCTAGGAAGGCCGATCAACGGCGCGGGCTGTCTTCCGCGCCGGAGTCGCGGACGCCGGCTTAGAGCTGCGCTGCGTCGGGCCGCTCGATGGGAGGATAACGTATGGGTATCAAGGCGCTCGCGACAGCTGTCGCGCTGGGCGTGTTGGCTTGGGCTTCGGCCGCCAACGCGGAAGACAAAGGCACCATCGGCATCGCCATGCCGACCAAATCCTCGGCGCGCTGGATCGCCGACGGCGACAACATGGTCAAGACGCTTCAGGCGAAGGGCTACAAGACCGATCTGCAATACGCCGACAACGACATCCCGACCCAGCTCAGCCAGGTCGAGAACATGATCACCAAGGGCGAGAAGGTGCTTGTGATCGCCGCTATCGACGGCACCACGCTGTCGGACGCCTTGCAGAAGGCCGCCGACGCGGGCATCAAAGTCGTTTCCTATGACCGTCTGATCGTCGGCTCCAAGAACGTCGACTATTACGCCACCTTCGACAATTTCCAGGTTGGCGTACAGCAGGCGACCACCATCGTGCATGGCCTGGGGCTCGACGCCGGCAAGACCGGCCCGTTCAACGTCGAATTGTTCGGCGGCTCGGCCGACGACAACAACGCCTTCTTCTTCTACAACGGCGCGATGAGCGTGTTGCAGCCGTTGATCGACAAGGGAACCCTTGTCGTGCAGTCCAAGCAGATGGGCATGGACAAGGTCGCCACGCTGCGCTGGGAAGCCGCCACCGCCCAGTCGCGCATGGAGAACCTGCTCTCGGCCTACTACACCAAGAAGCATGTCGACGCGGTGCTGTCGCCCTATGACGGCCTCTCGATCGGCATCATCTCGGCGCTGAAGAGCGTCGGCTACGGCACCTCGGGCACGGCTATGCCGGTCATCTCCGGCCAGGACGCGGAAATCCCGTCGGTCAAGTCGATCATGGCGCACGAGCAGTATTCGACCATCTTCAAGGACACCCGCGAACTCGCCAAGGTCGCCGCCAACATGGTCGACGCGGTGATTTCAGGCAAGCAGCCGGAGATCAATGACACCAAGACCTACAATAACAAGGTCAAGATCGTACCCTCCTACCTGTTGAAGCCGGTTCCCGTGATGGCCGAAAACGTCAATTCGGCGTTGGTCGACACCGGCTATTACAAGGCCGATCAGCTCAAGTAACTGAGCCGACGACCGAAGGCCCGCGTTCGCGCGGGCCTTTTTTGTGATCTGTTAGAGCCCTACAGATCAGTCCGAAGCGCAGGATTCGCGATGGCGAGCCTGGCCAGCGAGCATAGACTTCGACCGGCGACGCTCGACGATCTGGCGGCGGTCGAGGAAATTGTTCGCGCGGCCTATAGCCCCTACATCTCGCGCATAGGACGTTCGCCTGGCCCGATGCTCGACGACTACCGTGCTCTGATTGAAGACCGTCGGGCGCATGTCGCGGAGCGCGGCGGCGTCGTTCAGGGCGTGCTCGTGCTCATCCCGCAAGCCGACGCCATGCTGCTCGACAATGTGGCGGTAGCGCCCGCGGCGCGCGGACAGGGCCTGGGCCGTCTGATGTTGGCGTTCGCGGAGAGCGCCGCCGTCGAGGCGGGCTTATCCTTCATCAAACTTTGCACCAACGAGGCGATGACGGAGAACATCGAACTCTATTCCCGCCTCGGTTACGCGGTGACGCACAAGGCCGAGGAAAAGGGGCTGCGGCGAGTTTACATGATCAAGCCGGTTGGCGTCGCGGCGCCGCCGCTTTGATGTATTGGAACAGGAAACACTAGCGTCCGGGCGCGGCTTGCTGCAATCTGAGGCTCGGGGAGGGCGCATGGCCGCGATTCTGGAAATGCGGGGGATCACGAAGACATTCCCCGGCGTGAAAGCGCTGAGCGACGTCAATCTCGTGGTCGAGCAGGGCGAGATCCACGCCATCTGCGGCGAGAACGGCGCCGGCAAATCGACCCTGATGAAGGTTTTGTCCGGAGTGCATCCGGCCGGCTCCTACCAGGGCGACATCGTTTACAACGGCGAGGTGCGCAGCTTCGCCTCGATCCGCGACAGCGAGCATCTCGGCATCATCATCATCCATCAGGAGCTGGCGCTCGCGCCGCAGCTCTCGATCGCCGAAAATATTTTTCTCGGCAACGAGACCGCCGTCAATGGCGTGATCGACTGGTCGCAATGTTTTCGCCGCGCCCGCGATCTGATGGCGAAGGTGGGGTTGCGCGAATCGCCCAACACGCTGATCACCAATATCGGCGTGGGCAAGCAGCAACTGGTGGAGATCGCCAAGGCGCTCGCCAAGGATGTGAAGCTGCTCATTCTCGACGAGCCGACCGCCAGCCTCAACGAAGCCGACAGCGCGGCGCTGCTCAAACTCATGCTGGAGTTCAAGGCGCAGGGCATGACGAGCATCCTGATCAGCCACAAGCTGAACGAGATCGCCAAAGTCGCCGACAAGATCACGATTCTGCGCGATGGCTCGACGGTGGAGACGCTCGACTGCCGCGCCGGGCCGATCAGCGAGGGCCGCATCATCAAAGGCATGGTCGGGCGCGAGATGACCGACCGCTATCCCCCGCGCAGCGTCGAGATTGGCGAGGAATTGTTCCGCCTCGAAGACTGGCGCGTCGATCATCCCCTGCATGGCGGGCGCGAGGTGATCAAGGGGATCAACCTGCATGTGCGGTGCGGCGAGGTCGTCGGCATCGCCGGCCTGATGGGGGCGGGGCGCACCGAACTCGCGATGAGCGTGTTCGGCCGCGCCTATGGCCGCAACATCCGCGGCGTGGCGACGCTGGACGGGCGCAAGCTCGACCTTTCCAGCATCGAGAAGGCGATTGCGCAAGGGCTCGCCTATGTCACCGAGGACCGCAAGATGCTAGGCTTGGTGCTGACCGAGGAGGTGCGCACCAACATTTCGCTGGCCAATCTCGAAGGCGTTGCGAATCGAGGCGTGATCGACGAGGCGCGCGAAGTGGCGGTGGCGAGCCGCTACCGCGAGGCTTTGCGCATCCGCACCCCCTCGATCCATCAGCGCGCGATCAATCTTTCCGGCGGCAACCAGCAGAAGGTGGTGCTGTCGAAATGGCTTTTCACCGAGCCTAAGGTGCTGATCCTCGACGAGCCGACGCGCGGCATCGACGTCGGCGCGAAATACGAGATCTATGGCATCATCAACGAGCTGGCGGGGCAGGGGAAGGGCGTGATCGTCATTTCCTCCGAGATGCCCGAGTTGCTTGGCGTTTGCGATAGAATTTACGTGATGAACGAGGGCCGTTTCGTCGACGAGATGCCGGCGAAGGAAGCCAGTCAGGAGAAAATCATGGCGTCGATCATGCGCCAATACGGGGCTCAATCGTGAGCGCGCCCGCCATCGCCCCCGCCGTGTCGGCCTCCAGCGAGATGCGCTCGGAGCTGTGGAAGGACAATCTGCGCGACTACGGCCTGCTGATGTCGCTGCTGCTGATTGTGTTGTTCTTCTATGTCATCACGCAGGATCATGTCTCGGTCGCGCCGGTCAACATCACCAATCTGGTGATGCAGAATTCCTACGTCATCATCATGGCGCTGGGCATGTTGCTGGTGATCGTCGGCGGCAACATCGATCTGTCGGTCGGCTCGATCGTCGGCTTCGTCGGCGCCATCGCCGGCTCGCTGATCGTTTATCAGAAAGTGCCTTACCCCCTCGTCATCGTGATCAGCCTGGCTGTCGGCGCGGCGATCGGCGCGGCGCAGGGGGCGCTGGTCGCCTATGCCCGAATGCCCTCGTTCATTGTCACGCTCGGCGGCATGCTGATCTTTCGCGGCCTAACCGGCAACATGCTGCTGGGCCAGTTCGTCGGGCCGTTCCCGCGCGGGTTTCAGGATATCGCCTCGGGCTTCCTGCCCGACGTCGGCGGCGCTGGTTGGATCAACAACGCGCTGGGCGAGGGGTGGGGCCAGTTGAAGTGGGTGTCGCTGCTGATCGGCGTCGTCGGCGCACTGGCGATGTTCGCGCTTTCGCTGCGCGGCTGGCTGAGGGCGCGGGCGGAGAATATGGAGGCCGAGCCGCTCCTCCTCCTTCTGGGGAAGAACGCCGTGTTCGCCGCGATCATCGTCGGGATCGCGTACAATCTGGCGCTCTATAAGGGCCTGCCGGTCGTCCTCATCATCATCCTGGCGCTGCTGCTCTTCTACGGCTTCGTGACGACGCGCACGGTGATCGGCCGGCGCATTTATGCGCTGGGCGGCAACCGGCTGGCGGCGCAACTCTCCGGTGTCAAGACCGAGCGGCTGATCTTCCTCACCTTCGCGAATATGGGGCTGCTGGCGGGACTGGCCGGCATAGTCGTCGCGGCGCGGCTCAACTCGTCGACGCCGAGTGCTGGCAATTCGTTCGAACTCGACGTGATCGCGGCCTGTTTCATCGGCGGCGTGTCGGCGAGCGGGGGCGTCGGCAAGGTGATGAACGT
>JANYIH010000063.1 GCA_025358745.1 Hyphomicrobiales bacterium | reverse complement strand
CGTCATGCTGGCGGGCGGCATCGATCTGAGCGTCGGCTCAACGTTCGCGCTGAGCAATTTCGTGTTGCTGGCGGCGTTCAACTGGCGGCATTTGCCGATCGGCGTGGCCGTGGCTCTTGCACTTCTATCTGGAGCGCTCGTCGGTCTCGTCAATGGCGTGCTTGTCGGGTACATGCGGCTGCGCGCGTTCCTGACCACGCTGGTGACACTGATCGTCGTCAGGTCGATTGACGACACGCTGGTTCAAAAATATTCGGTCGTCGTTGGAAACCTGAATGACGATTCCGCGATATGGAATTTCATCAGCGACGGCGATTTTTATGGCCTGCCGGTCTCGTTCATGGTCGCGATCGTCGTCGCCGCCGTAGGGCACGTGTTTCTCACCCGGTTGCGGCCCGGCTGGCACATTCTCGCCGTCGGCGGTTCGCGGCGCTCGGCCCATAACGCGGGGCTGTCCGTGCGGCGCACGGTGGCGATGACCTATGTCATTTCCGGCGTCATGGCGGCGGCGGGCGGCGTGTTCTACGCCTCGCGGCTGAGCGCCGCGGGAGCAAGCACCGGCGTCGGCCTCGAAGTCACGGCGCTGACGGCCGCCGTGCTCGGCGGCAACAGCCTCGGGGGCGGGCGCGGCTCGGTCACCAAGGCCCTGCTAGGCGCCGTGATTGTCCTCATCATCAACAACAGCCTGGTCCGCCTGGGGCTGAGGAGCGGAGCGGGATCGCTTGTGCTGGGGATCGTCCTGCTTGCGGCGGTCGCCATCGATGTTCGCTGGCTCAAGAACCGGATGAAAGTTCTCTCGCTGGTCTACGTTTCGCCGATCTATTTCAAGCTTCCGCCGCGGCCCTCCACCGCGGAGGGCGCTCGCACGCCCTACGCCCTCAACGACAAGCTGGGCAACGTGGAACTGATAGGTCTCGGCGAGATCGATGGCTGCGAAGATCCGATCCTTGACATCCACGACAATCTGTTCTTCGGCAATCGGCAGGGCGACATCATCAGGTACTTCGGTCCCGACTACAAGAAGTTCGAGATCTACGCCCATGTCGGGGGGGCGCCGTTAGGCATGGCCTTCGACAAGCAAGGACACCTGACGACTTGCGTGGCCGGCATGGGGTTATATCAGGTTCACAAGGACACGCGGGAGGTCATAAGGCTCACCGACGAGACCAACCGGTCATGGTTCTCGATCATCGACGATTCGCGCATCCGCTACGCCGACGATCTCGACATCGCGCAGGACGGACGGATTTTCTTCAGCGAGGGAACAATCCGCTTCGACACCGACGAATGGATGGTCGACGCGCTCGAGGGGCGGGGCAATGGGCGAATCATCTGCTACGATCCCCGCAACAAGTCGACGCGGACGGTGATCACCAACATTCGATTCCCGAACGGCGTCTGCGTCGCGCACGACGGCAAGTCGGTCTTTTACGCGACGACCTGGGGCTGTTCGGTCGAAAGGTACTGGCTCGAGGGCCCCAAGGCCGGCAAGGTCGAGACGTTGATCTCGGATCTCCCGGGCTACGCCGACAACATCAATCGATCCTCCGACGGCAACTACTGGCTCGCGATCGTGGGCATGCGCACGCCCGCCTTCGACCTCGCCCTGCGCAAGCCGAGCTTCCGCCGCCGCATGGTCGGCCGCGTCGCGCGCGACGAATGGCTGTTCCCGCAAATGAACGTCGGCAATGTCGTGAAGTTCACCGAAGCGGGCGAGATCGTGGATTGCCTTTGGGACAAGCGGGGCGTGAACCACCCGATGCTGACCTCGTGCAATGAACACAAGGGTTATCTGTATCTGGGCGGCATTTACAACAACCGCGTCGGCAAATACAAGATTCCTGGCGCCGATCCCAACTTCACCAACCAGGGGTGCTACTGGGGGGCCAAGGCGTGATCTCGTTCATCCGCGACGCCCTCGAAGCCTGGCGCGGAAGCGGCGCTCACTCGGTCACCGTCCCGCCCATGGACGGCGCGTTGCGGCCTAACCAGACGATCGAGGAGGCGCCGGCGCTCCTGTCGATCGAGTCGCCGGACAACCTCGTCACAATCGGGGACCGTGTGGTCTTCAGTTCAGAGGGCAGGGTGTTGGGTCTCGCCATCACTGGCGAAACAGCCGGCGCGTCGCATATCGAACAATTCGACCAGCCCGTCACCGCGCTCGCTGGCCACCCGAGCGGCGCGCTCGCAGTCGCGCTGGAGGACGGGCGCATTCTCCTTCGCGGCGGCCCGCACACGGGTAAACTGCTCACGGAAGTGAGCGGCAGAAAGATCGTGTGCCCGACCGCCCTGCAATTTCGGGACGCCGACACGCTCGTCGTCGCGTTGGGTTCGCAACAAAACTCGCCCGGGCGATGGAAGCACGATCTGATGCAGCGCAACGCGAGCGGGTCGGTATGGCGGATCGATCTTGTTCAGGGCGCGGCGTCGTGTCTGGCGGACAATCTCGCTTTTCCCTACGGCCTTCACATCGAGGCGGATGGCGGCGTCATCGTTTCAGAGAGTTGGCGCAATCAGCTCGTGCGCGTCGCGGAAGGGCGGGCGCCCGAGCAGCGATTGGTCGACATCACCGGCTTTCCCGCTCGCCTTTCGCCCGCGAGCCTCGGCGGCGCCTGGCTCTCGGTGTTCGCGCCACGCAGTCAGTTGGTGGAATTCGTGCTCCGCGAGCGCGACTTCTGCAACGATATGATGGCCGAGATCGAGCCGGAATATTGGATCGCGCCGACGATTTCCGCGGTCAACTCGTTCCTTGAGCCGCTGCAAGGCGGGGCGCTCAAGCATCTGGGCATTCTCAAACCCTGGGCGCCGACGCGTTCGTATGGCCTGGTGGTGCGGCTGGACTCCCAATACGAGCCGCGCGCCAGCTTTCATAGCCGCGCTGACGGACGCAGGCACGGAATCACATCATGCCTGGAAGTGGGCGGCAGGCTGATCGCGACGAGCAAGGGCGGCGACGTCATCGTCTCGTTGCCCCTCCCCGAAATGAAGCGGAGCTGAGGCGATGGCGCTCGTGGAAATGAAGAGCGTCACGAAGGAATATCGTGGCGTGCCGGCGGTCAAGAACGTTTCGTTCGCCCTGGAACCCGGCGAGATCCATGCGCTGCTCGGCGAGAACGGAGCCGGCAAATCGACGCTGACCAAGATGATGGCCGGCGTCACCGAGCCGACCTCGGGCGAAATGCTGTTCGACGGCAAACCGACCGTCTTCGCCTCTCCGGCCGAGGCGCTGCGAAACGGCGTGAATATGGTGTTCCAGGAGAACAGCCTGGTGCCGTCGATGACGGTCGCGCAAAATCTCTATCTCGGCGACGAGCGCTTTTTCAATCGGCTGCGCGGCCTTTACATCGCCGCGCAACAGTTCCTGCAGTCGATGAATTTCAACGTCGACCCCTGGGCGACCGTGGCGACGCTCGGCGCGGCCAAGAAGCAGATGGTCGAGATCGCGCGCGCCGTGCGTCACAACGCGCGGGTCATCATCTTCGACGAGCCGACGGCGTCGCTGACGCCCGAGGAGAAATACTATTTCTTCGAGCTTATGCGACGCCTCAAGCAGCGCGGCGTTTCGGTCATCTTCATCTCGCACGCGCTTGAGGAGGCGCTGCTGATATCGGACCGGATCACGATCCTGCGCGACGGCGAGCACGTGATCACCAACGAGACGAAATCGTTCACCCGCGAGACGATCATCCGCGCGATGGTCGGGCGGAGCCTTTCGGAGAAGCTTTACCGGCGGCACGAGGGCGTGGCGGAAGTGCGCGAGCCCGGCAAACGGGTGTTGAGCGTGCAAAATCTCTCGCTCGGCAAGATCGTGCGCAACAATTCCTTCACGGTCTACGCGGGTCAGATCACCGGCATCTTCGGCTTGATCGGCGCGGGACGAACGGAGACGGTGAAGATCATCGCCGGCGTCATCAAGCGCAACTTTTTCCATGGCGGCGAGATTCGGCTTGAGGGCCGATCCGTGCGCTATCGCGTGCCGCGGCCGGCGATCAAGGACGGCATCGTCTATGTCACCGAGGACCGCAAGATCGAGGGATTTTTCGAGACGATGACGATCGCGGAAAACCTTCATATGGGCGAACTCTCCTCCACGCAGTCGCGCGGGTTCGTGGTGCGAATGTCGGAGATGGACGCGCTTGCCGAGGAATGGACGAAGACGCTCAACATCAAGGCGATCAACGGCAACGCGAAAGTGATCGAACTTTCCGGCGGAAACCAGCAAAAGGTGGTGATCGCCAAATCACTGGTGCAAATGCCGAAGGTCATCATCTTCGACGAACCGACCCGCGGTGTGGACGTCGGCGCCATCGCCGAAATTCATCAGTTGATCGACCGACTGGCGGACGCCGGCCTCGCCGTGATCGTCGTTTCTTCCTACCTGCCGGAAATCCTCAACATTTCTGACCGGATCCTCGTCTCCCAGAAGGGGCGCATCGTCGAGGAATTCACGCCCGCGACCGCGACCGAGGAGAAGATCATGTACGCGGCGGTGCACTGAGCGGCGTCAGGCGGCCTGGCGCTCGCACTGTCGCCGTCACAGCGCGCAAGAAGCGCCGGGCCTGCCGTGTTTCCTCCAAGTGCGCCGGTCCGTGGCCTCAGCGGCGGTTCTTGACATTTGATGTACTGATAAGTACGCTTTGTTCGTTTCTAGT
>JANYIH010000026.1 GCA_025358745.1 Hyphomicrobiales bacterium | reverse complement strand
CTCGTTCGAAATGGAGACGTCGGCCGCGCTCGGCTTCGGATTCCGCTGCGGCTTCCTGGGGCTGCTGCATCTTGAGATCATTCAGGAGCGGCTGGAGCGCGAATTCAACCTCGACCTCATCGCGACGGCGCCGTCCGTGATCTACAAGATCGGCCTGACGGACAAGCGCGAAATCGAACTGCACAATCCCGCTGACATGCCCGATCTCGGCACTATCGAATATATCAAAGAGCCGTGGATCAAGGCGACGATACTGACGCCCGACGAATATCTCGGCTCGGTGTTGAAGCTGTGCCAGGATCGGCGCGGCGAGCAGATCGATCTCAACTACGTCGGCAAGCGCGCCATGGTCGTTTACGCCCTGCCGCTGAATGAAGTCGTTTTCGATTTCTATGACCGGTTGAAATCGATCTCGAAAGGCTACGCCTCGTTTGACTATGTCCTGACGGATTACCGGGAAGGCGACCTCGTCAAGATGTCGATCCTCGTCAATAGCGAACCGGTCGACGCGCTGTCGATGTTGGTGCATCGCAATCGCGCCGATCTGCGCGGACGCGCGATGGTTGAAAAATTGCAGGAATTGATTCCCCAGCACATGTTTCAAATTCCCATTCAGGCGGCGATTGGCGCCAAGGTCATCGCGCGGGAAACCATCCGCGCGCTGCGCAAGGACGTGACGGCGAAGTGCTATGGCGGCGACGCCACGCGCAAGCGCAAACTGCTGGAAAAGCAAAAAGCCGGAAAGAAGCGGATGCGACAATTCGGCAAAGTCGATATCCCGCAAGAGGCTTTCATCGCCGCATTGCGCATGGATTCTTGATCTGGGCCGCCAAGGCGAGATCGAGCACTTCCGCGACATGCAGCGCCGTCCGGGCGGCGCCATCCTGGATTTGACGGCGGCAGGAAAATCCATCCGCGACAATCAAACTCTCCGCCTCCGCCGCGCGCACGCGAGGCAGCAACGCCAGTTCGCCCATGGCGAGCGAGAGGCCTAACGTCTCCGCCTGATAGCCGAACGCCCCGGCCATGCCGCAGCACGAGCTTTCGATGGTTTCCACATCGAGTCCGGGAACCAGCCGCAAAGTCTGTTCGACCGCGCGCATGGCGCCGAAGCTCTTCTGGTGGCAATGGCCGTGCAGCAGCGCCTTCGCGGCGACCGGCCCAAGCTCAAGCCGGAGCCGACCGGCCTGGCTTTCGCGGGCGATGAACTCTTCAAACAAGAGCGCGTTGGCCGCGACCGTGTTCGCGCGCTCGCCCAGTCGCAACGCCGTCGCCTCGTCGCGAAACGTCAACAGGCAACTCGGCTCCAGTCCGACAATGGGGACGTTGCGCTGCGCGAACGGCATCAGGGCGTCGAGCGAACGCGCGGCCTCGAAACGCGCGTCTTCAACCAGACCCGCCGAGAGGAACGTCCGGCCGCAGCAGATCGGCCGTCCGCCGTCGACGGGTCTGGGAATATGAACGCGATAGCCCGCGGCTGCGAACACGCGCAGCGCCGCGTCGATCTTCTCGCGCTCGAAGTTGGCGTGGAACGTGTCGACGAACAGCGCCACTTCCGGGCCGTTCGGAGGACCATAGGCAGCTTGCCCGGCGACGAACCGATCCGAGCGCCATTTCGGCAGGCGGCGCTTGGCGGAAAACCCGACAAGGCGCTCCGAGATCGCCGCGAGCGCGTGACTTCTGTCGCGCAAATTCATCAGGCCATGCAGGCGCGAGGCCCAGCCGGCGTAGCGCGGGAGATAGGCGATCAGCCGTTCGCGCAAGCCGAGCTTGCCTGCGCGGACGCGCGCCGCGAGCACCTCGATCTTCATGCGCGCCATATCGACGCCCGTCGGGCATTCGCGTCTGCATGCCTTGCAAGACACGCAAAGCTTCAACGTTTCCGCCATTTCGTCCGACGCCAGCGCATTGGGCCCAAGTTGTCCCGACAGCGCCAGCCGCAAGCTGTTGGCTCGCCCGCGCGTGACGTCGCGCTCGTCGCGCGTCACCCGGTAGGACGGGCACATCGCGCCGCCCGCGAGCTTGCGGCACTCGCCATTGTTGTTGCACATTTCGACCGCGCCGGAGAGGCCGCCGGCGCCGCCGGGAAAAGGGGACCAATCAAGCGCCGGCTCAAAGTCGGCAATGCGATATTCCGGGGCGAAGCGGAAATTGCGCCGGTCGTCGAAACGCGGCGCGCGCACGATCTTTCCAGGGTTGAAGAGACTATTGGGATCGAAGCGATCCTTGACCTGTTCAAAAGCGCGCGTCAGCCGTGAACCAAACATCGGCTCATGAAATTCCGACCTGACGATGCCGTCGCCATGTTCGCCCGAATGCGAACCTTTGTAGGCGCGCACCAGCGCAAACGCCTCTTCGGCGATTGCGCGCATCGCGCGAACATCCTTGTCCAGCTTCAGATTGAGCACCGGACGGACATGCAGGCAGCCCTCGGAGGCATGGGCGTAGAAGGTCCCGCGCGTGCCGTGCTTTTCAAACAAGGCCGTCAATGCCTCGGTATATTCGGCCAGATGCACAAGCGGCACCGCGCAATCCTCGATGAACGAGACGGGCTTGCGCGCGTCCTTCATCGACATCATGATATTCAGGCCGGCGGCGCGCATCTCGGCGATGGCCGTTTGCAGGCCGGGATCGAGCACTTCGACGAGGCCGCCCCATTTCTTGTGCTCGTGAT
Source organism: Hyphomicrobiales bacterium (assembly GCA_025358745.1). Lineage (GTDB taxonomy): Bacteria > Pseudomonadota > Alphaproteobacteria > Rhizobiales > Beijerinckiaceae > Roseiarcus. The sequence goes on along the minus strand of JANYIH010000026.1, from coordinate 10,535 downwards.
CCCAACCAAAGCCAAGATCGCCGAGCAATTGGCGCAGGCTCGCCAGCCGTCTCAGGTTCTCGCCTTCGCTCTCGGCGAATTCGACTAGCAGCAAAGCCTCCGGCTCGCCACGCAGAAAAGCGTCGAGGGTCGGCCGGAATAGCGGATTTTCGGCCGCGAGCCCCATCATGGTGCGATCAACCAGCTCGACGGCGATCGGCTTCAGCGCGACAATATGCTGGGCCGCATTCATCGCTTCGTAGAAAGAACCGAAGTGGCACGCGCCGATCGCGCGCCGCCCGAGCAGCGGCGATAGTTTCAGTTCGATCGCGGTGAAATAGGCGAGCGTTCCCTCCGACCCCACCAGAAGATGCGCGAGATTGACGCGCCCGTCCGATTGGGTCCCCGCGGGGGTCAAGGCGTCGAGGTTGTAGCCGCCGACCCGCCGCTGCACCGCGGGAAATCGCGCCAACACCTCGCCGGCCTCGCGCGCGCCGATGTCAAGCACCTGCTGAAACAGGGCGCGACGCGGGTCGTTGGCAGCGAGATCAGATAGGTCGGCCTGAACCGCGCCAAAATGCGCCGCCGCGCCGTCAGCCAGCACAGCGTCGATGGAGAGCACATTGTCGCGCGTGGTGCCGTAGCGCAAAGATCGACCGCCGCAGGAATTGTTGCCCGCCATGCCGCCGATCGTGGCGCGCGAGGCGGTGGAGATGTCGACGGGAAACCAGAGCCCATGCGGCTTCAGGCGGCGGTTGAGTTCATCCAGCACAATCCCCGGCTCGACGCGGCAGGTGCGCGAGGCCTCATCCAGCGACAGAATTTTGTTGAGGCGTTTGGAGCCGTCAACCACCAACGCCGCATTGACTGTTTGGCCGCATTGCGAAGTGCCGCCGCCGCGTGAGAGAACAGGAACGCCCTGCGACCGGGCGACGCTGATCGCGCGCGTCGCTTGCTCGATGGACTGAGGCGTGACAACGCCCAAAGGGGTGATTTGATAGAACGAGGCGTCCGTCGCGTATCGGCCGCGCGTGAAGGCGTCGAACCTGACCTCGCCGACATTTTCCCCGCGCAACTGGCGTTCGAGGCTCTCCGCCGATCCGCCCATGCGCGCTTCTCCTTTTCACCTCTTTAAACATCCGCTATCTCTTCGATCAACATGAAGAATGGCGGCAGGGACGTGAAATGAACGGCAACGAACGACGCAGGGCGGGACGGCACTTCCTGCAAATTCCGGGACCGAGCCCCGTTCCCGAGGCGATCCTGCGGGCGATGGACATGCCCGTGATCGATCATCGCGGGCCGCAATTTCAAAAGCTGGGGCTTCGGGTGCTTGCCAAGCTCAGGGGGATTTTCAAGACCGAAGGACATGTGTTCATCTACCCCACCTCGGGAACGGGAGCCTGGGAGGCGGCGCTCGCCAATCTGTTTTCTCCGGGCGATCAGATCTTGATGTTTGAGACCGGCCACTTCGCCGTGCTCTGGAAGAAAATGGCGGATCGGCTGCGCCTCGATGTCGCGCTCTTGGACTCGGACTGGCGCGGGGGCGTCGACGCGGCGCGCGTCGAGACGCGGTTGCGCGAGGACTCGGCGCGCAGGATCAAGGCCGTTTGCGTCGTTCACAACGAAACATCGACCGGCGTGACCTCGCGCATCGACGAGGCGCGCAAGGCGATTGACGCGGCGGGTCATCCGGCGCTGCTGCTGGTCGATACGGTTTCGGGTCTCGCCTGCGCCGATTATCGACACGACGAATGGGGCGTCGACGTCAGCGTATCGGGGTCGCAGAAGGGACTGATGCTGCCGCCGGGCCTCGGCTTCAACGCGGTCAGCGACAAGGCGCTGAGCTACGCGCGCAAGGCGGACACGATCAAGGCCTTCTGGTCGTGGGAGGAGATGATCCCGCACAACGCGCGCGGCTTCTTTCCCTCCACGCCAGCGACCAATCTGCTCTACGGCCTCGACGCAGCGATCGACCTCTTGAACGAGGAGGGGCTCGATCATGTCTTCGCGCGCCATTTGCGTCATGCCGAGGCGACCCGCCATGCCGTGGCCGCCTGGGGGTTCGAGACCGTGTGCCGCGATCCCCGCCTGCACTCGCCCGTGCTGACCGGCGTGATGATGCCGGAGGGCCACGACGCCGACCTCTTCCGCCAATTGGCGCTCGAACGTTTCGATATATCGCTCGGCATGGGGCTGGGCCGGCTCGCCGGCAAAGCGTTCCGGATCGGTCATCTCGGCGACATCAACGATCTCACGTTGCTGGGCGCGCTGGCCGGCGTGGAAATGGCGCTCAACCTAGCCGGGACGCCGCTACAGGCGGGCGGCGTCGCCGCGGCGATGCAATATCTGGCGGCCTCCTCTTGATGGGAGTTTACGGCGCCGCGCCCACCGATCGCGCCGTGGCCTGGATCGCCTCCCAGACCTCCTCCGGCAACGGCACGCCGTTGGCCGACCTTTGCGCCCGCGCCCGTCTTTCCGGCTCGCCCGGCGTCAGGATTTCCTGACCCGGAATCGGCTTGGCTTTCGAAAACCACTGGAGATACCGCGCCATATCGGCGTCGAAGAGATGGCTCGGGTCGACCCGCTTGGGGTCGATGTAGAGCGAGAACATGCCGTTGGCGAAGCGGCGCTCGGGCTCGGTCGCGCCATTGCCGGTGAGCGAGCCGCCCAGGAGTTCGCAGATCAGCGCCAGTCCGGAGCCCTTGTGTTCGCCGAAGGCGCGGATCGCGCCCGCCCCGTGCAAATGATCGCCGGGGTTGTCGACCGTCAGCGGCCCGTAGAGCAGGCTCGGGTCGCCCGAGAGCGCGCCGTCCGGCCCGATCAGCGCGTCCGGCGGCAACGGCTTGCCGCCCTGGCTGGCGACGCGGACCTTGCCCTCGGCGACCAGCGAGGTGGCGAAATCGAGGATCAGCGGCGGCGCCCCTTCGCGCGGCAATCCGACGCAGAACGGCGCAGTGGAGAGCCGGCGCTCCAGGCCGCCGAACGGGGCGACCAGAATCGAGCCGGCGGCGTTGACGAAATGGATCGAGATCAAATTGCGCGAAGCGGCCCGCTCCGCCCATTCGCCCACGCGCCCGATATGACCGGAATTGCGCAGCGACACCGCGCCCAGACCGAGCGATTCCGCCTTTTCGACGCCGATGTCGACCGCCCGGGGCGCCATGATCTGGCCGTAGCCGAAACGGCCGTCGAGCACCGCGAAAGCCGGCGTGTCGACCAAGCGTGCGGGCGTTTGGTTGGGGACCAACTCGCCGCTCTTGACCCAGCTGACATAGCGCGGCACGCGGATAACACCGTGGCTGTCGTGGCCGGTGAGGTTGGAATCGACCAGCGACGCGGCGACCGCGCGCGCCTCCTCGGTCGAACTGCCGACCCGCTCGAATACGCGCGCGCAATAATTCGTGAGCTCGTCAGTAGGAATTTGGATGGTCATGCCGTTCCCTTGGTTTGTGCGCCGCCGAGGTAGGCGTCTCGGATGCTTTCATCGCTCCAAAGCGTCGCGGGATCGCCGCCCAGAACCAGACGGCCGGTCTCCAGCACGTAACCCCAGCTCGCGACCTTCAGAGCCATATGGGCGTTCTGCTCGACCAACAACACCGTCGTCCCGCGCTTGGCGATTTCGGCGATGATGCGGAACACGGCCTGCACGATCACCGGCGCCAGACCCAGCGAAGGTTCGTCGAGAAGCAACAGGCGGGGCTTGGCCATCAGGCCGCGCGCGAGGGCGACCATTTGTTGTTGACCCCCCGACAGCGTCCAGCCCAGCGCATCGGCGAAGCCGGCGATATCGGGAAAATGCGCGAACATCGCATCGGCCTCGCGACGGATCGCGGCGCTGGAGGCGCTGCGATTCGAGGCGCCGAGCATGATGTTCTCGCGCACGCTGAGGCCGGGAAAGATCCGCCGACCCTCGGGAACATGCGCCACGCCCCTGCGCACAATCGCGCGCGGGCCGAGCCCCGAGATGGTTTCGCCCGCGAACAGGATCGCCCCCGAGCGCGGCGGCGCGAGGCCGGAAATCGCGCGCAGGGTCGTCGACTTGCCGGCGCCGTTGGAGCCGAGCAGCGCGACGACGGCGCCCTCTTCAATCGAAAACGAGACCCCGCGCAAAGCTTCGATCTCGCCGTATTGGACGTTGAGGTCGCGCAGTTCCAACAGCGCCATCACGCCGCTCCCAGATAGGCCGCGACGACTGCGGGCTGGCGAAGCACTTCGGCCGTCGCTCCATCCGCGATACGCTTGCCGAAGTTGAGCACCGTCAGATGATGCGCGACGCCCGCGATCAGCGTCATGTCATGGTCGATGATGAGAATGGTGAGGCCTTGCGCCGCGATCCGGTCGAGCAGATCGTGCAGCGCTTTTTTCTCAGTCAGGTTCAGACCGGCCGCGGGTTCGTCGAGCAGCAAGACGGTCGGGTTGGCGGCGAGCGCGCGCGCGATCTCGATCAGGCGCTGGTGCCCATAGGAAAAGCTGGGGATCGGCTGGTGCATCCGCTCCTCCAGTCCGACGAAAGCCAGCGCCGAGCGGGCGCGGGCGAGAACCGCGCTGGCGTCGCCGACCGTCAGCCTGTTGCCGTCGCGTTCCGCGCCAATGACAACGTTTTCCAGCGCCGACATCGAACGGAACAGCCGGATGTTCTGGAACGTGCGTGCGAGCCCGGCGGTGGTGCGTTTGTGAGGCGGGAGCGCCGTGAGGTCCACTCCGTCGACGGAAACGGCGCCGCGCGTGGCGCGATAGAGCCCGGTCACCACGTTGAGCATCGTGGTTTTTCCGCTGCCGTTGGGGCCGATCAGGGCGTGAACCTGACCCCGGCGGACACGGAAGTCGACGCCGTCGACCGCCTTCAGCCCCCCGAAATGCTTGGCCAGATCGCGGACCTCCAGCGCGATCTCGCCGCCCGAATCCGCCGGCGCCAGCATGAGCGGCTCGGCGGCCGAGGACGGCGCCCGCGGCGCGCGCGCAAACAACCGACCAACGAAGCCCCAGACGCCGTCAGGCATGAAGATGACGATCAAAACCACGGCGGCCCCGTAGATGGCGAGATAGAGGCCGGGCACGCTTTTGAGGAAGCGCAGCCACTCCGGGATCAGGATCAACAATCCGGTGCCGAGCGCCGAGCCCACCGGCGAGGCGACGCCGCCGAGCAGCGCCATCGTCATCAACACGATGGAATCGGCGAAGGCGAACTGGTCCGGGCTGATGTAGGAAAAGCCGCCTGCGAACAATCCGCCGCCGAGCCCGCCGAGCGCCGCCGAGAGCGCGAAGGCGGTGAGCTTGGTTCGAAACACGTCGACGCCGGCGGCGCTGGCGGCCAGCTCGTTGTCGCGCACGGCGCGCATCGCGCGTCCCAGCCGCGAACGGCCAAGCCGCCAGACGAAATAGCCGGAGATCGCCATCGCGGCGATCGCCAGCGCCAGAAAAGCCTGGCTCGACTGGAAGCCGGCGGGACGCCCGATCGAACTGACGCCGTCCGGTCCGTGCGTGAAACGGATCGCGTTGATCAGCACGACGGTCAGGATTTGCTGAAACGAGATCGTCACCATGGCGAGATAGTGCCCGCCCAGCCGCAACGTCGAAAGGCCGAGCAACGCGCCCGAGGCGAAGGCGAGGCCGACGCCGACGAGCAGGCAAAGCCAGAACGGCAAGCTATAATCGACCGTTCCCAGCGCCACTGCATAGGCGCCAACGGCGAAAAACGCCGCCTGCGCGAGATTGATCTGGCCGCACAGGCCGAGCACAATCGAAATCCCGAAGACGGCTATGGCGTAGGTTGCCGCCTGCATCAGGATGTTGGCGACATAAGCGTCGGTCTTGACGGTCGCGGCGAGCGCGACGGCGACCACGGCGACGAGCGCGTAGATCGACAGCCCCGGGAGCGAGCCGCGCATCATGCCTTCTCCGCCACGCGTTCGCCGAAAATGCCTTGCGGCCTCAGCGCGAGAAAGGCGATCAGCACGACGAAGGCGAACGCGTCCTTGAACGGCACGGAGATATAGGCGGCCCCCAAGGTCTCGACGATGCCGATCGCGAAGCCGCCAATAATCGCGCCCGCAACGTCGCCGAAGCCGCCGATGATCGTCGCCGCAAAAGCCTTCAGGGCGATGGCCGAGCCCATCTGGATCGAGACGAACAGTACCGGCGCGACGAGGATGCCGGCGATGCCGCCAAGCACGGCGCTATAGACGAACGTGAACATGATCATCAACGCGACGGGAACGCCGAGCAGGGCCGCCATTTCCTTGTCCTGGCTGGTCGCCTGCAACTTCTTGCCCAGAAGCGTGTGCTCGAACAACCAATATTGAAACAGCACCAGAGCCAGCGTCACCGTCACGATCACCAGATACTGGCTGTCGAGATAGATCGGTCCCAGTTGAAAACCCGGCGTGTCGAGCCAGCCGGCAAGCACCTGCGGCTGCGGGCCGTAAAGCGCCAGCGTCGTATTGCCGAGAAAGATCGACGCGCCGATGGTCGAGATCAGCACGGGCAGAAAGCCGCGGTTACGCAGCGGGTAATAGACCAGCAGGTTGAAGGCGGCGCCCAGCAGGGCCATCCCGGCGATCGAAATCAGGAACGCGACCCAATAGGGAAGTCCAAGATCGACCGCGAACACCACCATCAGATAGGCCGCGACCATCGAGAATTCGCCCTGAGCGAAATTGACGACGTTGGTGGCGCGGAAGATCAAGACGAAACCGAGCGCGACCAGCGCGTACACCGCCCCGATGCCGACGCCGGTGAAGAGCAATTGCAGGAAGAAGTCCATCCGGGGCGATCTTTCGAATCGTGGGAAGCGCCGTCAGTCCGTGAATTCAATGTGCTTGTCGAACACGATCGAACCCTTCTCGTTGCGCACGATATTGTAGCCGTGCAGCCCGTCGCCGAATTCGTCGAAGTTGTATTCGCCCTCGGCGCCCTTGTAGCCGCGCGTGGCGAGGATGGCCGCGCGCAGTTTGTCGGGCTCTGTCGAGCCGGCCCGTTTCATCGCGTCACACAGAACGCCGATCGCGTCGTAGGTCCAGGAACTGTAGATGTCGGGCTGCAATTTCGTCATCGCGGTGTAGCCGCCGGCGAAATCCTTCGCCTGCGGACTTGAGTCGACGGCGTAGTCGGCCACGCCATAGACGCCGTACAGCGCCGGGCCTGCGAGCTTGACCGCGCCGACGTCGACCGCCGAGGGCGAACCGACCCAGGGCAGCGTCACGCCGAGCTGGCGCAACTGTCGCGCGAAAAGCGCCACATCGTTGTCGAACGTGAAATAGGATCCTACAATGTCGGCGCCCGAGGACTTGATCGCCAGCACGACGGGCGTGAAGTCCTGGTTCTGGTTGGGAAAGCCTTGGTCGCTCGCGACTTTGGCGCCGATTTTGGCCAGCGAGGCCGACAGCGCGTTGAATCCGCCCATGCCGAAGGCGTCGGTGGAGTGCACGATCGCCCAGTTCTTTTTGCCCAATGTCTCCACGCCAAAGGAGGCGATTACGCGGCCTGAATAGGTATCGTTCGGGCGGAAGCGGATCAGCCAGGAATTGCCAAGCTTGGTCAGTTTGGGGTCGGTGCCGCCGAAACACACGGGCTTGCCGGTCTTAAGCACGTCGGGCGCGATCGCGTGGGTTTGCGTCGAGCGGATCGGGCCGAGAAAGGCGACGATGTCGGGCTGCGCGGCCAGCTTGGAAAAGGCGAGCACCGCCCCCGGGTTGGTTGTCTGGTCGTCTTCGGTGACAAGCTCGATCTGCCGGCCCAGCACGCCGCCGGCCTTGTTGACGCGCTCCAGCGCGATTCTGGCGCCGGCGAGCGCGTATTTTCCATTGTCCGCCGCGGGGCCGGTGACAGACAGCACCATGCCGATCTTGATGGTTTCCCCTGCCGCCCGACCCGCGCCCCATATCGACGGGGCGGCCAAAGTCGCCGCGAGACCCCAATTCAAGCGTCGTCTGCTGATCTCCATGGCGTCCTCCCGATGTGGCCTCAGTCCGTGAATTCGATATGTTTGTCGAACACGATCGAACCCTTCTCGTTGCGCACGATATTGTAGCCGTGCAGCCCATCGCCGAATTCGTCGAAGTTGTACTCGCCCTCGGCGCCCTTGTAGCCGCGCGTGGCGAGGATCGCCGCGCGCAATTTGTTTGGCTCCGTCGTACCCGCCCTTTTCATCGCATCGCAGAGGACGCCGATCGCGTCGTAGGTCCAGGAGCTGTAATTGTCCGGGCGCAATTTCGAGGCCGCCGTGTAGCTCTCAGCGAAGGCTTTCGATTCCGGATTGGCGTCGATGGTGAAATCGGCGACGCCATAGGACCCGTATAGCGCTGATCCCGCCAGCTTGAGCGCGCTGACGGCGATGATCGAGGGCGAACCGACCCAGGGCAGCGTCACGCCGAGTTGGCGCAATTGCCGCGCGAAGATTGCGAGATCGTTGTCGAAGGTGAAATAAGAACCGATCACGTCCGCGCCCGAGGATTTGATCGCCAGCACCACCGGCGTGAAATCCTGACTCTGGTTGGGATAGCCCTGATCGATGGCGACCTTGGCGCCGATCTTTTCCAGCGAAGTGGAAAGCGCGTTGAAACCGCTCGTGCCGAAGGCGTCGGTGGAATGCACGATCGCCCAGTTCTTCTTGGCCAGCGTCTCGACGCCATAGGTGGCGATGACGCGGCCGGAATAGGTGTCGTTCGGACGGAAGCGGATCAGCCAGGGATTGCCAAGCTTGGTCAGTTTGGGATCGGTGCCGCCGAAACAGACCGGTTTGCCGGCCTTCAGGATATCGCCCGCCATGGCGTGATTTTGCGTTGACCGAATCGATCCGAGAAACGCCACGATGTCGGGCTGCGCGGCGAGTTTGGAAAAGGCCAGCACCGCGCCGGGATTGGTTGTCTGGTCGTCTTCGGTGACAAGCTCGATCTGCTTGCCCAGCACGCCGCCGGCCGTGTTGACGCGATCGAGCGCGATTTTAGCGCCGGCGAGCGAGTATTTTCCGTTATCCGCCGCCGGGCCGGTCACGGGCAGCACCATGCCGATCTTGATGGTTTCCCCTGCCGCCCGACCCGCGCCCCATATCGACGGCGCCGCCAAACTCGTCGCGAGTCCCCAATTCAGGGCTCGTCTGCTGATCGTCATGGCGTCCTCCCGCTCGCCCGCTCAGTCCGATTGTTCGGCTTCTCGCGGCTTCGGGCTCGAAACTGACTGAGCGCGCGCCCCTTGGCAAGTCCGCCTCGGCGGCGACGGAGCGCCGCGCCCGCGATTCGCTCCCGCTTCGTTTCCGCTCCGTCACGTTTCGTCCCGCCTCGGGAGCGCGCCGGGCGGACGCGGGCGCCGCGCGTTAACCATGACGGCAATTCGTACTTGCCCCTGCGGCGCCAGGCGCCCGGCGTCGATTCGGGCTCGATTCGTTCACGGCTCGTTGCCGCCGCGGTCAAATCGGCGCGAGCGCCCGCCCAGGCGGCCGCAAATCGTCAAGCATTACTCGGCGCTCCTGAACCGCAGGCGCCTTCCCAAAGCCCGAATGCTCCCCTATATCAGTCGGGCCGCTCGCAAGGGCGGCTACGGCGATAAATGGACATCGGAATAGGTCTTTCGGACCCGGGGGCGGTACCCGGCGCCTCCACCCAAGCCCACCCGCAAGGGCGGGTTTCGGCGGGGGCGAAATAGGTTCGACGGGGGATTAAAAGGGTGCGCTTTCGCTCGGCATGACACCACCGTTATCGGGTCAAATCTATAGTTGCCAATGACAACTATGCTCCGGTGGCCCTCGCCGCGTAATGCGGTGATGGTACTGGGAATCAAGTCCTAGGGGTTTGCACCTCTAGGCGGGGTCCGGAGGCGCCTGGCAACAGAAGCCTCCACTTTTCCCTTCTCAGCGCTTCATCGCCACCTCGACGTGATTGACGTTCGTGCCCTTCGCGTTGAGCGTCACGTCGAGCCGCTTGCCGCCGGTGACGCGGATCGCGATATTGGCGGTGAAGCCGGGCGCGGTCGTAATGGCGTTGATGAGGTCGGGGCGAATGGCGCCGTCGATGTTGCCGGTGGCGTCGCGCGTCGTCTCGGTCCAGGTTCCCCGCAGCGCTTGCCCATCCGTATAGAGCTCGGCGCGAAAATCGACGCGGTAGCTGTCGCTCGCGCAAACAAGCGTCAGCGTCATCGCGATGCCGTCAGGTTGCGGCGAGTTGTTGGATTTGCAGGTCAGCGCCTCCGACTTGCCGTGGACGTCGGAAACCCGCCCGGCCCCTTTCCAGGTTCCGCCGAAATCGGCGAACGGACCGGCGCCAAGCGCGCCCGTCGCACTGAGCGCCGCCGCAAGACCGAGGCAAACGGACTTCGAAGACAACAAACGCATGGGGTTCTCCCTGAGATAGTAACCAATCACGACTTCGTCGGCGCGAAACGGCGACCCCGTAGCCGCGTCTCCAACTGCATAAAAACCGTCATCATCGGCCGCAGGATCGCGAGATCGGCGACGAGCGCCGCGAACATGGCGAACGCGCTGAGCCAGCCAAAGGTTTTCAGCATCGGCAAATTCGAGAACGCCGTCGCCGCCAGGCCGAAAACGAGCACCACCGAGGTCA
>JANYIH010000023.1 GCA_025358745.1 Hyphomicrobiales bacterium | reverse complement strand
CGAGCATCCCGAGCCCGACGGGCCGTTCGGCGCCAAGGGCGCGGGCGAGATCGGCATCAACACCGTCGCCGCGGCGATCGCCAACGGCGTCGCCGCGGCGACCGGCTTCCGCTGCCGCCATTTGCCGTTGACCGGCGAACGCGTGCTGGCGGGTATGCTCAGCCCTGGGGGAAATGGATGCGCATAGAAGATTATCCGCCGCAGGAGCCGTTCTCCGAAATCGCGCGCAAATATCATCTCGAAGTGATGCGGCTGGGCGAAGACGCGGCTCCCGCCTTCGAGCGCAACTATGGCGACGACCCGTATCAGAGTTTGGGCGTATTCCCCGCCGCGCGCCCGGACGGGCGCGTGTTCGTGTTCATTCACGGCGGCGGTTGGACCAACGGCTACAAGGAATGGATGTATTTCATGGCCCGGCCGATGAACGCGGCGGGCGTCAGCTTCGTTTCGCTCGGTTACCGGCTCGCGCCGCGCCATGTGTTTCCCACGGCTTACGAGGATTGCGCGGCGGGTGTGATTTGGGCGCTCGACCACGCCGGGGAGTTTGGCGGCGATCCAAAGCGGGTCTATGTCGGCGGCCATTCCGCCGGCGGACATTACGCGGCTTTGCTGGCGACGCGCCCGGATTGGCGGCGCGCGCGCTGGCCGCAGGGCAATCCGCTGCGCGGCTGCCTTCCCGTCTCCGGCGTGTTCCGCTTCGGCGACGGTTCGGGCCTGTCTGTGCGCCCGCGTTTTCTCGGCCCCGAGGGCGCGTCGGTGGAGAGGGCGGCGAGCGCTTACTTCGACATCGAGGACAAAACGCCGTTCTTGATCGCGCACGGCGACCGAGATTTTCCGCACCTGATGGTTCAGGGGGCGGAGATGGAGACGCAGTTGCGGCGCCTGTCGATCCCCGTCGAACGCATGGTGCTTGAGGGCGCCGACCATTTCGGCGCGAGTTATGCCGGCGCTGACGCCGGTGGACCCTGGGTCAAGGCCGCGCTCAGGTTCATGTCGTAGCGGCCGCGAAATCAGAATGGGAGGGCGCAGATGAAAACAAATAGGCGTTGGAGTTGGGCGGCGGGTCTCGCTGCAATAGCGGCCGTTGCGAGTTCGGCGCCGGCATTCGCTGCCGACACCGTGCGCATCGGCTATTCGATGTCGTTGACGGGATTGTTCTCGGAGGCCGCGCCTTCGCAGGTGACGGCCTATGAGTTCTGGCGCGATCAGGTCAACGCCGCCGGCGGACTCGATGTCGGCGGGCAGAAGCGCAAGGTCGAGCTGGTGAGCTACGACGATCAATCAAACCCTGCAAACGCGGTCAAGATCTACGAGAAGCTGATCACGCAGGACAAGGTTGACCTGCTCGCCGCGCCCTGGGGCACCCCGTTCCAACTGGCCATTGCGCCGGTCGTGGCGCGCTACAAGTTCCCCGTGGTTGGAAACACCGCCGCCTCGGTGCAGCTTCGCAAGGTCGCGCCCGGCTATATCTGGTTTCCCACCTCCGCCATCCCCGACAAGATGGGCGACGAACTCGCCAAGATGATGAAGGCCAAGGGCGTGAAGTCGGCGGCGATCCTGGCCAACGTGCTGCCGTTCTCACAAGAAGTGAAAAGCTTCCTGTTGCCGGCGCTGGAGCGCGAAGGCGTCAAGGTCTCGGTGAACGAAGATTACCCGCCCGACATCAAGGATATGACCGCCATTCTGACCAAGGTGGCGGCGGCTGCGCCCGAGACCGTGATCGCGCTGAGCTATCCCGGCGATTCCTTCCTGTTCGCGCGTCAGGCCAAGGAGCTCGGCCTCAAGGCGCCCTTCACCTTCATGATGGTCGGCCCGACCTTCGCCGCGTTCCAGAAGGCTTACGGCGATAGCGTCAACAATGTCGTCACGATCGGCCATTGGTCGAAGAACAAGGCGGACTGGGCCAAGGCGAAGCCGTTCTATGACGCGTACGTCGCCAAGTTCCACGAGGCGCCTGACGCGCTCGACACGGTGCTGACCTATATGTCGATGGAAATCCTTGAGCAGGCGGTCGCCAAAGCCGGCCTCGATCACGAGAAGCTGCGCGAGACGATCGCCACCAGCACGTTCGACACGATCAACGGGCCGGTAAAGTTCGACGGCGTGCAGAACGCGACGACGCCGACCGCCTTCCTCCAGATTCAGGACGGCGACATTCAGATCGTCTGGCCCGAATCCTTCAAGACCGCCGACTTCCGGCCAAAGACCAAGTGGTGACGCGCAGGCGGGCCGCGCGGAGCCCGGCCCCCCGGCGCGGCACC
>JANYIH010000302.1 GCA_025358745.1 Hyphomicrobiales bacterium | reverse complement strand
CCGGCGCCGCCTGTCGCGCTTTCGTGGCGCGGATCGACGGCGACGGGGATCCGCGCGCCGTGCAGGGCGACGCCTGCGAGAAGGCGGGCGCGGTGACGATCTCAGGCGGGGCGCCGTTTCGCGGGGTGTAGGCGCCGCGCGCATGTCACGCTCGCCCGCTTCTCCGGCGCCCCGGCCACAATGGTTTTCGCGGCGCCGTTGGAGGCGCCTTGACTTCGGCCTTGCGCCCCCGCTCCGCTCAACCCACATTATGTACGAGTGTTCGCGGGCCGCGTAAGCGGACGCGGGGAGTTCGGGGCTAAGTATGCGCGATCCCTATTCGGTTCTCGGGCTGGCGAAGACCGCCAGCGCCGCGGAGATCAAGTCGGCTTTCCGGAAGCTGGCGAAGAAATATCATCCGGACCAGAGCAAGGAGCCCAAGGCGAAGGAGCGCTTCGCCGAGGTGGGCCAGGCCTATGAGATTATCGGCGACGAGAAGAAGCGCGCCGCCTTCGATCGCGGCGAGATCGACGCCGAGGGCAAACCGCGCGCGCCGCAATTCGAGGGTTTTGGCGCCGGGGCGCCGGGCGGGGCGGGATTCCGCAATTTTCATTTCGATTTCGGCGCCGGCGACCCAGGCGCGAGCCGCAACATCGACCCCGACATTTTCGCCGAAATGTTCGGCGGCGGCATGCGCAGCCGCGCCCGCCCGCCCGCGCGCGGCGAAGACGTCGCGGTCTCCGCCACGGTGCCGCTCGCCCAGGTGGTGAGCGGGGGCGACGTGCGCGTGATCCTGCCGACGGGAAAGACGCTCGACGTCGCCGTTCCGGTCGGCTTCGAGGACGGCAAGGCGATCCGCCTGCGCGGCCAGGGCGAACCGGGCCAGCGCAACGGCCTAGCCGGCGACGCGCTCGTCACGCTGCGCTATGCGTCGCATCCCCTGTTCAAGGTGGAAGGGCGCGATTTGCGGCTCGATCTGCCGATCACGCTCTACGAGGCGGTGCTGGGGGCGAAAGTGCGGGTTCCGACTTTGTCGGGCGCGGTCGAGATCGCGGTCGCGGCGGGGACGAGCAGCGGCCGCGTGCTGCGGCTGCGCGGCAAGGGCTTGCCCGGAGCGGTCGAGTCAGCGCCCGGCGATCTGCTCGTCACCTTGCGGATCGCGCTGCCGGCGAGCGAGGACAAGGCGCTGGCCGATCTCATGCGCCAGTGGCGCGACGAGAAATCCTACGATCCCCGGCAGGGGCTGAGCGCGTAAGACCTATTCCCCGTCTTCAGAAATAACGCCGCCCCGAGCGCCGGGGCGGCGTTTCGCGTTCTCACATCTTGTGCATCATGTGGTGGTGATGATGCATGTGATGCATGTGATGCATGTGGTGCATGTGGTGCATGTGATGGTGGTGGCGCATGTGGGCCGAAGCGGCGAGGGGCGAGAGGGCGATCGCCAGACAGGCGATGGCGGCGGCGGCGAGTGTCTTGATCAAGATCGGCTCCGTTCGTTGGTACGATTCGGAGGCCTTCCAAATCGCATGCCTCTCAATGACTGGCGCAATGTGAACGCCGACTGAACCGAGCGCTTGCGTTTCCAGCGACCGCCTCCGCCGCCCGCCAAACCCGGGCGTGGAACGCTACCCGCTCAATCCCCCCGCCAGCGTGGGGATCTCCAGCGGCCTGAAGCCGTAGTGCCGGATCCAGCGCAGGTCGCCGTCGAACAGGTCGCGCAGATCGGGCAGGCCGTATTTCAGCATGGCGATGCGGTCGAGGCCCATGCCCCAGGCGAAACCCTGATATTCGTCCGGATCGATGCCGCAATTTCTCAACACATTGGCGTGAACCATGCCGCAGCCGAGAACCTCAAGCCAATCCTCGCCTTCGCCGAATCGGATTTCGCCCCCCCGACGCCGGCATTGGATGTCGACCTCGACCGAGGGCGAGGTGAAGGGGAAGAAGCTCGGCCGGAAGCGCATCTTGACGTCCTTCACCTCGAAGAACGCCTTGCAGAACTCCTCCAGCAGCCATTTCAGGTTGCCGAGGTTGGCGGATTTGTCGATCACCAGCCCCTCGACCTGATGGAACTGCGGCGTGTGGGTCTGGTCGAAATCGGTGCGATAGGTCCGCCCCGGGCAGATCACGCGGATCGGCGGCTTCTGCGTCAACATGGTGCGCACCTGCACCGGGCTGGTGTGCGTGCGCAACAACTTGCGTTCGCCGTTGGCGTCGGGCGCGAAGAAGAACGTGTCGTGCATTTCGCGTGCGGGATGGCCGGGCGGAAAGTTCAGCTTGGTGAAATTGTAGTCGTCGCTTTCGATGTCCGGCCCCTCGGCGACGGCGAAGCCCATGTCGGCGAAAATCGCCGTCACCTCGTCGAACACCTGTGAGATGGGATGGATGCGGCCGGTCTCGATGCCGGCGGGGCGAACGGGCAAGGTGACGTCGAGCGACTCCGCCTTCAGCCGCGCGTCCAGCGCTGCCCCCTTGAGCAGCGCACGGCGTTCGCCGAGCGCCTGGGTCACCTCGTCCTTCAGCGCGTTGATGGCGGCGCCGGCGCCGCGGCGCTCGTCGGGCGACATTTTTCCCAGCATAGCGAGCAGGGCGGTGATCGAGCCCTTCTTGCCGAGCGCCGCGACGCGAACGGCGTCGAGCGCGCCTTCCTCGCTCGCGGCGGCGACGGCGGCCAGAGTTTCGTCACGCAAGGCGGAAAGGTCGGACATGACTCGCTTGAGGTGCTGACGCGGCTAGAGCGCTGCGGCCCGCCGTCCCCTCCCCCCTTGTGGGGGAGAGAAAGGGAGGGGCGCGCCTCCGGAAGGGAGCTTACGCCGCCTTCGGCAAATGCCCCTTGGCCTTCTCGACGATGGCGGCGAAGGCGGTCGGTTCGGTGATGGCGAGATCCGACAGCACCTTGCGATCCACCTCGACGCCGGCCGTGATGAGGCCGGAGATGAAGCGCGAATAGGTCAGGCCATGCAGACGAACCGCCGCGTTGATGCGCTGAATCCACAGAGCGCGAAACTCGCGCTTGCGGTTCTTGCGGTCGCGGTAGGCGTATTGCATCGACTTGTCGACCGCGGCCTTGGCGGCGCGGATCGTGTTCTTGCGGCGGCCCGAGAAGCCCTTGGCGGCCGAAAGAACTTTCTTGTGTTTGGCGTGGGCGGTTACGCCGCGTTTGACGCGTGCCATGGTTCAAAACTCCGGGAAGGAAAGGGTCAGCCGTTCGGCAGGAAGAACTTCTTGACGTTGTCGCCGTCGGTCTTGAACAGCACGTTGGTGCCACGCAGATTGCGGATCTGCTTGGTGCTGCGCTTGATCATGCCGTGGCGCTTGCCTGCGTGGGCGTAGACGACTTTGCCGGTCCCGGTAATTTTGAAGCGCTTTTTGGCGCCCGATTTGGTCTTCAACTTGGGCATTTCGCTCTCCCGGGCGTTGCCGCCCTGTGGCTGGAAACGACGCCGCGAGGCGCCGCTCGCGTGGATTCACGCGAAAAAGAACCGCCACGGCAGCCCAGCCGGGCGGTTCTCAGGTGAGCGCGCTCTTACAGGATAAGGTCGGGCGATGGCAAGGGGCGTTTGGGTTACAATCGAACCTGCGCCACCCGCCCGCCCGTCAATTCCACCAGTTGCGCTGGCGTAAGGCGAAACACGGCGTTGGGCGTCCCCGCCGCCGCCCAGATCGTCTCGAACCCCATCAAATCCTGATCGATCAGCGTCACCGGCGCCTCGACATGCCCGACCGGCGGCACGCCGCCAATCGCAAACCCAGTCTTCTCCCGCACGAACTGCGCATCCGCCCGCCCGATCTTTTCGCCGACCAGCGCGGCGACCTTGTTCTCGTCGACGCGGTTGACGCCGCTAGCCACCACCAGCGCCGGGCGCCCCGACGCCGCCCGGAACAGCAGCGATTTGGCGATCTCCGCCACTTCGCAGCCAATCGCCGCCGCCTCGGCCGCCGTGCGGGTCGCCGCCTCGAACTCCAATACGGCGAACCTGTCGCCAAGTACGGCCTGGACCTTCAGTGCGGAGGGCGCGCTGGCGGGCCTCATGCGCCCTCCCACGCCCGGAAATGCTTCGACAGTTTCAGCCCCTGGCCCTGATAGTTCGACCCTCCTATCGCGCCGTAAAGCGCGTCCGCCGCGCCCGACAGCGGCTCGAACACGAGGCGGCCGATGGGCTGGCCGTCCTCCAGCAGGAACGGCACGTCACGGCCTCGCACCTCCAGAACCGCCCTCGCGCCGGGCGCCCCCGAGGGAGTCCAACCGAAGCCGGGGTCGAAGAAGCCGGCGTAGTGGACGCGGAACTCGCCGAGCGCGGGATCGATGGCGGCCATTTCAGCGGCGAGATCGGCGGGAATATGCATCCGCTCGCGCGAAGCGAGAATGTAGAACTCTTCGGGGTCGAGGATCAGTCGCCCGGCGCGCGCGCGGATCGGCTCCCAGAAATCCTCCGCCGCGTAAGCGCCAGGCTTGTCGACGTCGATCACGCTGCCGTTCTTGATGGCGCGGAAGCCGACGATGGCTCCCTCCGCGCCGGCCAGCCCGACATGGACGACGAGGCCGTCGCGCAATTCGAGCCGCCCATCGACCAGCGCGGCGGCCTCGTGGCGGGCGCTCAACTCGGCATCGGCGAGCACGACGCGGCCGGGGCCGCGCAGGCGCAACTGGTTGAGCTTGGAACCCTCGCGCACCCGCACCGAAAAGCTGCGCGGCGAGATTTCGACCCAGAGCGGGCCGTGGTAGCCGGCCGGCGCCTCGTCGAAGGCGGCGCCGTGGTCGACGATGAGCCGGGTGAAAATGTCGAGCCGGCCGGTCGAGCTCTTCGGGTTGGCCGCGCCCGCCAGCGCCTGCGGCAGCGCGAGGCGTTCGCACAGGGGCGCGACGTAGACGATGCCCTTCTCCAGCACCGCGCCTTCGCCTTCGAGCGAAACGCGCTCGGGCGAAAGGCTTTCCAGCCGCTCGCGCACGGTGGCGCCGCGTCCGGGCAGAAAACTGGCGCGCAGGCGGTAGGCTTCCTTGCCGAGCCGCAGATCGAGGCTCGCGGGCTGGATTTGCGAGGGCTCGATCATCCGCTCGGCGGCGATGGCGCCGGATGCGACGAGCGCGGCGACGCCGGGACGGGGGAGGAGGCCGGAGGGGGTTGACATGCTCGTTCCTATAGCGGCTTTTGCGTCTAGGGAAACCCCAAGCACATAAGTCAAACCCATCTGCGTCTTCTTGTAGACTTGAATAAGAGTTCCCTTAAGGTGCTTGGGCGGCGAAACAAGCACTGTGTCCGCCGTAGCGGCGGCGCGCATCATAAGGAAGTTTGCAAATGGAGGATTTTGTTCCACGGGTCGTCGACCTTTACCAGGGCGACCGCGTCACGAGTTTCAAGCAAGCCGCCGAATCCGGCATTTGGGGCATTATTCATAAGGCTACGACCGGAAAGACGGGGCAGGATTCGCTATACGCCGCCCGCCGCGATCAAGCCGAAAAAGCCGGCCTATTGTGGGGCGCCTATCACTGGGGCACGAATGCCCCGGTGGCCGATCAAGTGGAGAATTTCTTGCATGAGGCGCAGCCGGATGCGAACACGCTTGTCGCGCTAGACTACGAAAAAGACAAGGGCCACCAGATGTCCTTGGCGCAAGCGCGCGAATTCTTGGAACGCTTGTCAGACAAACTTGGCAGGAAGCCGGTGTTGTATAGCGGCAATCTCATAAAGGAGCAGCTCGATGACAAGATCGACACGTTCTTCGGATCGCATAGGTTGTGGCTGGCCGAATACGGACGCCGCGCGAAAGTCCAGGGAAGCTGGAACACGTACTGGTTGTGGCAGTATGCGGGCAGTCGGGAAGACCCGAAGATCAACCAGGTCGCCGGTTTGCCGGGCGACGCGAAAGGAAACCTCGACTGCAATCGGTTTGACCGCGATCGCGCCGCGCTGAGGTCGGAGTGGGCGTCCTGATCCGAAGCGACGCCGGTTGACGTTGCTTTTGTGCGGGTCTAAGAGGCTTCTCGTACCCGTGGTCATTTGAGCCGGTCGGCTTGCCGCCACGTTAAACAAAGGGCTAAAAGATCGGGATTTATTGGCAAATCCGGATTTGGCGGCCCGTCAAGGAGTCCGCATGCCCAGTCCCCGCAAGTCCCGCGATCCCAAGACGCTGCGGCCGGCGACCGTTCTCGTCCACGGCGGCTCGCTGCGTTCGCAATTCGACGAGACGTCGGAGGCGATGTTTCTGACGCAGGGCTATCTCTACGACACGATGGAGATCGCGGAGGCGCGCTTCAAGGGCGAGGCGCCGGGCTTCATCTATTCGCGCTTCTCCAATCCAACGGTGGCGATGTTCGAGCAACGCATGGCGCTGCTCGAAGGCGCGCAGGCGGCGCGCGCGACCGCCAGCGGCATGGCCGCCGTCACCGCCGCGCTGATGGGACAGGTGAAGGCGGGCGATCATGTGGTGGCGGCCCGGGCGTTGTTTGGTTCCTGTCTCTATGTCGTCGAGGAATTGCTGCCGCGCTTCGGCGTCGAAACGACGCTGGTCGACGGCGCCGATCTCGACGCTTGGGCCAAGGCGATGCGGCCCAACACCAGGACCGCGTTCCTGGAAAGTCCAACCAATCCGACGCTGGAGGTGATCGACATCGCCGCCGTCGCGCAGATCGTTCACAAGGGCGGGGCGACGCTGGTGGTGGACAATGCGTTCGCCTCGCCGATGACGCAAAAGCCGCTCGCGCTCGGCGCCGATTGCACCGTCTATTCCGCGACCAAACATATCGACGGGCAGGGCCGCACGCTTGGCGGCGTGATCCTGGCCAGCGAAGCGTTCATCGCGACGCACATCCACAATTTCCTGCGCCAGACCGGCCCGTGCCTGTCGCCGTTCAACGCCTGGGTGATGCTGAAATCGCTGGAGACGATGCCGGTGCGCGTCGCCGCGCAGCAGCGTTCGGCCGAGCGCATCGCGCAATATCTCAGCGTGCATCCCCGCGTGAAGCGCGTGTTTTATCCCGGCCGCGCCGATCATCCCCAATATGAGATCGCGGCTAAGCAGATGTCGGGCGGCGGCACCATGCTCGCGTTCGAGATTCTCGGCGGGAAAAAAGAGGCCTTCGCCTTCGCCAATGCGCTTTCGATCATCGGCATCTCCAACAATCTCGGCGACGCGAAATCGCTCATCACCCATCCCGAGACGACGACGCATCAGCGCCTGAAGCCCGAGCAACGGGCAGCGCTGGGCATCGGGCCGGGCTTGCTCAGGCTGTCGGTCGGGCTGGAGGACGTGGAGGATTTGTGCGAGGATTTGGCGCGGGCGTTGGGGTGAGGCTTTCCATAGCGGTGATCGGCCGTTAAGAGGGCGCGCTTCCCGTCAACGAGGATCGTCGCATGGCCGCGCCCGCCCCGCTCTCGCCGCTCGCCCCGAAGACATATCCTGAACTGCCGGTGATCGAGGGCGTGGCGTTCGCCAGCGTCGCCGCCGGCGTGCGCTATGCCGGGCGCACCGACGTGACGATGGCGCTGTTCGACGCGCCCGCTGCGGTTGCGGGCGTTTTCACGAGGAGCAAGTGCCCTTCGGCGCCGGTCGACTGGTGCCGGAGTAAGCTGAAGGGCGGCCTCGCGCGCGCGCTCGTCGTCAATTCCGGCAACGCCAACGCCTTCACCGGGCATCGGGGATCGAGCGCGGTGGCGGAGGTCGGGGCGGCGGT
>JANYIH010000286.1 GCA_025358745.1 Hyphomicrobiales bacterium | reverse complement strand
CCGCCGCGCCGCCACGACGAGATCGGGCAGGCGGGCTGCAAGAAGAGCGGCCTGTTCGCGCGGGGCCTGGGCGGCGGCTTGGGCCAAGCGTCAGGCCACGTATTTGCGCACGAGCCGCGCGACGACCGCTGAAATCGTCTCCCCCTCGGCGCGGGCGGGATAGGTCAACGCCATCCGGTGCTTGAGGATCGGCTCGGCTAGCGCGATCACGTCGTCGCGCGAGGGCGAGAGGCGCCCGTCGATCAAGGCGCGGGCGCGCGAGGCGAGCGTCAAAGCCTGCGCGGCGCGCGGGCCGGGGCCCCAGGCGATCGGCTTGGTCAGTTCCGGATCGCCCTCGCCGGGTCGGGCGGCGCGCACGAGATCGAGGATCGCCTCGACGACATTTTCGCCGATCGGGGCCGCGCGCACGAGGCGCTGCGCCGCAATCAGATCATCCGCCGTCATGGCGGCCTTCGGCTTGGCCTCGACGACGCCCGTGGTCTCGATCAGCACGCGACGCTCGGCGGCGCGGTCGGGATAGCCGACGTCGATCTGCATGAGGAAACGGTCGAGCTGCGCTTCGGGCAGGGGATAGGCGCCTTCCTGCTCCAGCGGGTTCTGCGTCGCCAGCACGTGGAACGGCGCGGGCAGATCGTGGCGGGCGCCGGCGATGGTGACGTGACGCTCCTGCATCGCCTGCAACAAGGCCGATTGGGTGCGCGGGCTGGCGCGGTTGATCTCGTCGGCCATCAGAAGCTGGGCGAAGATCGGGCCGGGCAGGAAGCGGAACGAGCGCCGCCCGTCCTGCCCCTCCTCCATCACCTCCGCGCCAAGAATGTCGGAGGGCATCAGGTCGGGGGTGAACTGGATGCGCAGCGCGTCGAGGCCGAGCACGGCGCCCAAAGTCTCGACCAGCTTGGTTTTGGCGAGGCCCGGCACACCGATCAGCAGGCCGTGGCCACCCGCCAGCAGCGTGGTGAGCGTCTGCTCGACCACGGTCTCCTGGCCGAAGATCACCGCGCCAATCGCCTCCCGCGCGGCCCGGATGCGCTCAAGCGTCGCCTCCGCCGTCTTGGCGATCGCGGCGTCGAATTCGGTCACCGGCATTCCATTCTCCTGCCGCCCTTTAGGCTTCGCCGCGAATCTGGTTTCTAAAACGGGGGCTCGGGCTTAGATTAGGCTCTTGAGCGCGCCTGTCGAGCCATTCGCTTGGATTTGGCGCGCAAACGACGCGAGAATATGGCGGCTTTGTCGCAAAACGGAAATAAGGCGCCGGATCAGGCGTTGGCAGGGCTGGCCCAGGTCCAAAAGGGCGGCCTGCCGCCGGTCCATCTATGGAATCCGCCGTTCTGCGGCGACATCGACATGCGCATCGCCGCCGACGGGACATGGTTTTACCTCGGCTCGCCGATCGGCCGCGCCCCGCTGGTGAAATTGTTCTCCTCTATCCTGCGCAAAGATCCCGACCGTTATGTGCTGGTGACGCCGGTCGAGCGGGTCGGGATCAAGGTCGACGACGCGCCGTTCCTGGCGGTGGAGATGCGGCGCGAGGAGGGCCGGATCGGGTTTCGCACGCAGGTCGACGATTGCGTCTGGGTCGACGCGGAGCATCCGCTCCGGTTCGAGCCGGGCGCGGCCGAGGGCGTCAAGCCTTACGTTCGCGTGCGCGGCGACCTCTGGGCGCTGGTCAAGCGGGCGCTGTTCTACGATCTCGTGGAGCTTGGCGCGGTCGAGCCGCATGGGGGCGAGGACTGGTTCGGCGTGCGATCCGACGGCGTGTTCTTCCCCATCCAGCGCGCGGCCGAGGTCGAGGGTCTGGTCAGCGATGGCCGCTGAACCGGGGATTCCGCGCGACCCGCAAGCGTTCCGAACCCTCGCCCGCGCGCGGCTCGATGCGACGCTTAGCCCCGACGCCTTCGCCCCCCATCCGCGCGCCAGCGATTTCGCGCTTAACGGCGGCGCGCCGGCGGGTTTGCCGCCCTCCCGTCCCGCGGCCGTGTTGGCCCCCATCGTCGCGCGGCCCGAGGGACTGACCGTGCTGCTGACGCAGCGCGCCGGGCATTTGCGCGCCCATGCGGCCCAGGTCGCCTTTCCCGGCGGCAAGGTCGATCCCGGCGAGACGCCGCTGCAAGCCGCCCTGCGCGAGGCGGAGGAGGAGATCGGGCTGGAGGCTCGCTTCATCGAGCCGCTCGGCTGGCTCGACCCCTATCTCACCGGCACCGGTTTTCGCATCGCGCCGCTGGTGGCTTTGGTGACGCCTGGCTTCGCGCTGACGCTTAACGCGGCAGAGGTCGAGTCCGTATTCGAGACGCCGCTCGACTTTCTCATGGACGAGGCCAATCACGCCATCCACGAGCGCGAATGGGCCGGCGCCAAGCGGCGGTTCTACGCCATGCCGCACGACAATCGCTATATCTGGGGCGCGACGGCCGGCATGCTGCGCAATCTCTGGGAAAGGCTGACCCGCCGATGATTCGCGCGTTGTTCGAAACGGTCGGGCTGTTTCTGGCGCCCTTCGCGCTGTTCGCGCTCTATCTCGCCCTGCGCCTGAAATTCCCGCTGGCGGTGGAGCATTGGACGCGCGGACGGCTGAGTTGGCTGGCGTTGACGGGTCTGGCGGCCGCGACGCTCGGACTGGCCTTTCTCACCGCGCTCGCGCCGCGCGGGCACGGCCGCTACGTGCCCGCCCATATCGAGAACGGAATCATCGCGCCGGGGCGATTCGAGTGACGCTGGCGCTGCACGACGGCCGTCTGGCGGATCTCTCCGTTCTGCATACCCCGCCGCTGGCGCGCGCCCTGGCGCTGCTCAATTCCGAGGGCGAGGAGGCGCGTCTGGTCGGCGGGGCGGTGCGCGATCTGCTGCTGGGCGACAAGCCGGGCGATTTCGACCTCGCCACCACCGCCACGCCCGAGATCGTGATGGCGCGGGCGAAGGCCGCCGGGTTGGCCTTCGCGCCGACCGGCGTGCAACACGGCACCGTCACGTTGATCCTCGAGGGCGCGACGATCGAGACGACGAGCCTGCGCGAGGACATCGAGACCGACGGGCGGCGCGCAAAAGTCCGGTTCGGGCGCGATTTCGTCGCCGACGCGATGCGGCGCGATTTCACAATCAACGCGCTCTCGCTGGACGCAGCGGGTCTGGTGCACGATTACGTCGGCGGGCTCGCCGACCTTGCGGACCGCCGGGTGCGTTTCATCGGCGATGCGCGCCAGCGCATACGCGAGGATTTCCTCCGGATCTTGCGCTTCCTGCGCTTTTCCGCGCGGTTCGGCGAGGGCGGGCTGGACCCGGCGGGCCTGTCGGCCGCGATTGCGGAGCGAGCGGGACTTGCGACGCTGTCGGCGGAGCGGGTGCGCGCCGAATTACTGAAGATTCTGGTCGCGCGCCGCGGGCCCGATGTGCTGGGCCTCGCCGAGATCGCAGGTTTGGTTGGCCCCTTGTTCGGCGGCGTCGCCTATCCCGCCCGGCTGGCGCGCCTGGCGCGGATCGAGCCTGGCGGCGACGCTGTCCTGCGGCTCGCCGCGCTTGCAGTCGTGGTGCGAGAGGACGCGCAGCGCCTGCGCGAAAAACTCAGACTTTCCAACACGGAAGGCGATCGGCTCGACGCGGCTGCGCGCGCGCTGGAAAGTCTGCATGGCCTGACCGTCCCGCCCTCGCTGGGCGATCTGCGGATCGCCCTGTTCGAGCGCGGCCGGACGGCGGCGCGCGACGCGCTCCGGCTGGCGCACGCCGACAGCGGGCTTGCGGAAGACGCCCCCCGTTGGCAAGCCGCACATCGCTTCCTCGCCGACACGCCCGAGCCGCGCCTGCCTTTCACCGGCGCCGAACTGGTCGCGCGCGGGCTGCCGCCGGGCCGTCAGGTCGGGGCGGCGCTGAAGGCGCTGCAGGCGAAGTGGATCCGCGCCGGCTTCCCGCGCGAGCCGGAACGGCTGGCGCGACTTCTTGCGCAGGCGCTGGAGGAGATCGATTGAACGCAAATTCGCTTCATAGGCTGGGCCCGTTCATTCGCTACGCTTGATTGCGTTGCCGGTGGACCTGGTCGGCATATCGAGCCGACGCGCCGGCTCGGATGGCTAGCCCGCCAAACCGCCGTTGCGGGGCTGGCGCGAAGCCTCGGCAACGCAAAGGGCGGGGTTGCGGTCAACTTTGGCCGGAAGCTATGGAAGCGCGAAAGCCCCGGCGGGGGCCGGGGCTTTGGGTTGAATGTGGATGCC
Source organism: Hyphomicrobiales bacterium (assembly GCA_025358745.1). Taxonomy (GTDB): domain Bacteria; phylum Pseudomonadota; class Alphaproteobacteria; order Rhizobiales; family Beijerinckiaceae; genus Roseiarcus. The sequence goes on along the minus strand of JANYIH010000286.1, from coordinate 1,049 downwards.
TCCCGGCCGTCGGCCAAGGGGGCAGGTTCGAACATGGATCAGTTCTCGGTGGAAAAACTCGCAGCGCCCGCGTCTACTTGCAGTGGAAACCAACAGTGTTTGCGCCTACAAAAGCCCTAACCCCGACCCTCGGTCGCTTTTCGTTTCAGCTGATGCAGAAGGATGCTGTTGCCCTCGGAATCGAGGCATGTGGCCATGCGGCATACCGGGCTTTCGATATTGGTCGCCAGTAGGGCGACGCCCTTCGCCTTGATGTCTTGAAGGAGGCGGTCAAGGTCGGCCACTTCGAAAGCGATCGTCCCGCCGGCGCTCGCGCTCGGCTCGGAACGCGAATGTGTCGTCAGCGCGAAGCATCCGCCATTCGGCAGATCGAATTCGACCCATCCATGCGCAACCGATCCCGTGCTGGGGCCGAGGCCCAGCGTCTCCCGGTAGAAGCGCTCGGCGCGGGCCATATCTTTGACCGGGCACATCGTGAAGGCGACTTTCCCGAACCTCTTTACGCGCTCCTGACCATCGACGTCGACGACGAGGCGAGCCACGCCCCGAGCAAGACACAGGGAATGGCTTCAACGGGAATGGCGATCGCGTACCAGGGGGGCCCAGTTCCCCGCCGCCGATGATGTAATAGACGATGACGCCCGCCAGCCCCACGACACATCCGATGCCGGCGAGGATGGTGGCGTGTCGCATCAGTCGGTTGGGAGCGAGGCGCGCGGTCACGGCGCCGCCCGCCACGGTGAAGACGCTGCGATAGGCCAAGGCCCAGGCGAACAGCGACAAGGAACGGAGAATGTTCGTCGTCATCAAGACGGATTCTATCCGTACGCATCGCTAGTTGGCGATGGCCCGAACGAGAAAATACGCCAGATAGTCGCCAGCCACAAAGAACGCCGCCGCCACAAGCGTTACAACTACGAACGCGGAAACCACTCCAACGACGCTATGCCCCGAGAAATTCTTTACGAACAAATCCCACGTAAACCAGTAGAAAAATGGGATGGACGCAAGTGCCCAAACAGCCACGCTCCAATGAGGAGCGTTCGTAA
>JANYIH010000269.1 GCA_025358745.1 Hyphomicrobiales bacterium | reverse complement strand
CGATCAGCGACACAGCCAGCGCGGCCGACGTCATGACCCCGAGCGCGCCATTGGCCAACGACTGCACCCGCTTGGCGTGCAAGTCCTCCGCAAACACCCGGCTCAAAAATTCATGCACAAAATCAATTCGTTCCGCCGCCGATCGCATGACGCCTCAAAGCTCGTCGATTCGAAAATCAGCCCGGCTTCGGCGCCTCATGTGACCTTGATTGATAAATGGCAACGTTTTTTGATCGCTAAGTGACGCCGACGACGAGGGCGGTTCTGGTGGCGGCGACAACCTCTTCCGTGACGACGCTGAGATCGTTGATTTTGAGAATGCGGTCGATTTGCACGAAAAGCCGTTGCAGAAGGCGGAAGTTGCCGCCGGTGATGCGGGCGATTGTGGCGATGGCCTGAGTGTCGGTGAAATCGGCTTCGTCGAGATCGAGGCCAAGCGAGCGCCAATGGCGGGTCAGCACGAAGGACAGTTCGTCGCCCGCCAGAGGGCGGTATTGATGGGCGAAGCCGACGCGGCTGTAGAACTGCGGGTAGCGCGATAGACGCTTTTCCATGCCGGGCATTCCGATCAGGATCACGCCGACGCCGGTGCGGTCGAAGATGTCGCGGATGAATTCGAGCGCGGTCAGCGACAAGCGCTCGGCTTCGTCGAAGATCAGCATTTCGACGAGGCCGTCGCTATCGACGATCCAACCTTTCTCGTCGCGATGCAGATGCTCGTCTATGTCGAGTTCCACGTGCCCGATGCGCGCCGTCAGATTTATGCGCAGGTCGCGCACGGTCGCGAAGATGGCGGGGGTGTAGAAAGCGGTTCGCGAGCGCGCCAGAGCCGCGCGGATGTCGGCGTCGCCGGGATCGCGCCGCCGCCTGTCTTCGAGCAAAGGCTCGGCCAAATCCCAATGGGCGTAGCGCCGCGCCGACAGGGTTTTGCCGACGCCCGCCGCGCCGTAGCATAGACCGATGTAGCGGTGCTTTCTGACGGCGCTGGCGAACTCGACGAAGCGTCTATGTTCTTTGGTGGCGATGAATGTTCCCGTGGGGCGACCGTTGCTGTTCATGACTGTCAGTCGCCGTCGAGATAGGTGCGCAGCTTCGACTTTTTCGCGAGCGCGGCAGGCTGAGGCTGCGGCGGCGCGGCTTGAGCCGCAGGCAGGAAATCCGTCACGCGGGAAACGCGCGCGCTGATTTCGGCGCGCAACGCCCGGCGATGCGCAACGCGCGCGGTCTGTATGTCTTTCAGCGTCACGGTCTGGCCCGCATGCTCGGCGCTGACCGCGCGGCACAGAAAGCGGTCGCTGTGGAAGACGCGGATTTCCGAGAGGTCGCGGGGATCGTAGCGGATCGTCACGGCTTCGCCGACATAACCCGCCAGCGTCGGATCGATGTAGCGCAGACCTTGGAAACGTATGCCGTCGCGTTGCACGTTGCGCCCCTTCGCGACCGTCAACAGGAGAAGGTCGAGATCGTCGAGGCTTTCGAGCAGGCGCGGCAGCCAGCCCTGCGCGAGCCACGCCGCATCGGGCGTCGCGCCGGTCTGGCTGTGCGAACGCTTGTTGTAGACGCCGACGATGAAGGCGGCGAGCGCCGCGTCGAGTTGCGACAGCGACAAGGCCGGGGCGCTCGCGGGCCGCCCCTGCACCAAGCGCCCCGGCAAGGTGGTCAGAAGCTCGGCGTTGATGGTGCCGAAGAAGCGTTCGATCTTGCCGCGCGCCTGCGGTCTGCCGACAGTCGAATGAATCAGTTCGATCCGCAGCGCCGCCGCCACCAATTCAAGATGCTCGCTGGTGAAATCGCTGCCGTGATCGACGTAGAGAACGTCGGGAATCCCATGCACCGGCCATGCGGGATTGGCCTTGCGCCAAATGGCTTGGCGCAGCGCCAGCGCGGTCTGCAAGGCCGAAGGCGCACCGAGGAAAACCAAGCACCCGGCGACCGCGCGCGAATGATCGTCGAGAATGACGGTCAACCACGGTCGCGCGGATTTGCCGTTCGCATCGACGACCAGAATATCGAGCATCGTATGATCGGCCTGCCAAAGCGCATTCGGCTTTTCGGCGCGGTGGCGGTGAATGAGTTCGTAGCGGCTGCGAAAAGCCGCCGGACCTTCTTGCGCGAGCGTCGTCAGCGCGGGGTCGAGATTGTGGATGATGGCGTGAACCGTCGCATAGGAAGGTGCGGCGACATTTTGCTCCGCAGCGATCTTCGCGGCCTGGCGATGAATCGTTGCGACCGAAGGGCGCGGCTTGCGCAGCGCCATGCCTTCGATGAGCCGCGTGAAATCGGCGGGCAGTTTCCGGTTTCCGGCGTCGCGCCGCACGGGCCGGACGAGACCGGCCAAGCCGTTGGCCCGACAGCGCGACAGCCAACGCTGAGCTGTCCGGGTCGCCACCCCGGCGTGGCGCGCGGCATGGGCGAGGGCGACATCCTGTTCGAGATGAGGCTGAAGGACCGCGAACCGCGTCATGGCTTGCTTGCGCAGCCGATCCGACAGGCAAGCGAAAGAGACGGCCTGCGGAGTTTCCTCCATTGCGTCCCTCCAAGGCGAATGCCGCCCGCCTCCGCGAAACTGTCCGTAAGGGGATCTACCAGCGGACAGTCGAGCCGGGCGGCGCGTATCAATCAAACCGCTGCGACAACCGTCTCAATGAGATGGTGCGATAATTCTTTCAATAGGGGAACCTTTATCGTACACTTATCGCCATGACCGCGATCACAATCGGCTACGCCGGTTGCTCGACTGACAAGCAAGACCTCGCCGCCCAAAAGGCCGCGCTGGAAAAGCTCGGCGTCCGGCCTGAGCGCATCTATACCGACCATGGGCTCACCGGAACGAACCGGGACAGACCAGGCCTTGACCAAGCGCTCGCCGCTGCCCGCGTGGGCGATACGCTGGTCGTTCCAAAACTTGACCGGCTTGCGCGCTCCGTCCCCGATGCGCGCGCCATCGCGGACGCGTTGATCGCGCGGGGCGTCAAGCTCGCCCTCGGCGCGAGTGTCTACGATCCTGCCGTCCCCATGGGCAAAATGTTCTTCAACATCCTCGCCACTTTCGCCGAGTTCGAGGCCGACCTGATCCGCTTGCGCACCCGCGAGGGCATGGCCATAGCGCGCGCCAAGGGCAAACTACGTGGCAAGTCGCCGAAGCTGTCCGACAAGCAGCAAAACGAGTTGCGCCGCATGCACAACACCGGCGATTACTCAATCAGCGACCTCGCCGAAGTGTTCTCCGTCTCTCGCCCGACTGTGTACCGAACCCTTGGGCGACCGCGTTCGGTCGCTTAGATGCGTGGAGCGAATCGGGCAATTCAGTAGCAACCATTGTACTCGGCTGTTAATTTCCGCTGAGAACTGACCCAGGATTTCCATTGAGAACTGACCCGGGTGGATGATGGTTTGAAGGTCAGGGTTTCGTCAAGTTTCGCGGTTTCTCCTTGTTGGGCTTGGCGGGTTTCGCCGAGCTGTTTTTGAAG